>NZ_QUEC01000001.1:0-164419 GCF_003478095.1 Clostridium sp. AF34-10BH
TCATGACACAAGAAAAGCTCCCTCACAGGAAGGAGCTTTGTCTACAGTCTGAGCCTGAGGCTTCTTTAGAAGCACTCAGGCTTTATCATTCTGAAAACTAGATCTGGAACTGATGCATCAGCTGTAACATAGTATGTACCTGCGCGGACTGTTCTTCGCTGACAGCGGCGGTCTCCTGAGAAGATGCGGAGTTGTTGTCCACGATTCCGGCCACATGAGCGATGTTTTCATCGATCTGCTGGACGCTGGACACTTCAGCCTGAAGGGCCTGTGCCATATCAACCATACGCTTGGTAGAAGCCTCGGCTTCTTCCATTACCTGATCCATGCTGGCTTCGGTTTCTTCTGCAATGGCGATTCCCTTGTTGACAGCATCGATGGTGCTCCCGATCAGCTTTGTGGTCTCTCCGGCAGCCTCGGTGGACTGTTCCGCCAGATTCTTGACCTGCTCGGCTACGACAGCAAATCCGCGGCCTGCTTCTCCGGCACGGGCAGCCTCGATGGAGGCATTCAGTGACAGGAGGTTGGTCTGGGAAGCGATATCCTCAATGACCTGAATGATAGAACGAATCTCCTCGGAACATTTACTGATCTCACCGATTGCGACTTTCAGTTCCTGCATCTTGGCATTGCCATCAGCAACCGTCTGTGCGGACTGCTTGGAGATATCTGCGGTCTCCTGTGCAACTCTGGCTTTTTCTTCAATACTCTTTGCCATAGCGTCGATCATCTGGGATGCTTCGGAAATCTTGGAGGCCTGTGCGGTACAACCTTCTGCCAGATCGGTAGCTGCCTGTGCCAGCTGCTCGGAACCACCATCGATCTCCTGTGCGCTGACCTGAATGGTGGACAGTGTCTTCTTCATATCGGCAATGATCTTCACCATGGAATCCTTGATCTGTACAAAGTCACCGACATATTCTTCCGTAGGCTCTACACGGTAATTGCCCTGACCCATCTGACCTAAGATCTCGGAAATCTCGGTGATCATCTTGGTAAAGTTGTCGTTCATGAAATGAACGGCCTGCACCATGATGCCGACTTCACTGTCATCCTCCGGCAGATCCAGACGGCTGTCAAAATGTCCCTGCGCAAGTACTTTCATCTGCTCGGATACTTTTACAATGGGAATCAGCAGTTCCTGTTTTGCAAAGGTCAGTGTGGTGACAATCTTGCGGGCAATGGTCAGGAAGCAGAGAATGAAAATCACCATGGTAGTGATCATTATCAGATTCAGAGTATTTTGCTTCTGAGCCATACGTGCCTGGATATCATTGATACAATTATCTGTGGTTGCAGTGATCTCCTGTACGGTAGATTCATATTCCTCACCAAATACATAAGAAATAGCTGCTTGTGTATCTCCGGAACCGGCCTTATCCATGGCTTCTTCTTCCAGAGGAACCAGACCGTTGGACATTTCAGCAATATGGTTTAACAGTGCCCATTCATTGTCGGTCAGACCGTCTTTCTGAAGACCTTCCCAGGCAATGTCACGATTTTTGTCCTCGTTTAATTCCTTCATATAATTGTCATAGTAGGTCTGGTCTCCGGTGACTGCGTAAGACTGTACGGCAGCGGTCAGCGTCTTGGAACCCAGACGATACTGGTTCAGATACATGGTAGCTTCCAGCTGCTGGGAATTGATCCGGCTCAGATACATGTTGGATCCGATGAACAGGATCAGCATAACGATGCTGATGATCAGTATCCGATAGGTTGATCTTGTGTTTTGCTGCAGCATGGCAGACTGACTGGTTACTTTGCTTTGCTTTTTCATTTGAAATATAACCTCTTTTCTGTAATACATGGTGAACTGATGTGTTACGAAAAATTTTTTCCTACAGTATACTACAATTATCGGAATTATACAAATCTCGCACCTTTAAAAATACAGCAAAAACGCGTAAAATTATTTATACGAACCATCAGTGACGACTTGCACCCTATACAGGAAGATGGTACTATAAAAAGTAAGAGGCATGATTCGGAAAAGAGAAGATAACGATAAATAAACAGACTGTAGACAAAGCTCCCTCACAGGAAGGAGCTTTGTCTACAGTCTGAAGAATTGTGTCACCACAATTCCTTTTCCTCGCAACAAACATTTTACAACAAACGTTCAGACCGCGCCATTCGCAAAGTCGCATTATCACGCTCTCCGTCGCTTTGTGTGCAAGCACCCAATCGCCGGTTCTGTCATTCTATGGCTGAACTATTATTACAAGCTCTTTACAAAACGGTCGAACGCCTTCTGACCTTCCTCAGTTCTCTTGTAGACACCGGCATCTTCCAATACCTGCATGAATACCAGACCGATCTCCTTCTCTACGATACCGTCGATGTTCTCTGCAGTGATAGCATCGTATTTCGGTCGGAATTCATCTACCCAGTCTGCATGCTTTGCCAGTTCTTCATCGGCTCTTAAGTCCTTACCGGCGAGGATTGCTTCCTTCAGATGCGCCATCTCACCCTTCAGGCGGGCGGGCAGTACGGCCAGACCCATAACCTCGATCAGACCGATGTTCTCCTTCTTGATATGATGCAGCTTTGCATGCGGATGATATACACCCAGAGGATGTTCCTCAGTAGTGATATTGTTACGCAGCACCAGATCCAGTTCGAACTTGTCTCCGCGCTTTCTGGCAATGGGAGTGATGGTGTTATGAGGCTCGTTATCGGTATAGGCATAGATGAAAGCCTCTTCATCCGTATATTCTCTCCATTTATTCAGGATCACATCTGCCAGTGCAATAATGCGGTCGGTATCCATACCGCTGAGGCGGATCACAGACATAGGCCATGCCACGATACCGGCATCCACATCTTCATAACCTGCTACAGAGAAGTTTTTCTCTACAGGCGCCTTGGCCATGGCGAACTCATAATGACCACCCTGGAAATGATCGTGACTTAAAATAGAACCGCCTACGATGGGCAGGTCCGCATTGGAACCTACAAAATAATGAGGGAACTGCTTTACAAAATCAAACAGCTTGCAGAAGGTCGCATGCTCAATCCTCATAGGTACATGCTGAGAATTAAATACGATGCAATGCTCATTGTAATATACATACGGAGAATACTGGAATCCCCACTGGCTGCCATTGATGGTCACCGGAATGATGCGGTGGTTCTGGCGGGCGGGATGATTCACACGGCCTGCATAACCTTCATTTTCACGGCACAGCAGGCATTTCGGATAACCGGCCTGTTTTGCCAGCTTCGCTGCAGCAATAGCCTTGGGATCCTTCTCAGGCTTGGACAGGTTGATGGTAATGTCCAGATCGCCGTATTTGGTGGGTGCTACCCATTTCATATCCTTGCAGATACGATAACGACGGATATAGTCGGAATCTCTGCTTAATTTGTAATAATAGTCGGTAGCTGCCTCGGGAGATACCTGCTCGTACAGTTCGTGGAAATGACGGATTACTTCACTGGGTCTGGGCATCAGCATGCCCATGATCTTCGTATCGAAAAGGTCACGATACACCACACTGTTCTCCTTGAGAATGCCTTTTTCGTAAGCATAATCCAGCATACCCTTCAGAACCTCTTCCAGTTCATCCTCACGCATGGTCACATTGTCGCGCTCTTCCAGTTCATCCAGTTCAAACAGCTCCAACAGACGGTTGGTCGTGTAGATCACATCTTCCTCCGGAACCAGTCCTGTCTGTACTCCGTAGGATACCAATTTACGAATTAATACCTGAATATCCATTTTTTCTCCATTCTGCAATACCGGATTTCTCCGGCATCGCACTCTCTATTCTCGTCGGATCTTAATTTCTTACAGGGTCTGGGGGCCGTCACCGATCTCTACTACATAGAAATCAGCTGCATAACCGATCTTCTCCTTATATGCCTTGCCTACCTGATCGATAAAGGTGTCAATAGCCTCATCCTTTACAATGCTTACGGTACATCCGCCGAAACCGGCACCTGTCATACGGGAACCAATAACACCGTCTACCTTCCATGCTTCTTCTACCAGAGTATCCAGCTCGATACCTGTTACCTCATAATCATCCCGCAAAGATACATGGGAAGCATTCATCAGCTCACCAAACAGCTTCACATCGTTGTTCTTCAGAGCTTCTACCGCACGAACGGTTCTCTGATTCTCATATACAGCGTGCTTTGCGCGCTTTCTGCGGACATCGCTCTTGATAATAGCTTTGAACTTCTCGAAAGTCTCCTCGTCCAGATCACCCAGAGTCTTGATCTTCACTACCTGCTGCAGTTCTGCCAGTGCAGTCTCGCACTCGCTGCGACGCTCATTGTACTTGGAATCTCCCAGGCCTCTCTTTTTATTGCTGCATGCGATCACGATCTTCGCATTTTCCAGATGGATCGGTGCGTACTCATATTCCAGAGTTGCGGTGTCCAGAAAAATAGCATTATCCTTTTTGCCCATGGCAATGGCAAACTGATCCATGATACCGCAGTTTACCTTGTTGTATTTGTTCTCGGAGAACTGTCCGATCAGTGCAAGATCCTGATTGGTCACATCAAATCCGAAGAAATCTCTCAGAATGTAGCCGGTCAGCACTTCTACAGAAGCGGAAGAGGAAAGTCCGGAACCGTTGGGGATATTACCGTTCAGCAGCAGATCCATACCGGAAGTCACTTTCATGCCCTTCTCACCGAAAGCCCAGATCACTCCCTTGGGATAATTGGTCCAGCCTGCTTCCTTGCTGGGTACCAGATCCTCCAGAGAAGATTCGATCACTCCCAGATGTCCGAAATTCATGGAATAGAAACGCAGCTTATTGTCGTTTCTCTTTCTTGCCACACCATAGGTACCGATGGTCAGTGCGCAGGGGAAAACGTGTCCGCCGTTATAGTCGGTATGTTCACCGATCAGATTCACACGTCCCGGTGCAAAATAAGCCTTGGTGCCCTCTGCATCTCCAAATACTTCTGCGAAAGTTTTCAGAATCGTCTCTTTCATTTCCATTTTTCTACTCCTGTCTGCTTACGATGTAAGCCTCTTACATTTATGTTTTCTTTCGTTACGCTCCGGCGGAATGCCAGACTGCGAATTCTCTTGCTCTATGTTTTCATCATAATAAAAAAAAACGGTTTTTTCTATTTATTTATGTTTTCCAAACCTGTCATTATGTTAAAAGCTACGAGCCATGCAAATCCAAAAAGAAAAACACGCCCTGGGAGCTTGCTCACGAGGACGTGCTTTTCTTTTTGGATTTATACGGCGACAGCCGTACATGAAGTAGACGCAGTACGTCTACGAATGTGCATGGCGCAGTTCCACGGCGTACTTTATTCCGCGCTCTGTTTTCGATACTGTACCGGAGTCATGTCATATGCCTTTTTGAATAGGCGGTTAAAGTGCTCCACATTCTCGTAACCAACGTTGGCTGCAATGGTCTCCACCGTCTGATTGGTCTCCTTTAAGAGCATTCTTGCTTTTTTCATGCGCTCTTCCCGAACGACCTCCTGGAAGGTCATGCCGGCCTTTTCCTTAATGTACTTGGACAGGTAAGGCTTGGAGAGATGGAAAGTATCTACCAGCATATCCAATGTCACATCCACATAGTTCTTCTGGATGAAACTGATGATCTCCACGATCCGCTCTTCTCTGCCGGAGGTAATATGCTGTTCTGCTGCCAGCTTATTCACCGCGGACACCAGTGCGGCGATAGAACTCTTGATAATATCTTCATCTACGCCGACGCCCCAGTAGAATTTACCGTCATGGACGATACCAACATAGGTGGCAGCCTTGGAATTGGAGCCTCTGGAAATTGCATGCTCTTCATATACAGACAACTCGTAGGTAATACCAAAGTATGTCTTGATGGCATTGCTGACTGCATCCAGACGTCCGTTACCCATAGTAGTAATGGCTCTGGAAGCTCCGCCCTGCTCGATAGTCACCTCTGCCTGAATGCCGTTCTCCTGTTTGAAGTGGCACTCCGGAATGTTGAAGATGCTGCGGGGATAAATATAATTTTCCTCGAAGATCGCATAGATCTCCTTGGGAAGTAATTCCTGATGACGTCTGTCGGAAATACCTTTTACAAGGTAACCAACCTCTTCCTTCATGGCTGCGGGCAGCGAGAAGCCAAACTGCTGCTTCAATACGAACGCTACGCCGCCCTTACCGGATACACTGTTGATACGGATAACATCGGATTCGTACTCTCTTCCCACATCCGCAGGATCGATGGGCAGATAAGGGATATCCCAACGCTTGCCGGTCTTGCCTTCCTTCTGCCATGCCATACCTTTGCTGATGGCATCCTGATGGGAACCGGAAAATGCGGTAAATACCAGATCTCCTGCATAGGGCACTCTTTCATGTACCTTCATGCCGGTGAAGTTCTCATAAGCTTCGCGGATCTCCATAATATGGGAGAAATCCAGTCCACTGTCCACGCCGTGGCACATCATGTTCAGCGCAACAGTTACCAGATCCACGTTACCGGTACGTTCGCCGTTGCCGAACAAAGTACCTTCCACACGGTCTGCTCCGGCCAGTACGCCGAATTCCGCATCACTGATGCCACAGCCCCTGTCATTGTGAGGATGTACGCTGAGTACTACATTGTCACGATATTTCAAATGCTTGTGCATATATTCTACCTGACAGGCAAATACGTGGGGCATTGCCACCTGTACGGTGGTGGGCAGATTGATGATGGCCTTGCGGTCAGCGGTAGGCTTCCATACATCCAGTACTGCATTGCAGACTTCCAGTGCATAATCCACCTCGGTCTGGGAAAAGCTCTCAGGGCTGTACTCAAAGGTAAAGTTGCCTTCGGTCTCGTCTGCCAGATTCTTTAACATCTGGGCGCCGTCTACTGCCAGCTTCTTGATGGCTTCTTTATCTTTCTTAAATACCTGTTCTCTCTGCTCTACGGAAGTAGAGTTGTATAGATGGATTACTGCGTGGGGCGCACCTTTTACCGCTTCAAAGGTCTTGCGGATGATATGTTCTCTCGCCTGCGTCAACACCTGAATGGTCACATCATTGGGAATCATGTCGCGTTCGATCAAGGCACGGATAAAATTGTACTCGGTATCGGAAGAAGCAGGAAAACCAACCTCGATCTCCTTGAAACCGATCTTTACCAACAGCTTGAAGAATTCCAGCTTATCTTCCAGGCTCATGGGATCGATCAAAGCCTGGTTACCATCTCTCAAGTCAACGCTGCACCAGATGGGGGGCTTGGTAATGCTGTCCTTCTTCACCCAGTCGTAGGTCACCTCGGGGGGCATAAAATAAGTTTTCTGATATTTTGCTGCTATGTCTGCGCTGTTCATGGAAATCCTCCTGCCATATGATTACTTTTTATTTTCAAAACCTGTTATTTTTACTATTTTCACTTATCTGATTGCACTATCTTAACACTCATAATTTCTGTAAGCAAGTTATGTTCTTATCTTGTTAATTGATGTATTTTAATGTGACATTTTTGTCATATATCTATAAATTCAAGAAAAAGGTCATTTTATTCGGTGATTATTCCGTTTTATTATTTGATTAAAATTTTCAATTGTATATATCATTTTTTGTTATATTTAAAATCATACTTTTAATTTTATAACGTTGTATAATTGATTAATTTTATTACTGTGTTTAAGATGT
Organism: Clostridium sp. AF34-10BH; assembly: GCF_003478095.1. NCBI lineage: Bacteria > Bacillati > Bacillota > Clostridia > Eubacteriales > Clostridiaceae > Clostridium > Clostridium sp. AF34-10BH. The sequence goes on from NZ_QUEC01000001.1 coordinate 7,619, forward strand.
TTTTCATAGAAAAACAGATGTCCGTGTGAGACATCTGTTTACAATCTATTCCCTATTTATATCCTAAACGATTTCTTCGTACTGCATACTCTCGAAATCGTAACGCCTATTCGCATTCCGGGCTGTCAAATAATTTCCACTCTTTCAAAATACCGGATCAGGATATCCGCACAATTTTCGATTCCCAGTTTGGTGGTATCGAGGATCATATGATAATTATTCACATCACCCCACACTTTACCGGTATTTTCATAATAATAGTCGGCGCGCTCCGCATCATTTTTCTCAAGCATTTCTTTTGCCTCATCATGAGGAAGGCTTTCCTTCTTCATGATACGTTCAATACGATCTTCCTTATCCGCGCACACATACACGTTAAATACATTCGGCTGATCCTTCAGGATCTCGGATGCACAACGTCCCAGAATAATACAGGGATGTTCCGCCAATTCCTTAATGACCTCCGCTTCCGTAGCATAACTGTCACCATCCAGCTCATGCTCTATGTACGCCTTATCATACACCGGCACCCCCAGCTTCTCAGACAACTCCTGTGCGATCAGACTGGCTCCTGTTCCGAATCTTCGGCTAATAGTAATTACAAGGTTCATCGTAAGCACCTCCTTTGTAAGGTACTCTCATTTTATGATAAAGACTCTGAATTTGCAAGAGGGATGTCTACAAAAGCTTCTGCTCTATCTGATACAGTTTCTCACCTGTCGCCCGCATGCTGTGTTCCTCCGCCAGTGCCCTGCCTGCCCGGATTCTGCGTCTTACTTTTTCCCGCGGTTCTTCATACAAGATGTCTCGGACTGCCTGCTCGTAGGAATCCGGATTTCTGGCTTTGCGCACCTGCTCGCCGTCGGTAAGCCACCCTTCATACACCGGAATGTCTCTCACGATCACAGGAATCTCACAGGATAATGCCTCCAATACCACGATTCCTTCCGTCTCTTCATAACTGAAAAAAGCAAATGCATCCGCACCACAGTACGCATCCCGCAGGATCCCGGACGGTTGGAAACCGGCAAAGATCACATTTTCCGGCTTCTCTGCCACAGCCTTTTTGATCTCTGCCGGAATCAATGCATTGTTCCCGCCCCCAAACCATAGAAAAATAATGTCTGGCATCCTTTTTGCCATTTCCAGAAAATCCCCGATTCCTTTTCTGTGAATCAGATGCCCGGCGGATATCACGACCTTTTTATCCACAGGAAGATGAAAAAATATCCGGAATCGTCCACCTGCCTGCTCTGTTTTGTGGAAAAATTCAGTGTCCACACCATTGGTCAGTGCGTAAATCTCCCGATGCAGATCATATTTCATTAACAATTTCCGGGAGTATTCCGTTGGTGTGATAACCACATCTCCCTGTCTATAACAATGGCGGATCCATTTTTTGAATAAAGGAGCCGCCAGATTGGAACCGATAAAAGAATTCTTAAAATCTTCCATAGTGGAATGCCCATAATAGACGACCTTTTTCCCCTGCCGTCTTGCCCGCCGTGCCACCAACGGCGAATCAGGCAATACGGTATTGATCTGTACGATATCCGCCTCTTTCCAGACGTCCGTCACGGTCACTTTTGCTGCTCGCAGCATCTTCTCCTGATGGCGGATGGCGCTGCCGACGCCGCTTTTTGCCACCAGTGAAAGTCCGCCTTTATATATATAAATTTTCATAAGTATACTCTCCTATACCAGGTGGAAAATCACCTGGAACAGTGTCGTCAGTCCCAGACTATACAGCGCAATGGAGAAAGGCTTCCCCAGAAAGATGACTGTCACAAACTGTTTCCATGTCATGTTCGTTGTTCCGGCGAGATAACAGAGAAAATCATCCGGTGCCACCGGCAGGAAGATTGCCAGTGCAAATAATTTCAAAAATCTCCCCTTCAACTCCGTCCATGTCAGGTATTTTTCAATCATTTTCCCGGGAAACATCTTGTACAGCACCGGTCTTCCCAGACTTCTTGCTATTCCAAAAGCAATACAGGAACCCACACTGATTCCTATATAATTATAGAAAAATCCCGGCACCGCTCCAAAGAGCAGCACTCCTGCCAGACAGCTGATGCCACCCGGTATGATGGGAAACACCACCTGAACGATCTGGATCAGCACGAAGATCAGTGCACCGATCATTCCGAAACGGTTCACAAACTGCTGCATGGTCTCCACCGATTGGAAAATGCCGCTCTGATAGCTCCAGACTGCCAGTATTCCACAGAGGATCAGACTAACCCAGGATGCAATATTGACGACTCTTTGCCAAGCGTTTTTCTCTTTCGACCTGTTTTTCTTCGATCTGTCGCTGGTATAGTTGTTCCATGCTTCCCGCAAATCTTTTTTGGGAAAATATTTCTGCGGACTGTTTTGCATAACTGCACATTCCTCTGCGTTCATCGTCTTCTTTCTCCTTCCAGTTCTTCAGGTCTTTCAAGAATTCCTCTTCGGTCCGGTACTGCCAGCCGTTTTTTCCCTCTTCCACAACCGCCCGCAGGCATTGATCCCTTCTGCATAATAACGGTAATCCTGCTGCCAGTGCTTCCGCATAGGTAAGCCCCTGGGTCTCACTGGTGGAAGCGCTAACGAACAGATCTCCTGCCGGATAATAAGATGCTACTTCAGCGGGTGATACCATTCCGGTAAAAATAACGCTTTCCGTCACACCCAGTTCTGCTGCCTTTTTCCGTAAAGTCTCCAAATAAGGACCGCTGCCTACAATCATCAGTATTGTGCCGCTCTCCTGAATTTTCTGCTGGTACTCCAGCAATTCTTCCACATTCTTCTCTTTTGCCAGACGACCTACATATAAAAGCACTGTGGTCTTCCGGTCCATTTTATATTTTCTTCGGATTCTCTCCCGGGAATCCGTCCGGGTCTGCGCGTCATATTTACTCAGATCAATCCCCGATGGGATCACTGATACCGGACAATGAATGCCATAGTCTTTTAGTAATGTCTCTATTTTTGTGCTGGGAGCGATCATACTGTCCACCTTCTCGGAGATCTGTCGCGTCAGGAACTGTACCATATTCCTGCCCCATTTCTTGTAAGGGGAAAAATAGTGGGTATAATCTTCGTATACAGTATGGTAAGTATGCACCAGAGGGGTCTTACATTCCTCTGCGATCTTTTTTGCCATGAAAAAGGTAGAAAATTCACACTGGGAATGCACAATATCCGGATTCCACTCTATAATCCCGCGATACAGTTCGCGTCCCGGGGACACCCGAAGTCTTGCTCCCGGATAAATATATCCGGCATTCACGGAACCCATATAGATCACACCCTCTTCTTCGTAGGAACGAGCTGTACGGGACAGAGTCAGGATCTTCACTTCATGTCCTCTTTGCTGTAATTCCTCCCGCAGATTGCATACCGAAGTAACAACTCCGTTGATGGCCGGCTTGTACCAGTCTGTTGTGATCAATACTTTCATCTTTTTTCTCCCTTCCGTTTATTTTCTCTGAATTGATCTCAGCATAACAGACACAGGTAAATTCCATCCGAATAAAATCAAAAGTTTTCCTAAAGTTTCTGTGAGTTTTTTCCAAAATGTGCACTAAAAAACAGCATTCTCCGGAAATTTCCGGAAAACGCCGTTTTTAATCGTCTTTCTATAAAATTATTATCTTTCTTCTCTGAAGTACGCCAGTCCCAGACTTGCAGGGGGCTGATTCTCTCTCTTGCTCCGCATGCTGGTGATGACCAGTACCAGTAATGTTACGACATAAGGAATCATCTTGTACAGCTCCTGATACTCCATATGTTCGATACCGGTGGGCAGATACAGATACAGGATATACAGTCCGCCGAAAAGGAAGGATGCGAATACGCTGATATTCGGTCTCCAGATGGTGAAGATGACCAGTGCGATGGCAAGCCAGCCTCTGTCACCAAAGGCATCGTTGGACCAGACACCGCAGGCATAGTCCATTACATAATACAAACCTCCCAGACCTGCGATCATACATCCCACACAGGTAGCAATGTATTTGTACCGGGATACGTTGATGCCAGCCGCATCTGCGGTATTGGGACCTTCACCGACCGCTCTCAAATGCAGACCGGTTCTGGTATGACTCAGAATATAAGATGCCGCAAACGCTATGATCACTGCCAGATACGCCAGGAATCCATAGGATAAAAACAACTTGCCGAACCATCCCAGCTTCACCGCAAAAGGAAGGGATTTGCTGAAATAGCTGCTGGTAGCAGACAGTGCAATGGAAGGTACATCACTGTTTACCAGCTTGATCAGGGATCCGCCGAAGAAGTTACCGAAGCCAACACCGAAGGTGGTCATTGCCAGACCGGTCACGTTCTGGTTCGCCCGCAGGGTGACAGTCAGGAAGCAGTACAGCAATCCCATCAACAGGGATCCTAACAGGCAGCAGAGCATCGGAATCGCAATGGCAAGAAACCCATTCATGTTCGCCGCGTCTCCTGCGGATCTCTCATAGAAGAAAGATCCGATGACACCACAGATACCTCCCACATACATGACGCCGGGGATTCCCAGATTCAGATTACCGGACTTCTCCGTGATGATCTCACCGGTACTCCCGTATAACAGAGGAATTCCCTGTACGATTGCTCTCGGAATAAATGCAAGTAAAAATGACCACATGATTACTGTTCCTCCTTTTCTGCTTTTTTACGGAACTGCAGTCTGTAAGTAATGAAGAACTCACAGCCGATGATAAAGAACAGGATAATACCTGTCAGAATATCGGAGTAAGAATGATTCAGTCCAAAATTGGTAGAGATCTCACTGGCTCCGCGATCCATGAATATGATCAGGAAGCTGGAGAATACCATGGTCAGAGGATTGAACTTGGACATCCAGGATACCAGTACAGCGGTAAATCCCTGTCCACCTGCAATCGTGGTAGTCACAGTATGATTGATGCCTCCTACCAGAAGCAGGCCTACCAGTCCGCACAGTGCACCGGACAGAAGCATGGTACGGATAATTACCTTTTCCACCTTAATACCCACATATTTTGCAGTATTTTCGCTCTCACCCACAACAGAGATCTCATATCCCTGCTTACTGTAGTTCAAATATACATACATAAATATCGTGATCACTACTGCCACTACAATACTTAACAGATATTTGGAGCCGAAGATCTGCGGTAGCCAGCCCACATTGGTGTTCTGGTTGATGATACCGATCTTACCGGATCCCTTGGGAACCTCCCATACTATCGTATAAAATGCCACCAACTGAGTAGCTATGTAGTTCATCATCAGCGTAGACAGCGTCTCATTGGTATTCCATTTCGCCTTGAAAAATGCGGGAATGAAGCCCCAGATGGCTCCTGCTGCCAGACTTGCCACGATCATGCACAGGATCACAACTGCACCCGGAAGCTTGTCCCCCAGGCAGATCATGCAGGCTGCGGATGCCAGACCCCCGATCAAGACCTGTCCCTCACCGCCGATATTCCAGAATTTCATCTTGAATGCCGGAGTCAGTGCCAGTGCAATCAACAACAGGATCGCAATATTCTGAAAAGTAACCCAGGTCTTACGGACGGATCCGAAAGCTCCCAGAATAATAGACTGATATACCTGTAAAGGATTGATTCCCGTGGTGATCGTCGTAATGATACCGCACAGGATCAACGCCAACAGAATCGCTACGAAACGGATACCCAGAGATTTATACCAGGGGAGAGCATCTCTTTTTACGATATGAAACAAAGGCTCTTTATTCTTCTCCTTCATGTTCTTTGCCTCCTACTCTGGTCATCAGCATACCAACCTCATTTTTATCTGTCTTTCTCGCATCGAGGATACCGCTGACTTCTCCGCCGCACAGCACCATGATACGGTCGGACAGCTCCATCAGCACATCCAGATCCTCACCTACGAAAATTACGGCAACGCCCTTTTTCTTCTGTTCATTGATCAGGTCATATATAGTATACGAAGAATTGATATCCAGTCCACGTACCGCATAAGCCGTTAACAATACGGTAGGTGCAGACGCAATCTCTCTTCCAACGAGAACCTTCTGTACATTACCACCGGACAATCTGCGTACCGGAGTGGTGATACCCGGGGTTACAACCTCCAGATTTTCTACCACATCAGTCGCAAGCTGTTTGGAAGGTTTCCTGTTCGTAAACGGTGTATGTCCCTGTCGGAAGGAACGTAACATCATATTGTCTGTCAGGTCCATATTGCCCACCAGACCCATGCCGAGACGATCTTCCGGCACGAAGGAAAGTGAAACACCCATCTCTGCGATCTTCAACGGATCCTTGCCGATCAGCATTTCCTTGCTGCCATCGTCCTCTACATAATGAATCGTACCGGTCTCCACCACTTGTAATCCGGCGATAGCTTCCAGAAGTTCCTTCTGTCCGCAGCCGGAGATACCGGCGATTCCCAGAATCTCACCGCTGTTGGCGGTAAAGGACACATCCTTTAACTTGACGATTCCTTCTTCATTACGAACCGTCAGTCCCTCTACCTCGATACGGGGCTTGGGATTCACAGGTTCCGGTCTGACAATATTCAAAGTAACCGCATGTCCCACCATCATATTGGTCATTTCCGTAACGGTGGTATCCTTTGTCAGCATGCTTCCAATATACTGACCGTTACGAAGCACAGCCACCCTGTCGGACAGTGATTCCACTTCATGCATTTTATGGGTAATGATAACAATAGCCTTGCCGTCATCTCTCATTTTCCGGAGAACATTGAAAAGCTTCTCTGTCTCCTGCGGTGTCAGTACGGCGGTAGGCTCATCCAGGATCAGGATATCCGCACCACGATACAGCACCTTTACAATCTCCACGGTCTGCTTCTGGGATACCGTCATATCATAGATTTTCTGCTTCGGATCTACTTCAAAACCGTATTTGTCACAGATCTCCTCTATTTTACGGGATGCCTCCTTGATATTAAGCCTGCCTTCCAGACCCAGGATGATATTCTCGGTAGCGGAAAGTACATCGATCAGCTTAAAATGCTGATGCACCATACCGATTCCCAGCCGTAACGCATCCTTGGGGGATTTGATGACCTCTTCCTTACCGTTAATAAAGATCTGTCCCTCATCCGGGAAATAAATACCGGAGAGCATATTCATCAGTGTCGTCTTACCGCTGCCGTTTTCCCCAAGCAGTGATAATATCTCACCCTTATAGATATCCAGATTTACCTTATCATTGGCAATCACGGATCCAAAAGTCTTGGTAATGTTTTTCATCGAAACCGCAGCTACTTTTGTCTCTTTTTCCATCCTAGTCACCTTTCCAATTTATCCATGACCTGCAATTTTCAGGTCTTTTAATACCTGGCATAAGCACACTGGCCGCCCCTTTTCTACCTCATCCATCCGCAAAAGCAAAAGATCCATAAGGTAGAAAAAGGGCGGCGCGGCAATAAACGCTGCGCCGTCCGGGCTATTTCAATAAGTCAATTAATACTGCTCATCCAACAGGTTGATTCCATCAATTCTTACATTGAAGTAAGGAGCGGAACGGAATGCAACATCGGACTCATGGAAGTATCCGTCACTTACTACCTCATGATCGGGAGTATAATCAGGATCAGTATCAATATCAGCTTCATAGCTGTCCAGGGTCTTACCGTCTACAGTAAAGGTGGTGATATCATATACATGAGCCTTGCCTGCGATCAGATCAGCCTTTGCAGCTTCTACTGCTTCTGCGGTACCATCTGCTACAGCAGCACCAAGATCGCTCAGCTCTACAGAGCCGGTCTCCAGAGTACCACACCAATCGGTATCGATAGGAGTTCCATCTGCTACACATTTAATAGCATACTCAAAGTAAGGCTCCCAGTTAACTCTGGAAGATACCAGGAAGGTATTGGGGCAGGCTGCCTCAGTGCTTCCGTTGTAAGATACGTTGGGAACGCCTGCGGTCTCACATGCGGTAGGAGCACCCATGGAGTCTGCATGCTGGCTGATCAGTACACATCCGCCCTCGATCAGCTTGTTAGCTGCTTCCTTCTCAGCGGTCTCATCGTACCAGGAACCGGTAAAGGTTACATCCATGGTAACGCTGGGGCATACGGAACGGGCACCCAGGAAGAATGAGGTATAACCGGACATAACTTCTGCATATGTATAAGCACCTACATAACCCATCTTAGCCTGATCCTCGGTAATATCACCGTTAGCGATCATCTCATTCAGCTTCATGCCTGCAACGATACCTGCAAGGTAACGGCCATCATAGATGGAAGCAAATGCATTGTGGAAGTTGTCCAGACCCTCAGTATGAGCCTTGGTTCCGGTTGCATGGCTGAACTGAACATTGGGATACTCCTTAGCAGCCTCGATGATGTAGTCCTCATGTCCAAAGCTGTCTGCGAAAATGAAATTACAACCTGCATCAGCAAGCTCACAAGCTGCTTCATAAGCTTCCTGTCCTTCAGGAATATTGGTCTTGGTCATGTACTCAATGCCAAGCTTCTCACAAGCTGCCTTTGCTCCGTTCAGGAAGTTCAGATCATAAGTAGAGTTCTCATCATGCAGGAAAATAAAACCTGCCTTTACACCACTGACAGCTTCGCCATCAGCTGCTGCTTCAGTAGTAGCTGCCACCTCAGTAGTAGCTGCAACAGTTGCCGCATCTGTGCCGGTGGTAGCTGCATCATTGGATCCGCATCCTGCCAGAGCAGTAACTGCGAGAGCCATAGCTGCGAGTAAACTTACGACTTTCTTTTTCATAATTCTCCTCTTTCTGCGCTGCTGCTTCGTTACAGATCCATGTAGCAGCGCGGACACAGATCTGCGAATAAACTGCTGAGCCTTAACATAAAAAGGGTAGTATGATCTTTCATACAACCCCTTTATTGTATTCTCTCAACATTAGTCAGTATAAGCATTTGTCTGACTTCTTGTCAAGAGAGGTATTAAATTTTTATTAACTCGTTTGCGAATGTGGTTCTGAATAGTTATCTGACTTATCTGACTCTTAAGATCGAAATGTGATCTCTCCGGTTTTGTCATCCATACTTTCCACAATTGCGAGGGACTCTACACGGATACCCTTGGAACGGATCAGGTCGCCGCCCTTCTGGAATCCCTTCTCAACGGCAATGCCAACACCCTCTACAGAAGCTCCCGCTTTATTGACAATGTCGATCAGACCCTCCAGTGCGCATCCGTTGGCCAGAAAATCATCAATGATCAGAATATGATCTTCCGGATGCAGGAATTTTTTGGAAACGATCACGTCATATACTCTCTTGTGCGTAAAGGATTCGATCTTGGTGGAATATACTTCACCGTCAATATTTACGGACTGGGACTTTTTTGCAAATACCACAGGTACATGAAAATGCTGGGCTGCCACACAGGCAATGCCGATACCGGAAGCCTCCACCGTCAGGATCTTCGTAATCTTACGGTCTGCGAACAGACGCGCCCATTCTTTTCCCATTTCATTGAACAGATCAATGTCCATCTGATGATTCAGAAAAGAATCTACTTTTAATACATTCCCTGCTTTTACTGTACCATCTTTGCGAATGCGCTCTTCGAGTAATTTCATTGTATGTCTCCTCTTTTGTTTCTTCTTAATATATTTTAATGATGTCGGGGTCAAAAGCCCCCGACTTTGATACCTACGGATTGCTTCGTGCTACGCACTACCACAATTCTACCCAATATTCGCATATCGTGGGATTATCATCCCACTTTTAGGCTCTCATACCTCTTATTATACGCAGGATATTGCTCCTTTTTCAATAGAAGAACTATATTTCTTGCTATTTTGACAACATTTTGCTATGTTAACCATGAGAATACTGAAATTACGAGGTGTCTTATGCCTATCAGAGGATATATCATAGAAAAATATAATACTATGACCAACGCTTATACCTGCAATCGCCTGGTACAGGAAGCTTCTGCCCTGGATATGGATCTGCAGATTGTAGGGATCCACGATACTATGGTCTCTCCGCAGGGTGTTATAAATCATGGTAAAATACTGGAACCAGTGGATTTTGTCATCAACCGCTATAAATGGGGGCGGGAAAAGGATGCTATAAATGCACTTGCCACCCGAAGCTATAATCCTTTAACTGCTTATAATATCTATATTAATAAATTTGAACAGGTACAAAGGCTTCATTCCGAAGCCTTTTTGATCCCGAAATATCTTCTGGGAACTTCACTGTTGCCTTTTTCTTCTATTGTAGAACAACTGGGGCTTCCTTTTGTCGGTAAAGGACTGGAAAGCTCCATGGGAGAGGAAATCGTCTGCATCCGGGATAAAGCTTCTTATGAGGAACTCTCTCTTAACTACCCTTCCTCCAAGGAATGGCTCTTCGAAGAATTTATCTCAGAAAGCTACGGCAGAGATCTGCGCTTTTACAGCATCCGCGGAGAAGCCGTTGCCTGTATGCAGCGCACATCCCAGGGGGATTTCCGTGCAAATGTAGCTCTGGGCGCTTCGGTAGAGCCTTACCCTGTCACTTCTGGCATCCGTACCATAGCCGCAGATATTTACGAGCAGACCGGACTGGATTTTCTGGGAATTGATCTGCTTTTTGGCAGAGAAAAACCTTATTTTTGCGAAATCAATGTCATGCCGGGACTGGAAGGTATTGAAAAGGCTTCCGGCATAAATGTTGCGGGAAAAATTATTGAGACGATACAATCTGACTTTACATCAAAGACTTAGTGTAAAAAATAGTTTTTTCATGCGCAAATATGTGCCTGCACAGTGTACGAAAATACATGATACTAAAGTATCTGGAAAATTGCAGGCTACAAAAAGGTATTTATATGAATAACACTTCCGAAACATCACTGCAATTTCATAAAATCACTACGCGTAAGGAGGCGGAAGACTTTGTCTATGCCTCTTATCTGCGAGCTGCCTCACATCAGGATTATGCTGCAAAGGACGCCAGAAAACGACACCCGGAATTGACCAGATCCCTGCTTTGGCAAAAATCCGTTACTCCCTGCATCGTTGTCACCGGAAGCAAGGGAAAAGGCTCCGTTTCCAACATGATCTCCCGAATCCTGCAGACAAGATTCTCTGTGGGACTGATGACCAGCCCTCATATCACGGACTTTCGCGAACGCTTCCGTGTCAATGATACGATGATCAGTGAATCTGACTTCTGCCGTCTGATGACAGAGATCCAGCCAGAGATTCTGAATATTGCCTCTGATCTGCCGGAATCAGTATGTATCAGTCCCATGGGAATCCAGGCCGATCTGGCACTGGCTTATTTTTCGGAAAAACATACGGATTTCAATGTACTGGAATGCGGTAAAGGTGCAAAATACGATGATGTGAATAATGTACGTCACGATTATGCCGTGATCAACCGGATTTTTCTGGAGCATACGAGGGAACTGGGTGATACGCTGACTGCCATTGCGGAAGATAAATCCCACGTTATCACCGGAGAGCAGAAGTGTGTCTATTTTGCGGAGCAGGAACCGGAAGTTCTGGAAGTTCTGCAGCGCCGTGCCGAAACTCTGCATATTCCCTATAAGATCTACGGTCGGGATTTTCATGCGGAAAACATCCGTTATACCTGCTTCGGAATGCAGTTTGATGTTGAAATCGGAGACAACATTTATGCGGATTTACAAATTCCGTTGCTGGGAGAACATCAGGCGAAAAACTGTGCTCTGGCACTTGCTGTGTGTGTGGATGTGCTGTCTGATCTGCGCAGGGAATCCGCAGTTTTTTCTTTGCCAGGCATCCGGAAAAATCTGTCTCTGCTGCACTGGCCGGGACGCATGGAAGTCCTGCGTTCCAAGCTGTTTGTTCTGCTGGATGCCTGTATCAATGCCACCAGCTGTGAGAATGTAAAGGAAGTCCTGCGACATCTGGGGGTTTGGAATTGCACTGTTATTGTGGGAATTCCGGAGGATAAGGATTATGCCGGTGTGGTCAGATCCATGAAAGGTATGGCAAACCGGATTATCCTCACCAGATCCGGGAATCCGCATTATCATTTTTCCCAAAAACAGCAGGAGTCATTGGCAGAAGAAGATATTGGCACAATATGGACAGATTCCGTGAAACAGGCACTGACTCTGGCGGATTCTTTTTCGGATCCCATTGTAATCTTGGGAACGACTTCGGTAATTTCCGAAGTAGAGCAGATTTTTCAGCAATCTTAACTTGCCCTCACCGGATACAGGTGCTACAATGAGGGCAAATAGAAGAGTAGCAAAACATTACGCAGAAAGGAGAAGTCCCATGACAGGTATTTACGGAATCAATTATTCTAATAATTATAGTCTGACCGGCAATTACGGATACGGTTATTCTACCGGTGCGGTATCTTCCGCACAGCCCGAGGAGAAAGGTGTTGTATTGAATCCCGGAAAATCCGATGTAGAAAAGCCCGGCAGAAAGTCTTCTCCCGCAGAATGCGAAACCTGCAAGAACCGGAAATATCAGGATGGTTCCAACGAAATGGTCTCCTTCAAATCTGCATCTCATATTTCACCACAGGCTTCCTCCTCCAGAGTTCGTGCCCACGAACAGGAGCATGTAACGAACGCTTACAACAGGGCCGCACAGAACAACGGCAAGGTTCTCTCCGCCACAGTGTCCCTGCGGACCGCGGTATGTCCCGAATGCGGCACCGTCTACACCGCCGGCGGCACCACCACGACCAAGATCAGTTACCGTGACGAGAGCAATCCTTACCAGCAAAATAAGAAATCTGCCGATGCTGCCATGCTGATTGGACGGAATCTGGATCTGAGTGCGTAAATGAAACATAATTTTTGACACGCGAAAGCCCCCACCTTTTATGATATGTGAGGGCTTTTTTATTTTCATTTTAATACGCCACATACCAGTCCCGGCAGGGCAGGAGAGCGAATCCATCGAATTTTTCCGCATCTGTATAGTAAATAATATATATCTTATTTCTGTCAATATGCTCCCAGTCGATTCCCATGGTGAAGCGGATTCCTTTTCCCAGAAAATCCTTCGGCTTGGGAGGTACATCGCTTAAATTCCTGTTGGCAAGGTATTCTGCAGCGTCAATCTCTCCGTAGAGCAAAACACTGGGATATTTGATGGCATCTTCGATCTCGATCTCACGACCGCTTTCCGCCGCAATCTCCATGGCTTTCTGTACGGCTTCCTCGCTGCCTTCCTGAAAATAGGCACTGACCAGCTCTTTATAAGAAGTAAAATATGCCTTTTCAAACTGTACATTTTCCCCCAGCAGAAGTGCTACCAAAAGAATGCTTACTGCAATTTTTCCATAGAAATTCACTTTTTTCCCCAGAAAATCTGTCAAAGAAGACACGCACAATGCTCCGCACAAAACAAGAGGAATATAGATGCAGTTGATCTGGGTCATTCCCACGGTAACCAGTAATCCCAGCAGCAATGCGCCGGTCAGTTGAAAGAATATCATCCATAATAATGTTGTCTGTCTCTTCTGTAAGGCTAGGATCAGGCGGATCACCAGTAAAAAAACTCCCAGAAAGATCAGTACTCTGGCTGTGATTCCGAAAAATCCAAACGGCATGATCACATCGTAGGGACGACCGATATCCTGCCGATACAGAAGATACAGCAGATTTTTGAAATTGTATAAAATATCACGGAAAGAGGATGCTATTTCATTCACTCTGAAATCCGTCATTACATAGACCGAAAAAGGGCCTATGGAGAACTCTGGGAGGATTCCTCTGTTTACCAGCAAAAACGCCAACAACGGAAGTGCCAGTAATCCAATGATCACCACATGGATCACGAAGTATTTGTTAATCTTCAAAGTCTTTGTAAGAAATCCGTATCCCCATTCCGACAACATAAGCAGCGGAACAATAGGCCAGATAGTCGCATAACAATACAGGCTCAGACCGTAAGAGAGTGCTGACAAAATAAGTAATCTCGGTTTTTTCAGACCATAGGCAAAAAAAGTCAGTCCAAAAAGCAAGAACCCTGGTGCCAGATTGGATTCCAGTCCCCACCTTGACATCATGATATGCCAGGGACATACACTGAGAAGAAGCATGGCCCACAGTCCGGCCGCTTCATTCACCATCTCTTTCATCAGAAAATAAACCGCCACCAGAGATAAAATTGCTACAATGGCCTGCGGTAGTCTTACTACCAGTGGAGTGATCTTACCTCCGGTGAACACCATAAGAGGAAGCATAAGATACGAGTTCAGCGCATTCTGTCCGCCACCCCAGGACTCGAAATACACAGGATAGGAGTGTCCTGTGGAATCGATCCCACTGTGAAACAGTGAATACGCATTAAAAGCCCCATAAGCCTCGTCCATCTGGTAACCGCCCGGAACCTTCCCCAGCTGCACCAACCGCAATATAGAACCAAATACTAATATGAGACAAAACAATATGGTGTATTTATGTTGTTCTATTGTTTTCTTTAATGTCATAGGTCTTTTATATCCTTTTTGCTTTCCAATATTTATTTTCATTTTATCATATTTATGATTGGATTGTCTCTGTAAAACTGAAAATTGATTTCGATGACATTTTGGCCCGCAGATTATCATATTCGGTTTACGTAAACTGAAACATAAAGTCTTCTGGAAACCTACCCATATTTCGTTTTCCTTGTCTATTCAGATTTTTAACATCATTTCCATATATCTTCGGTATGTTTTGAATCCTACTGCTTCATAAAAGGCAAGTGCATCTTCATTAAACTCCCACATATTAAGTTCCATACGATTTATTCCCTGCTCCTTTGTATAAGCTTTTATAAATGCTATCATTTCCGATGCAATTCCCTGCCTTCGGTATTTTTTATCCACACAGAATTCATCAATATCCATAAAATCACGTTCCTGCATAAAAGGAGTTTCCGGTTTATGAATATGATGAAGTACAGCAAAACCACAGATCATTCCTTCCGATTCCGCCACAATAATTTTCTGCTCGGGATCTTTCCAGATGGTATATACATGATCTTGTAATTCCTTATTAAAACCGGCCTTGAAAACCTCGGATTTTCCTTCAACATGCAGGTCATTTACCTGTTTTCTTAATTCATTTACCCGTATTAATTCATTTTCTTTTGCAAATCGTATGACCATTTTTATAGACACCTCTTTTTCTTTATTTTATACTATATACAAGTATATAGTGTGTAAATTATACTTTCAATTACATATATGCAGTAGATATTTATACTTTTTACAATTAAGAATTGCATATAATGTATTTTAATATTTCATTTTCAAAAGGAGATTTATATGCCTCAGAATGATAGACATAAGGAAAGAGAAATACCCATTGAATTTGATTTTTATAATACATTAGAATCATTGCCAGTAGATAACAGATGCACTATCATTATGATTTCCTGTGGAAGCACAACTGTCAAAATCAATGAACATATTCAGACAGTTACGGCTCCTGCCGTACTTTGTATCTCACAATACGATAATTTTCAATGTCTGGAACGCACACATTTAAGTGCCAAGGTATTTCATTTTGATCCATGGTATATAAAAGCCTGTTTAAACTTTGAAAATCTTGATGACTCAGTTCCCATTGACAAACAATATGTTTATGATAGAAACATGCTTTATATGTTCACAAAGCATCATGGATATTTTCAGGGGATTTTTAACTTAACACCACAGCAATATATTCGCTTGAATGAACTTATGCTTATGATTGGTGCTGAAACATACGCACAAAGTGATGATTACTGGACTTGCCGTATCAGAAGAATGCTTCGTCAGGCACTTAATTGTATTTATGATATATATGTGGATCAATGCAAATTAAATTTCTACGAATTATCTGAGAATTCGAATCCAGTTACCATCTGCACTGATTACATTCATGCCAATTACCGGAACAATATCTCATTGAATTTTCTATGCGAGCTTGTTCACTTAAATCGAACCACACTTAACCAGCGTTTCAAACAACAGCTTAACTGTACCTGCATTGAATATCTGCTTCATTATCGTCTTAAAATATCACAGGAACTATTATCTAATACCAATCTTAAGATCGATGATATTGCCAATCAATGTGGTTTTAAGTATGGTTCCTACTTCAACCGGCAATTTACAAAATACCTTGGGATTTCACCATCGGAATTTCGGAAAAATCCCACAGGATATAGTATGTTTGAGGGCGATAAAGTTAAAAAATTATAGCTGTAAGTTATATCTGTTTATCTGGCAATAAAAGTAATCTATCTATTACTGGATGAATCATTTGAACAGAATCCACTTTATTTATTGCACATAACTTTTTACCAGCATCTTTGCTTGACGCACCACAATGATATACTGCCTCCGTAGGTAATTCATAATCAAGAACAATCCATCTATCATGACAATCTGGATTGGGTTTGATTCTAAGTGTTGGATATTGATTTATAAAATCATTGACCACAGCACTTGTGAGAAAACCTTTTTTCCCATGACCATTCTCTGTAAAAAGAATTACCTCAACACCGGATTGTTTTTGCGACAGAAGTTGTAATGTCTTGGTATTCATATAATCATCCACCACATAAATAGATTTTGCTGCCTGTTGATAAATATCTATGTAAGCTGCATCTGCTTCAAACTTCTGTCCCTTATAGATTACAAAATTTTTGAAATCTTTCTCTGTTATAAAATTCTCATTCATAACATCAATGCTCTTTCGAATCTCTTCCATTGATTTTTCTGTTTGTTTCTGCCGATCTACTACACCTGCCATCTAAACAGATAATTCCGATACTTTTGCCGTAACCAGATTCATTTCCGATTGTGTGACAAACTGCCTGTTCTGTCTGATATAATGGCGCATTTCTTTGAATGCACGCATGATAAAAATACTTTGCTGTTCTGCTAATTCTCCTTTCAGTACTGTAGCTAACATATAAATTCCCTGCTCTGTGAAAACATATGGTAGTTTTCTTCGACCACCTTCTTGTCCTTCAAACAAAGACGTAATCCGTGAAGTCGCAAATTGCGACTTCACGAAATCAATTTCTTCTCTTGTTAGCTGAAACATAAAATCTTCCGGAAATCTCTTAATGTTTCTTTTTACCTGTTCATTTAATCGTTTTACCTCATAGCCATATATTTTTGCTAAATCAGAATCCAGCATAACTTGCTGTCCACGAATTATGTAAATACTATTTATGATATTATCTACTGTATTTAATTCTAATACTTCTCCCATAAACCGTCCTTTCGTGAAGTCGCAATTTGCGACTTCACAACTACATGTTTTCCAAGCTTTCTATTTTCTTCAAAGCCTCCACATAAGCCATCAGTCTCTTCTTCTGCTCTTCTTTAAGGCCATGGTAGTCTTCAATCAGTTGAATGTCATAAGGTGTAAACCGACTCTCCGGGCTTGCCGCAACAATCTCTTCCTCGTCTTCAATTCCCTTTCCGGTAAGAAGCTGCTCCGGGGTAATCTGTAATACATTGCAGATATCCATAATCTTATCGGCTGTAGGATTGGTCTTTTTTTTCTTCCATTCGCTGATCGTACTGGTCGCAATACCAACCTGTTTTGCAAACTCAACCTGCGTCATATTTCTGTCTTTTAATACCTTTAATATTCTTTCACTGATAGTCATTCCATTTCCCCCTGTATTTCATTCTTATAAATTTCATTTTTGTGAATATATATTATACCATGGTAATCATATATTCAATATAAATATAAAAAAGTTCGAAAACAAAAGTTCTTCGAACTTTTTTATATCTGAATCTCAATCATTAAATTACCATTTTATAAGTTATAACTGATAAAATTATAAGTTCAATAATAAATATCAGATACCTTTTTTCTTTTTAGATTTTTTCATCGGCAATTCTTCCCACATACTCTCAACCAGTTCACACAAAAACTGCCGATCATCCACATTATCAACCAAAATCATTTCTTTAGCACCATTATAAGGTAGTTCCATCTCGGCATCTGGCATCAACCTCAATGCCATCGGGACCGGCTTCACCAAAAGTCTGTCATCATATACTCCACCAAAAATCCTTCCACGGTAATAAAGGATGTATTCGCCCATCATTGCCCTGCTGCTGACTTCATCCAGTCCTGATAATTGTCCCATAACAAAATCCAAATACTCTTTTGTTGATGCCATATTATTTCCCTCCACACCCTTAGGCTCTCTTTATCGGATGCCTGATTGCAGTCTTCAACTTCTCCGGCGCTACTTTCCTCGCATCGCTCAGATAAATCTCGTGGTGCATTCTCCGATCCGTTATATCCAATGCGTATCCCTGTTCTTCCATAAACCTGTGCATTGCATCTACCGTAACAGGCTCATCGTCATACGCTCCGATATGCATACACTGTACACAAAGACCTTCCTCATAGGAAAAAAACTCAGCCTTAGAAAAATCCTGCTTTTTCTTTGCCGTAGCTTTCCTGACAGCCCAGTCGAAATCTTCCCTGGTAACAAAATCCGGCAAGCGAATAACAGAGATCCACTTAAAATCTTCCTTACGAGCATAATCAATTCCGGGTACTCCATCTCGCCTGCCGGCTTGGTCGGTTCGCAGCATGGCGTCCCCTGGACGCCGCTCACCCTGCCACCAGAATCCCTCTAATGGCGGCACGACATAATCGAAATATCCATTAATCTGATGATCTTCCTTTTTGCTCATTTTAATCGTAAATGCAATTCCATACAGAAGTCCGATAGCCTGCTTGTATTCTCCGTCTGCATCATTTGGATTGCCGCTTCCCCTTACCGCTATATAGTTCATTTTCGGAACAGTTACGATAGACGGTGTGCCTTTCGGCATATAAAATTCTTTATATTCCTTCTTGTAGTCAAAAGCCATATCCTTTACACCCCCTCTAAGTCCTTCTCTTCATAAGGCTTATTCCAGGAACCAATCTCTATCATATTTCCTTCCGGATCAGCAATATAGCAGGTTCTCTGTCCCCAAGGTTCAAGTTCCGGTTCAAGCACAGATGTTGCACCATTTTCCACAGCCTTCTTGTATGCCTCGTCCACCTCTTCAAAAGTATCAACATATAGCGCTATTTCAGAATGACCATTCAAACCCTTGATATACTCATATCGCCGGTTTGTCATCTTCTCAAAATCATTCCGCCCATACAGTAAAAAAAGTGTTCCGTCTTTTACAAGATAAACATTGGAAGTATTCTCTTCTTCCTTAATTTCAAATCCGAGAACAGCCTTGTAAAAACGAATCATCTTTGCCATATCATCAACAAACAACCCAAAACCGTCTAATCTCATTTTCCTAATCCTCCATAGATTTTTAATATTTCCTCTGCATTCCTGCGAATAATGTCCCGCACTTCTTCGGGCTCAAGCACCTCTACTTTTGCTCCAAATGTCATAAGCCATGTCACAAGGTTTTCCATATCCGTATAGTCTGCTGAAAAGAGCAGCCTTCCATCGTCCGTTTCTGTAAAGCAGTTCGGTCCAAATTCTTCAACCAGCCGCCACTTCATATTCGGTGTGAAAAGAGCTTTTACCTTTATCCCACCCGGAAATATCTTCTCATTTGACAAATCCGGCATTGGTACTTCTCTGCGCAGAAATCCATGGTCTGTTTCAACAACACAATCCATACGGTTCAGTTTGAACAGCCTGTAATCTTTACGTTCTAAACACCACCCCCATACATACCAGCTCGACCACCGGAAAACCAGATAATATGGTTCTACCCTTCGGTTGCTCTCTCCGGACGGAGCATAATACTTAAATCGTATGATGCGCCTGTTTTCTATTGCACTCTGCATTACCTCGATCTTTGGAGCAAGAGAACCCTTATACCATGAAGATAAGTCAATCAGCATAGAGTCTCTTCCACTGATGAACTCTGATGATCCGGTCTGGATTTTCTCCATCAGCTGACTGTAGTACCTGCTTCCGCTCACACTGTCAAGACTCCGCAAACCCGCAAGAATCATCTGCATATCTTTGGAACTCAAAATCGTCCTGTCCATACGATATCCATCCATAATACTGATACCACCACCGGTACCCTGTGCAGTTTTTATAGGAATACCTGCTTTACAAAGGTCTTCAATATCCCGATTTATTGTCCTTCGAGATACCTCAAATCTTTCTGCCAGTTCAGGAGCCGTTGTCTTTTCTTCCTGCAGTAAGATTGACAATATACCGATAAGTCTATCTATTTTCATCGTTTCTCATACTCCATACCTATCATATCTAACTCAACATGACAACTATCTGTCATGTTTATTATATCCGCGAAAAATTTTCCTGTATACAAAAAGCCTGCGAACGTCTGATTTTATTTCTAATGTTCGCAGGCTCAATCTCCTCTAGTGTGGTAAAATCAAAGTTCCTTTGATGAAGCCCCACATAAGAAAACCCTTTCATCAGCAGTTCCATAATCCAATACGATAAATCGATCATGAAATATACCGCCTGTCTTTTTCATTGATATTTTTACTGCTGGATATTCTTTGCAAAAATCCGTAAATTCTATATTATGAAGTTTATTATTTCCAACATTATCACTGAATAAAATAATAGCTACTCCAGCCGGAGAATTCTTAAGGTGTACCAGCGTTCTTAAGCCAATATAATTGTCAACGACATATATTGACGACTTTGCCTGTTTATAAATGGACTCATATACCTCATCTGCACTACTAAATTTTGCATTAAACATGAGCCACTTTTCATCATCATCTGAAACAAAGCTGTTCATCATATCTGCTAACTCAGATTTTGTCACAACATCCTTCAAGCCTTCTGCAACATCTGAAATCTGTTTTTCAAGAGATATCATATCTGAGTTGATTTTGTTAATTTCTATTCTGTTGTTAGCAGTTCCCATGCTTAACTGAAGTATTTCCCGCTGACCTATTAAATCACGATTTTCTAATATGTAATCTTTCATTTTCTTAAAGGTTCTTATTAATGCCTTGCTCTGCTTAACAGCCAACGGTCCTTTCAAGACAGTCATCAGCATATATAATCCTTGCTCTGTAAATACATGAGGATTATAACGACTTTTTGAACTTATATTTGCGGTACAATTTTTGTACCGCAAATCTTCTAATTCCTCATCTGTCAATTCAAACATAAAATCTTCATCAAATTTTTCAATATTATTTTTTACCTGTCTATTAAATCCCTTCGTATCATAGCCATATATCTCTGCTAAATCAGCATCAAGCAATACCCTTTTACCCCTAATTTTATACAGTTTTTCTTTTAGATATTCTTCTGTTACTTCTATTACTGCAACATCTATTTCTTTCTTTTTATCTTCTGCCATAGAATTCCTCCATCCATTTTGCGGTCAAAAAATTTGTCCGCAACTTTCATATAACATATTACTGACATCAGTAAAATGGTCTATTCCCCTTTTTCCCTCAGTTTGTCATAATATGCTTTATACCTATAAATCGTCCTCTCACTGACATTGTTCCGCTTCGCAATTTCTACCATTGTCATGCCGCTCTCATACCCAACAACAAAATCATTATATATTGCCATCCACTTGGCGTTATGTTTCTGACGACCGCTTAACTTACGATTTCTGTAATACTCCAATTCCTCCCGAAGTTTTGCATTCTCTTTTTCCAACTCCTCAATTCTTTTTAATGCCTCTTCAATATTTATAACTTTATCCATCTTAATGTTCCTCCAATATGCCATTTTCATTTTGTCTATATCATATCAATCAAGCTTCTATATGTCAATTTGATTTTGTCATCAATTAATTCTAAGCATAAAAAAGGAACCGATCTCTCGATTCCTTCTCATTCCTATATTCTCTTTACTATTTCTTCCTCGTCAACAGGCACACCGTCTCACAGAACATATTTTATCGCAAGACTTTTAAAAATGGAATAGATTTTACCAAACGACAGTTTTCAAAAAACTTATCTGTCAAAAATTAATTTCTCCCACGGTTCATATCCTGCCATGTAGCCGAATTCTTCCTCCTTTCTGAATCCTTCAAGAAGTTTTTCTTTTACACCATCTAATATAGCTTCATCAATATCTCTGAACTTCATATGCTTATATAAACCGGACTTTCTAAAATCATACATAGTACCCACATTATCAAGAAGATGTTTTACCACCTTATATGTTCCCTCTACATCTTTCCCTGCACATACAATATCAAGCATTGGCGAATACTCATTATATTTTCCCATTTCCAATGTATGTGCAACTGCCTGTACCTTCCCTGACAAAAATCTCGCATAACCGATATCATTTTCCCGCAATGCCAGTCCCGCCATTGTGGAAAGAACAAAATTAAGTGTACTAAAGCCGGAAAAAATAATATTTTCATATTTTTCATATGCTTCTTTGATTTTTCCCTGCTTCTGGAGTAATCTTCCCTGATAATAACTTTTCATAGGATCGTATTCTGAAAAATAGTCCAGATATTTTTCTGCCTTGGTGTAATCCTTCTTACGTAAATAAAATCCAAATAAGGAATCTGCTGCATGATGCTGTATCTCTTCATTCTCATCATGTAGTGCCAGCTCATACCATGCGTTAATCTGCTTATCATATTTTTCCTGATTCGTGCATTTATCCGTTATTCTTCTTGCATCAAGCATTACCGCAGTCTGCCAGATAAGCATATTACAATTCGGATATTCCTTTATAAGTCTCAATGCCCATTCATAAGTCTTTTCATAGCCTTCTTCTGAAAACATCCTGTCCATCTTCCTGATAATTTCTTCGATTTCAGTATCTGAAAGTTTTTCATGAAAAGAAAGTAATGTATCAAGTGAAATATCAAGCAGTCTTGCAATTGGTGCCAGCAGTTCAATATCCGGCTTGGAATTACTATTCTCCCATTTGTTTACAGCCGGTGTCGTCACGCCTAATCTGTTTGCCATCTCCTCCTGCGTCATACCAGCTTCTTTTCTGTATTTTTTTATAACAACGCCTATATCCATTTGCTTCATCTCCTAAAAAATTCAAAAGCTTTTGTATACTCAGCATATCAGATTCATATAGATTGCTCAATTGAACAGTGTTTAATTTCTATTCAATTTAATTAACCAGTAGGAAATGTTGCTAAAATACTGTTTAGATTTATCATACATACAAAATGGAAGTTATCTATTTCTCCTCTTCGTTAAGACCTAGTTCATTACATATTACTTGCTATCCCTGATACCTTATTCTTTCTACCAGCGTTTCCTTTTTCAGATTACTGCTTAAAACACAGGAAAGCACAATTTGTAGAATACCAACCAGAAGAATCATAACAAGAATCGGGATAAGAGGAACGTGATAAACGTTCATTCCAAAAATCCCATTATGCTTCGCATAGGAAAACAGTGCATAGCCAAGGGGCAGACCGGCAGCAAGTGCGACACAGATGGTGCCAACCGTAAAAATCAGGCCCTGTATTTGTAAGCTCAGATTCAACTGCTTATTGGTCATGCCTACCGCTTGCAGCACACCGTATTCCTGCTTCTTCGTGGTGATATTGATGATCATGGTGTTTGCCAGATTCATAAACCCAATGAGACCGACAATTGCCATGAACAGATAGCAGCCAAGCTTCATCATACGGCTTGCGTATTCTGCAGATTGTACCTGTGCATGATAGGTATCCATTTTTATATGCGAAGTATTAGAAATCAAAGTATTCAGACTCTGTTCCACAGATGTAACATCTTTTTTATCACAGTCCACCCACAGATAGCCATAGGCTGTTCCCCTCGGATTCATGGAACGGTATACACCTTCCGGAATGACAAGATAAGTGTCCGCGCTTACAAAGGATCCTGCAATCTTTCCCTGATAGGTATAGGTTTCACTTCCATTCTCAAAGTCAAATGCAATAGATTCACCCGGAGCATATCCATCTTGTTCCATCCACGCCGACCAGCCAAAGAAAATTTCACCATTCTTTACCGCCTGATCATAGTCCATAGAGCCAATATCCCCGTCTTGGCGCATAAAATCAAAATCATTTTTACTCACAATATCAGCCGGAAATCTTGTTCCGTTCAGATTTACAGAGACAATCTCTCTCGTCATGACATCTGTCACTCCCGGAATGCTTTTGATTTCTTCAATCATTGAATCATTCAATGGATTATCCGTCAGAATCGTATCCAGATTATTCTCCGGATATCTTTCATCATACTCAGCAGAATAGTCAAGCTGCAGTTCAAATTGTCCATGATTAACGGAAAGACGTGCTTCATGCTCCGTGTCAATATTTCCCACATAATTAGAGATAATCACAAACAATACGCAAGAAAAACCCATTGTGAGGATAGTACCAATAGTTCTTTTGGGATTACCCGTTACATTTGCCATTGCCATAGAAAACACGGTGACATTTTTTCTGCCATTTCGTTTTCCTTTTTTTTGTGTTTCTGCATTTTCTAAATACCGTGTTGCTTCGATAGGTGAAATCCGTGAAACAATTTTCATTGGTTTACGCAGTGCCAAAGCAACGGTAAGAAATGATACGAAAATACAGAGAAGCATAACAGGCAGGGAAAACAGAGGCACCTGATGGTTCTTGATTCCGGACGATACCAGATTTTCCTGCTCCACCAGCCAGTTGAAGCTGACTTTTGCAATCAGGAAACCAAACAGCAGCCCCAGCGGTATCGAAGGAACCGCCAGAAGAATGCCCTCACGAAAGATCAACTGCTTCATCTGCTTTCTGGTTGCACCCAGCGCCTTGATTTTTCCGTACTCCTGAACCTTCTGGGCGATCCCGACCTGGAAGATATTATAAATGACCACAACGGAAAACAGCACGATTCCGAGGATCAGGGTTCCACAAACCACAATCATTTCATAGCTCGGCTGCAATACCCACTGCAGGTAGAGGTCATTGATGATCACGTTTTTCTGGTCAATGCCGCAGGAATCCGCGATTTCTTTTATAACAGGCGCAACATTATTCATAGATACATCTGCAGAATCGCTCAAGGTAAAATAGATATTATATTGCCTGTCACCCTCCGCAACACGCTCATTATAAAAATCCTGCGAACCGAATACAACATAGGAAGCCTCGATGGTATATTCATCCCGGTCATATAAAATCCCGCTGACAGTAAATTCCACCGGTGCGTATTCCGACTGCATGCCGGAACGGTACTCCAATGTTACGGTGTCTCCGACCTTTACATCATGGTATCCCACTGCATCAAAGAAAGCGCGTCCTGCGGCAATTTCCTGCGCCTTTTCCGGATAGGTACCTTCCTTCAACACATATTCCTGATTATAGGGAAGCATTTTCCTGACCGTTTCATCCGCACTGACAAAGCCGCCATTTTCATTTCCTTTCAGGATGCCCTCCGTACACATGATGCCGATATCAGATATCTCAGCTCTGCGTTCCACTTCTTTTAATTGCGTACCATCTGCGGCGATAAACAGGCCGTAGTTGCTTCCATATGAGCCTGCCGCCTGACTTTTCTGTAAATGAATTACCCCATTTCCCACAGTACTGATGGTAACAAGCAGCATCGTGGTCAGACAGATTGCCATCATGATCAGTATACTTCTTGTCCTGTTCCTTTTGTCATTGCTATATGCAATCCTGCTTATTGTCTTCATCTGAAATCCACCACCTGTCCGTCCTCAATCACCAGAATACGGTCAGCGACCTGTGCAATTTCGTCATCATGGGTAATCATTACAATTGTCTGTCCATATTTTTTTGCTGTCATCTTAAGCAGAGCGATTACCTCATCACTGGTCTTAGAATCAAGATTTCCTGTCGGCTCATCTGCAAATATAATTTCCGGACGATTCACCAGTGCTCTTGCAATTGCTACTCTCTGCTGCTGTCCTCCGGATAACTGATTTGGCAGATTATAAATCCGGTTTTCAATCCCCAGAGTTGCAATAATATCATTTACATACGCTTCATCCACTTTTCTTCCATCCAGCCCCAGTGGCAGTACAATATTTTCCCAGACATTAACAGATGAAACCAGATTAAATGCCTGAAAAACAAATCCGATTTTTCTTCTGCGGAAAACAGCAAGGGCATCTTCCTTCATCCTGTATAAATCTTTCCCTGCTAAAGTAACACTGCCTTTTGTCGGGGTGTCTAGCCCTCCAAGCATATGAAGTAATGTACTTTTACCCGAACCTGACTTTCCAACAATTGCTACAAATTCTCCCTGCTCAATCTGAATGTCCACCTGATTGACCGCTTTGACCTGATTCTCACCTGCGCCATAAAACTTACAAAGCTGCTTGGTTTCTAATATCACACTCATGTGTTGCCTCCTTTTCATCCTACATCCAAATTGTATCAGGGCAATCTTTCATTTCACTTTCAAAAAACGAGCAGAAGTCTTACAGAATTGTAAGATTTCTGCTCACTTAAAATTTAACCAACATATGGTAATTGAATCACAAACGTGCTTCCTTTTTTCTTTTTGCCGGAGGTTACCGTAATCGTACCTGCGTGTTTTTCGATAATTTCTCTCGATAGAAAAAGTCCGATTCCTGTACCACTCTTTTCCATGACCTCCTTGGAACTTCCTCTGTAAAATCGTTGAAAAATTTTGTGATACTCATTCTGCGGAATACCAATTCCCTGATCCTCAATTTCCATTCTTACAAGATCGTTTCTTTTTTGTAATCGGATAAATATTTTTGAACCACCCGGACTGTACTTGACCGCATTATCTAAAACGTTAATCACAGCTTCACCAAGCCATCTTTTATCCTGCATAACCATGCATGTTTCCAGCTCTTTTGCATAGTCAAAAACGAATTCAATTTCTTTCTCATCCGCTTTTGGATAAGTACAGTTCACAGCAGATATGACAGTATCCATAAGCGGAAGTTTTTTCTTATTCATCTGAATCAGTCCAGTTTCCATCTTGGATATTTCAAGAAGCGACTGCAATAATGTCTCCAATCCATCCAGAGCACTCCGACAACGGATACGAAACTCCTCCTGTTCTGTGGCACTTAAGTCATTCTGCATCAGCACACTAAAACATGTATCCAAAGCTGCAACCGGTGTCTTTAACTGGTGAGAGATATCAGAAACCATTTCTTTTGTGCTCTCTTTTTCTTCCCGTGCTTCTTCCTTTAGCAGCTGAATATGATGTCCGATTGCTTCAAGCTGGTCATTCAATTTTTCCAGTTCAGCATGATTTTCCGTTTTCAGTAAATCATCAAATTTATTTTCACGGAATCTGATCAGAATTTCTTCCAACTGGTCTAAAATTTTCTGATGACACGCATCTTCTTTTTTCTTCCAATAAAGTAAAAAAGTCAAAAGAAGCATGCATATCACAGTGCTTACAGCACCGGTCACCATAATCTGATGCCGGAATTGCAAATAAAATGCATTCCCTTTATTACCCCAGTATCCATATTGCTCCAATAATTGCCTTCCTTGTTCGTTGGTTTCAATATCCTTATCCTTAAGCAATTCCGAAACAGCATCCAGCCCGGAAAATTCTTCCTTTGCAGCAATCTCTGTCATAAGATTCATTTTATATTTATAATCTTCATAAAACACATATGTGGTAAAGCAATTTAATATTGCAAACAATACTATGACAGGCAATACCAAGGAGAGCGCCACTGTGATCTTCTTGCGATATCTCTTTGTCACTGCCTTACCTCCTGATTCCATATATACCCAAGACCTCTGATATTCTTTATATAGACCGGTGCAGCCGGATTGTCTTCGATTTTCTCACGGAGTCTTCTGACATTAACAGCGATTGTATTTTCATCCACAAAATCCCCTTCCAGATCAAACACATTTTCCAATATTTGTGTTTTTGAAAGAATCTGTTTCGGATTCTGAAGAAAAAGAGTCAGCATTTTCAACTCCGTTTTCGTCAGACTGATTTCACGACTCTTTATCAGGACTTTCATTTCTCCTGCGATAAATACGATATCTCCGGAAATCATCTTTCCGGCTTCCGTTTTCTCCTGTCTGCGGCGGAAATGTGCTTCTATTTTCAAAAGAAGTACTGAAAGACTAAACGGCTTTGTAATATAATCATCTGCCCCTGCTTCATATCCCATGACCTGATCCATCTCCTGATCTAGTGCTGTAAGACAAATAATGTATGTATTATAATTGCATCTCATCCACCTTACAAATTCCAGTCCATTCCCATCCGGAAGATTCACATCACAAATGGTAACATCCACATTATGATCACTTACAATTCTTTTCGCTTTTTTCACTGATTCTGCTGAAAAAACCTCATATCCGGATTTTTTCAGTGAAAATGTAATTCCACGATTTAAATTTTCATCATCTTCAACCACGAGTATACCTGGCATAGCATCTGCACCTCTCTTTATTAACTATTCATCTTAAAATGCTTCAATGCCTCCACAATTGCACTCTCTTTATCTTCTGGACACTGCGGTTGCCTGCTATCTTCATTTTTAGGTAAATTAGGACTTGGAACAAGTTCCAAGTCTGTCGCGGCAGTCGTCGAATTGCCCTGCAAGCAGTCCATTCTCCTTGTTGCAACGCGCAAATTCTTTGCAACCTCAATTCCGCATTTTCTCTTCACCTGTGAGATGCCTTAGTCTCTGCAGATGTTATATCCACATCATCAAGTTCAATTGTTGACATTAATATAATCATCCGGCTTTTGTTTCAGTTGGGACAAAAGAACAACTGTCTCCACATGCACAGTCATTCCAAACTGGTCCACGCCCCGGACCTTCCGGATCTCATATCCACCATCGCAGAGGATCTTCAGATCTCTGGCAAGGGTGGCGGAGTCGCAACTGACGTATACGATGCGTTCGGGCTGCATACGGAGCATGGTGTTTAAGCAGGCATCATCGCATCCTTTTCGGGGCGGATCTACGACAATCACATCCGGATGGAGCATTTCATCGGAAGATGCCTCTGTAGTCGTCTTTTCGTAGAATTCCGGCAGGACTTCCTCTGCTTTGCCCACGAAAAACTCAGCATTTTCAATATGATTTCTCTTTGCATTCTCTCTGGCATCGTCGATGGCCTGGGGGATGATTTCCACACCGCATACCTTTTTGGCTTTGCCCGCCAGGAAGAGAGAGATGGTTCCGATACCACAGTAGAGATCCCAAACAGTCTCTTTTCCAGTCAGTCCCGCATATTCCAACGCCAGGCTGTAAAGCTTCTCGGTCTGTACGGGATTTACCTGATAGAAGGAGAGAGGAGAGATCTTGAAGGTTAATGCATCCCCGGTATAAGGGTAATTTTCTTTCTGCATGTCTCTTACGTGGATCGTATCCTCAATGGTGCTCTCACCCCAGAGGTTATGGATCTCGGTACCCATGATTACATTGGTTTTCTCGGTATTGATGCTGACTGACACACTTGTCATACCTTGTATTTCTGCCAGTGCAGCCAGTAATTCTCCCTGATTGGGCAAAAACTCGTTGGTATTCTTCTGTACGCCTGTGGAAATATATGACATTTTTGTCATTTTCTTATTAATGACCAGACATACCATTAACTGTCCACTGGTAAAGCCCTTTCGGATCAATACATGACGCACCAGTCCTTTACCGGTGACTTCGTCATAAGCGGTCACTTTGTTTTTCCGCATATAGGAGAGTATGGTTTCGAGGATCTGCTGATTCTCAGAAGCACCAAGGGCGCAGTCTGTATTGGCAATGATGGTATGGGTGTGTCCGGCATAAAAACCGGTGATGACATTGCCATCCCGGTCGGTTCCTATGGGATACTGTGCCTTATTGCGATAGTGGAAGGGTTCCTTCATGCCTATGATGGGCTCCATACATTTATCAATGTATTCCGTATCGAATCCACCGATCCGGATCAGATTGTTGCGGATCTTCTGTTCCTTGAAATGCAGCTGCTCGGAGTAGGAGAGTGCCTGCAGCTGACAACCACCGCACTGTCTGTGATAATCGCATTTCGGTTCCACACGAAAAGGAGAAGGCTGTAACACCTTCTCTAATCTGGCATAAGCGTAGTGCTTTTTACTTTTTATGATCTTGGCTTCCACCTGATCACCGATAACGGCATCTTTGATAAAGAGGGTAAAACCGTCTACTTTACCGATTCCTTCTCCGTCACTTCCCATATCCTCTATGGTCAGCGTTACACGATCATTTTTCTTATATTCCATAAATATCCTTATGCCTTTCCGTAGCCTACAAATTTTCCGGTACTTCAGTACCGTGTACTTCCAGTATCGCTTACATCAGTCCCTCGTACTTTGGTACACTGTGCAGGCACAAATTTACGTGTGAAAAACTTTCTCAGGAAAGTTCCTCTGCCAGCTTCCCGATTTCTTCTTTGTTCTGCTCATTCATGGCGGACTTGATGCTTACCGTAGTCTCCGTAAATGTCAGATTCTTGCTTTTTTCAAACATTCCAAGGATCAGTTTGCCTGCCATGGGTGCCCAGGTGCCGTTCTCAATGATTGCCACCTTACGATTCTGGTAATTACGCTCGGTCAGACCTTCGATATAACTACGCATGCAGGGGAAGAGGTCTCCATTATAAGTAATACCCGCCAGCACCAGTCTGTCATAACGGAAAGCATCGGCAACAGCTTTTGCTTTATCGCATCTTGCCAGATCGTACAGTACTGTTTTCTGTCCTTTTTCCTGTAAAACATCAGTCAGATACTCCGCAGCATTTCTGGTATTGCCATAGACAGAAGCATAGGCAATTACCACTCCGGATTCTTCCGGCTGATAGGAAGACCACTTATCATATTTTTCCAGATAGAATCCCAGATTCTCCTTAAGTACCGGACCGTGAAGAGAGCAGATGGTCTGAATGTCCAGTCCTGCCGCTTTTTTCAGAACCGCCTGTACCTGTGGACCGTATTTTCCGACGATGCCGATATAGTAACGCCGCGCCTCATCGGTCCATTCTTCCTCTACGTCCAAAGCACCGAATTTACCGAAACCATCTGCAGCAAACAGTATTTTTTCGGTTGTTTCATAAGTCATCATGACCTCCGGCCAATGCACCATGGGAGCATAGACAAAATGCAGGCTGTGCTGTCCAAGCTCCAGGACACCATCATTCGCCGCAACGATGTGTTGTTCCGCAGGTAATCCCTGCACGGCGAAAAACTCCGGGAAAAACTGTTCCATGAACTGGAATCCCTTAGCTGTGGATACTACTGTGGCTTTGGGATATTTTTTCAGAAAAGCCGGAATACTGGCGGAATGATCCGGTTCCATATGCTGTATAACAAGATAATCGGGCATTTTCCCGTCAAGAACCTGTTCTACATTGTTCAGCCATTCTTCCGTAAAAAATCCATCCACTGTGTCCATAACGGCGATTTTATCATCCAGGATCACATAGGAGTTGTAAGACATTCCGTTTGGAACCTTATACTGTCCCTCAAACAGATCTACCTGATGATCGTTTACACCTACATATTTTACACATGCACTGATTTCCATATGCTTCCTCACTTTCCTGTCTGTTCATAGAAGAATTGTCATTTACTCCATTTTGGTAGCACGCAGATTGGATTCAAACAATCTGTTGTAACCAAGCCAGCCACTGTTTTCACTGTTATTTTCCAAAATTTCCTTAAAGGTCTCCATTTTGGCATCCGTATCATCCGCATAATTCAGAGCTACTGCCTCGATCAGTGCAGGCACCTTGGGGGAGCCGTATTCCAGTTTGCCGTGATGAGCCAGAATACAATGCTGTAATTCTGCCAGCAGATTGTGAGGGAATCCGTCGATCTTAGCGGCACGTTCCCCAACCATCTGTGCACCCATCACGATATGTCCCAATAACTGTCCGTCATCTGTATAATCGTTTACCGGAAAAGCGGAAATCTCTTTTACCTTTCCGATATCATGGCACATAGCCGCCGTCAGAAGCAGATCTCTCTGTAAAATAGGATAAGCAGAGCAGTAGTAGTCACACAGCTTGGTAACTCCCAAGGTATGCTCCAGCAATCCGCCCACGAAACCATGATGCACTGTCTTGGCTGCAGAAGAGTTGCAGAATTTCTTCGCAAAATCAGCATCGTCAATAAACAAATCCTGCAACAGCTGATGTAGATAGGTATTCTTAATACTTCCGATCAGAGTCTTTAATTCATTGTACATAGTGTCGATGCCTTTGGAGCTCACCGGCAGATAATCGGAAGGATTGTATTCTCCCTCATGGCAGACACGGATACGTTTCACGCTGATCTGCAGCTGCCCCTGGAAATTCGTCACATCACCGTATACCTCTATGTAATCCAGATCATCATAATCACCGATGCCCGGATTGTTCGGCTCCCATACCTTGGCATCAATAGTTCCGGTCTTATCCTGTAAAATCACGCTTTCATAGGGTTTGCCGTTCTTGGTAACAGCCTCCTGTTTATGTTTGCACAGATAAATATCAAACACTCTGTCGCCTTCTTTTAACTCTTTAATGAATTTCATATTGTTGTCCATACCTTTCTGTCAATCTATTTCAACACCGTTAATGTGATGTCGAATTTCATCTCTTTATATTCCTGCTGTGACTGCCGCATAATCGTCAGTTCTACACTATCTCCCGGTTTCATACTGAGCAGAGAGTTCGTATACTCGTCAAAGCTGATGATCACGCGTTCACCGAATCCTGTGATGACATCTCCCTGCTGGATTCCCGCCAGCATCGCAGGAGAGTCCATTTCTACCTCTTTAATATAAGCTCCGTAAGGAACCCCAAGTTCGCTGTTGGCTTCCTCTGTGACATCCACACCCTTAAGACCCAGATAGGCGAATTTTTCTCCATTCGACATTTTCTCGATATGACGCTTCAATTCCGTAATACCGTAAGCACAAACCATATTTTTCATATCTGTGGCAGATTTGCCATTGGTAATGATACCAATGACCTGTCCCTGAAGATTGAATAATACGCCTCCTGCATTCTGACTGCCTACAATATTCGTCTGCAGAATCCGATAAGTGGTATCCGATGCCGCCGACTCACTGGCGGAAGAAGTAATGATGCCATATCCCAGTGAGCCGTTCGTACCCATGGGACGCCCCAGAGCCACCACCGGAAGTCCGGCAATATCTTTGATATTAGAAGATCCAAAAGTAGCGATCGTAATATCATTCTTCAGAAAATCTTCATTCAGAGTATCCAGTTCTACGGCAATCACCGCCAGACCTGTAGTCTCATCTTTTTCCTTCAAAGATGCATCTGCCTGTGTGCCCTCGTTGAATGTGACAATAATGTCATCTGCTTGTTTTACCGGAGAATAATCGGTTAAAATCAGTAATTGCTTGCCATTTTGCGCTATGATCACACCGGATGACTGGTTTTTGCTCTCATTTACATTGTTGAACCAGTCCACACCGGATGACACTCCTGTCACAGTAACCATAGAACGGTTCATCTCTGCCACATACTGGGCAAGAGCGTTGTAAATCTGCTTATAATTATCCAGGTCCAATATGATTCCGGATAACAGTTCCCGGATCTGCTCCTGTTCCATAACTTCACCGGAAACAGAAGAGGACTGATTGTTCTGATTCTCCTGCTGCATATTCTCTGTCAGCATCTGTTCCGGAGACATCTCATCCTGATCTTCGGGGAATACCACCACCTGTGGTTCCTCCTCCGGGTACAACCAGTTACTGATCACCGGTTCCAAAACCAAAAAAGTGAAGCATGCCACCAGACCGAAGATCACTGCCATAGAAGCCGTGATCAAAGTTCTGCGCAACAGCTTTTTCTTATTTACCGGACGTTCCTTGATTTTTTCTATCATAAATTTTTTCTCAGAAACGTCATTTTGTTCCTTCTGCTTATTTTCTTGGGAATCCGCCATAAATATGCCTCCTCTGCTGCCTACAGATACTTCGGCTTTTCCTTAGGACTCTAATATCTCAATTATACAAAACTGTACCAAAAAAGGCAATAAATATGGTATAATAAGCTCACCCATAAAATCCTGCGTGACTGCTTGCAGGCAAAGCAGGATTTCTATGAGGGGAGCAAACAGACATGAGCAAGAAGGACGATAGTCCGGATTGCGAATGGATGTAACGATTTCGAGAGTGCGCAGCACGTAGAAATCGTATTATTATGTAAACCAGCATTGAGCAGTACCAAAATCGAGAGATGTCAATTCGACTGCTTGCAGGCGGAATTGACAGATCCGATTTTGATAGGGCGAAAGCCCGGCAGTGAGCTTGTACTGCGTATTTTCAATAATATTAAGGAGTCCCATATGAACACAAAAGTACTCACTACTTTAGAATATACGAAAATCATCGACCTCCTCACGGAGAAGGCCGACTCCGAGCCCGGTAAAAAGCTTTGCCGCGATCTGGTGCCTTCTACCGACCTTTCCGCCATCAGAACAGCCCAGCGGGAGACCAAAGATGCCTTGGCCCGTCTCTTCCGTATTGGAAGCACCTCTTTTGGCAGCAACAGAGATCTAGGATTTTCGATCCGTTCTCTGGAAATCGGCAGTTCTCTGTCTATGTCCGAACTGCTGAAGCTGGCATCCTTTCTGGACAACGTCAACCGAATCAAGACCTACGGGAAAAAAGAACGTGAAGACCTTCCCAATGACAGTCTGGATGCCTACTTTGAAGGCCTTACTCCTATGACACAGCTGGCTAACGAAATCAACCGCTGTATCCTGTCGGAAGAAGAGATGGCTGATGATGCCAGCCCAAGATTAAAGAGTATCCGTCGTTCCAAGCTGTCCACCAACGAAAAGATCCACAGCCAGCTGACCTCTATGGTAAACGGCGCTTACCGTACCTTTTTACAGGATGCAGTCATTACCATGCGTGATAACCGCTACTGTATCCCCGTAAAAGCCGAATATAAAAGCCAGGTGAGCGGTATGGTGCATGACCAGTCCTCCACCGGTTCTACCTTTTTCATCGAGCCGGCTGCTGTCGTGAATCTGAACAACCAGTTAAAAGAACTGGATCTGCAGGAGCAGGAGGAGATTGAAGTTATTCTGAGTGATCTGAGCAGTCAGGCTGCTGTTCATACCTCAGAGCTTGCTGCGGATCAGAAGATCATGACTACGCTGGACTTTATTTTTGCCAAGGCAAAACTCGCCATGGAACAGAATGCCACAGAGCCTATTTTCAACACTGAGCATTACATCCAGATCCGTAAGGGCCGTCATCCACTGTTGGATAAGAAAAAGGCTGTTCCCATTGATGTCCGTCTGGGGAAAGATTTTGACTTGTTGGTGATCACAGGTCCCAATACCGGTGGTAAGACCGTATCTCTGAAGACAGTGGGACTTTTTACTCTGATGGGACAGGCGGGACTGCATATTCCGGCACTGGATCGTTCTGAACTGTCCATTTTCTCGGAAGTTTATGCAGATATAGGGGATGAGCAGAGTATTGAGCAGAGTTTGTCCACATTTTCTTCTCATATGACCAGAGTTGTCCACATTTTGCAGCACGCAGATGCGGATTCCCTGTGCTTATTCGATGAATTGGGAGCCGGAACAGATCCTACGGAAGGTGCTGCACTGGCCATTGCAATTCTGAATTACCTGCATGACCGCGGCATCCGTACCATGGCCACCACCCATTACAGTGAGTTGAAGATCTACGCACTTTCTACGAACTTCGTGGAAAATGCCTGCTGCGAATTTGATATGGAGACTCTTCGCCCTACTTACCGTCTGCTCATCGGTATTCCCGGTAAAAGTAATGCTTTCGCCATTTCTTCCAAGCTGGGACTGTCCGACGAGATCATCCATGCTGCAAAAGAACAGATCAGCAAAGAAGACGAAAGCTTTGAAGACGTCATCGCAGATCTGGAACAGAGCCGCGTAACCATTGAAAAAGAACAGCAGGAGATTGCAGAATATAAGGAACGGATCCGCACGTTACAGGAACAGTTACAGAAGAAAAACGAAAAAATCGATCAGGCAAAGGATAAGATTCTGCGGGATGCCAATGAAAAAGCAAGAGCCATCCTTCAGGAAGCAAAGGATGTAGCCGACGAAACCATCCGTGATTTCAATAAAGCAGGTGCTTCCGCCGACATCAAGGAACTAGAGAAAAAGAGACAGAAGGTCCGTGACAAGATCAACGAAAAGAACGGAAAATTGGCTCTTGGTAATAACCAAAAGAAGCCGGCCAACCAGAAGACCGTGGATCCCAAGAAACTGAAAAAAGGAGATTCCGTAAAGATCATTTCCATGAATCTGAAAGGAATTGTGAATACACTGCCGGATGCCAGGGGCAACCTCTTCGTACAATGTGGAATTATGAGAATGCAGACGAATATTAACGATCTCGTACCGGTAAAAGAAGAGACCATTACAGCACCTGCCCTGCAGCGTACCAACACCGGCAAGTTGAAAATGTCCAAGTCCTTCTCCGTGTCCTCCGAGATCAACCTTTTGGGATGTACGGTAGATGAAGCCATTGCAAAACTGGATAAATACCTGGATGACGCTTATCTGGCTCATCTCCCCAGTGTGAGAGTCGTGCACGGAAAAGGCACCGGTGCCCTGCGCAGTGCCGTACAGTCTCACTTAAAACGTCTGAAATACGTCAAAGAATACCGGTTGGGTGAATACGGTGAAGGCGATGCCGGCGTAACCATTGTTACTTTTAAATAATAACTGACAGGAGGTCTATACTACATGGTAAGTAAACAGAAAATTCTCATTGTAGATGATGATAATAATATTGCGGAACTGATCTCCCTATATCTGACGAAGGAATGTTTTGATACCATGATCGTCAATGACGGAGAATCCGTGATGCCGGCTATGGAGACCTTTGCTCCGAATCTGATTCTGTTGGATCTGATGCTTCCCGGCATTGATGGTTATCAGGTGTGCAGAGAGGTCAGGGCACAATACTCCGTTCCCATCATCATGCTCTCCGCAAAAGGTGAAGTCTTCGACAAAGTATTGGGACTGGAGCTGGGTGCGGATGATTATATGGAAAAACCTTTTGACTCCAAGGAACTGGTGGCACGTGCCAAAGCAGTCCTCAGACGTTATAAGTCCTCCAATGCCCCCACAGAAAATCCCAACGACAAGTGTGTGGAATATGCGGATCTGACCATTAATCTGACCAATTATTCCGTCATTTATATGGGACATACTGTGGAAATGCCGCCGAAGGAACTGGAACTTCTCTACTTTTTAGCATCCTCACCGAACCATGTATTCACCAGAGAACAGCTCCTGGATCAGATCTGGGGCTATGAATATATCGGTGATACCCGTACCGTGGATGTGCACATCAAACGTCTCCGTGAGAAGATCAAGGATCATGCCAACTGGAAGATCAGCACCATCTGGGGCATCGGCTATAAATTCGAAGTACGTAATTAAGTCATACCAAAAGCAGGATTTGTTATGAAAAAAACACTTTATCTAAAATTTATACTTGCATATTTTATTTTTGGTGTATTTGGTTTCATCATTGTTACAACTTTTGTTCCCAATATGACCAAAGAACACCTGATCCGGGAAAAGGCAGAAAGTCTCTATTCCGAAGCAACCCTGATCGCCGGAACCTATGCCGGCGGATTGTACACCAGTGAAACAACATTGGAGACTGTTAAAATGCAGCTGGACTCCCTGGCGGTCTACCTGAATTCCGAGATTCGCATCATCAATCCCTCCGGACGACTGGTACTGGATACCAATAGTCCCTTAGATGTGGAGAATGTGGTAGTCATCGAGAATTTTGATTCGACCGTAACCAGCGGCTCTTATTACATTGTTGGTGATTTCTTCGGTAATTTTGATTCGGATGTACTTACTGTATTTGCTCCCATTACCTCCAACTACAAGGTAAAAGGCTATGTAGTCATCCATACCGATATGAATGATATTCAGAAATCCTGTAACAGCCTGCTGAATATTTCCTATATCACCCTGGCAATCCTGTTCCTGCTATCCCTGATCATTCTGATCTTTTTCACTGAGATCGTATATATTCCTCTGAGGAAGATCACTCATGCCACAGAGCAGTATGCTGCCGGTAATATGCATTATGAATTTCAGGTGGATAGTGAGGATGAAATCGGTTATCTGGCTTCCTGTCTGAATTATATGGCAAGCGAAATTGCCCGTTCCGAGGATGATCAGAAAAAGTTTGTAGCCAATGTATCACACGATTTCCGTTCCCCTCTGACCTCTATAAGAGGATATCTGGAAGCCATGCTGGATGGCACGATTCCACCGGAAATGCACGAAAAATACATTACTATCGTATTGAATGAAACAGAACGACTGACGAAGCTGACCAACAGCCTGCTGACTCTGAATAATCTGAACACCAAAGGAATGCTCTTAGATAAAACAGATTTTGATATCAATCAAGTGATCCGTAATACTGCAAGCACCTTTGAAGGCACCTGTCATAACAAATCTATTGCTATTGAGATGATCCTGACCGGCAATGAAATGTATGTCCATGCAGATATGGGCAAAATCCAGCAGGTACTCTATAATCTCATGGACAATGCCATTAAGTTCAGCCACCATGATTCTGTGATCCACATTGAGACCTCGGAGAAGAAAAATAAATTGTTTGTCTCCGTAAAAGACACAGGAATTGGTATCCCGAAAGAAGATCTGAAGCTGATCTGGGACAGATTTTATAAGTCCGACCTATCCCGAGGCAAGGATAAAAAAGGAACCGGGCTGGGTCTTTCCATTGTAAAAGAAATTATCAATGCTCACAATGAGCATATCAATGTGATCAGTACTCCCGGCGTGGGAAGTGAATTTATTTTCTCCCTGCCGAAATCCCATCAGGAAGACGAAGAGGATTAAGCCATACGACTTAATCCTCTTTTTTCATCTATATATCTATATATCCATGACACGATATAAATAACTGTTTCCCTGTTTTCCGATTCGTTCCACCGTTCCCATTTCCAACAGAATATTCAATACGGTCTGAGCCAGTGAGAGAGGGATGTGGGCGGCTTTTGCAAAATCTTTACTGTGAAAAGGTTCTTCCAGCTCATAGGGCACAAATTGCAGATAATCCTCCGGTTGTCTGATTTCCACCTCTTCGATCAGATCCGT
Source organism: Clostridium sp. AF34-10BH (assembly GCF_003478095.1). NCBI lineage: Bacteria > Bacillati > Bacillota > Clostridia > Eubacteriales > Clostridiaceae > Clostridium > Clostridium sp. AF34-10BH. Next base: position 46,590 of record NZ_QUEC01000001.1, read on the forward strand.
AGGAATCCTGTCATACCGTGTGGAGCCCTTTTTCTTATCATGGCTCCAGCCGTTCAACAGCCGGTATTCCTCCATATTCACCAATACGAACTTAAATCGGATATTCGGATCCTTCAGGAACATTTTGATCTTATATAGTTCCTTAAAAGCCTGATAGGTGCAGCCTTTTTTCGGTGATTTCCGTTTTTTACTCAGTTCTCCGCTGTCTTCATCGATCCAGATCAGCCATTTTTCATAAGGGATCGGATAGACAATAGTCACAGGATATAAAGGAAGAAAGGTCTGCAATTTTCCCCGCATCCGGTTAAACTGTCTCGTCTGAATCTCTATGATCTCTCCATCCCTATAAATATCCGCTACATAATTCTCTATGGGAATCTCCTGATGATCCTCGTCCGGCTCATAATAGTCCTTAAAAATAGCATGAACCGTCTTCTCTGAGAGAGTTCCGATTCCCAGTCTCTGACGGTCCACGCCTATTATTTTTCTCTTAGCTTCTTCAAAACGCTTCTGATCCATATGATCCATATTTTTTAATCAATCTCGGCATGCTTCGTATACAGAATCTTAAGCAGGATAGGAGTGGAGATACTGGATACAATGATCAGCAGAATGACTGCTGTAAAGTATTCCGCACCGATCATTCCCACAGACAATCCCTTCTGTGCTACGATCAGGGCAACCTCGCCTCTGGTCATCATACCGACACCGATTTTCAAGGCATCCGGTCCTTTGAATCTGCAGATTCTCGCCATTAGACCGCAACCGATGATCTTGCACAGCAGAGCAACAATAACAAATCCGATAGAGAACAGTACAAATTCTCCGTTCAAATGGTCAAAGCTGGTCTTAAGTCCGATACTTGCAAAAAAGATCGGTCCGAAGATCATATAAGAATTGATATCCATCTTCTCGGCTATGTATTCCGAATCCTGAATAGAACACAGGATAATACCTGCCACGTAAGCACCTGTAATATCCGCAATACCGAAGAATACTTCCGCTACATAAGCAAAAATAAAACAGAGCGCCAGACCTAAAATAGGAATACGTCTTGTATGCGGATATTTGTTATCCAGATACTGGAATACCTTGAACAATACAAATCCGACACCAATTGCAAACAGGAAGAACAGAAGAGTAGAAATTACTACACTTCCTGGATTGGAATCCGGATTTTTAAATCCGATGACAAAAGTAAGTACAATAATACCAATGACATCATCGATAATAGCGGCACTCATGATTGTTGTGCCGACTTTACCTTTCAGTTTTCCCAGTTCTTTCAGAGACTGCACAGTAATACTTACACTGGTAGCCGTCATAATGACACCGATAAATACAGCTTCATAGAATTTCTCAGAGCCCCAGGGTGCCACTCCGTAAAATCCCATGTACAACAATGTTCCTCCTACCAAAGGAACAAATACACCCATGCATGCGATCAGAAATGCCACAAATCCCGTCTTCATCAGATCCTTCAGATTCGTCTCCAGTCCGGCGGAGAACATCAGAAGAATAACACCGATTTCTGCCATCTGGATCAGAAAATCCGATTGTTGTACCAGTCCCAGTACACTGGGTCCGATCAACAGACCGGCAATGATTTCACCTACCACCTGTGGTGCCTTACATTTTCTCGCAATGATACCAAACACCTTGGCAAATACAATAATAATTGCCAAATCTCTGAAAATACTATAAGATTCCATTTTTCATACCCCTCTTTTTCATTTAAGTTATTACATTATAACTTCACGAATTCGTGCTATTGCATTTTACATCCTGCTTTGCGGGATATTCGTTCACTTGTGAGCCTATAAAAACAAATATCTGCTTCGCAGCCGCTTGCTTTTATCTGTGTCTCACTAAATTGAGCACTTTTGTTATATCACATATATATCTTTTTCTGCAATATGAAAAGTGCTCAACTTAATCATTAACTCTTATTTATTCATCATCTTCAGAATCCTCGGTAGGGAAAATCAGATTTTCTTCTGCTTCTTCCTCATCCTCAGAAACAGCTTCCTGTGCTACTTCTTCCATGGCTTCCTCAAGATTGTCGAATTCATGGTCTCCGTTGGAAAGCTTCTCACGTACCTTGGCAATCTGTGCAACCTTAACACCCTCATCCAGATTGATCAGCTTTACACCTGATGTAATTCTGCTCAAAGTGGAGATATCCTGCACACGCAGCTGAATAATAATTCCTTCGGTAGTGATCATCATGATCTCGTTATCATCATTTACAGCCTTGGCACCTACCACATCACCGGTCTTTTCTACGATCTTGTAGCATTTTACACCCTTACCGCCACGTTTCTGTACGGTAAATTCATCCATATTGGTACGTTTGCCCATACCGTTCTCGGATACGATCAGCAGATCGCTGCCCTGGGTCTGTAACTGCATACCGATGATCTCATCCCCGGGAGATAAGTTCATACCGATGACACCCATGGAAGCTCTGCCCGTAGCCCGGACATCCGTCTCCTGGAAGCGGATGCACATACCCTGTTTGGTTACCAGGAAGATTTCACTGCTGCAGTCAGTGATTTTCACCTCGATCAGCTCATCCTCTTCTCGTAAGTTAATCGCTGTCAGTCCGTTCTTTCTGACATTGGAGAACTCCATCAGAGGGGTCTTCTTCACAATACCGGTCTTAGTTACCATGAACAGATTCTTATCATCACTGTATTCATGAATAGGAATCATAGCGGTGATCTTTTCACCGGGTGTCAGCTGCAAGAGGTTCACGATAGCAGTACCTCTTGCGGTACGGCCTGCCTCCGGGATCTCATATGCTTTTAATCTGTATACTCTTCCCATATTGGTGAAGAAGTTCAGATAATGATGAGTCGTCGTCATCAGCAGATCTTCAATATAATCTTCATCGATGGTCTGCATTCCCTTGATTCCACGACCACCGCGGTTCTGTGCCTTGAAATTATCTACGGTCATACGCTTGATATAACCGAGACTGGTCATGGCAATAATAGTATTTTCCCTCGGAATCAGATCCTCCATGGAGATATCCAGTTCGTCATAACCAATCTTACTGCGTCTTTCATCGCCGTATTTCTCAGCGATAGCACTCATTTCTGTCTTAATAACACCTAATAACAGCTTTTCATCTGCCAAAATAGCCTTCAACTCCGCAATTTTTGCTACCAGATCCTGATGCTCGTTTTCCAGCTTCTCTCTTTCCAGACCTGTCAGAGCACGCAGACGCATATCCACAATAGCCTGTGCCTGTACATCAGAAAGTTCAAATCTCTCCATCAAACGTTCTTTTGCAATCTGGGCATTCTGACTGCCACGGATAATAGTAATAACTTCGTCAATGAAGTCCAGAGCCTTTAACAATCCCTGTAAAATATGATCTCTTTCCTCAGCCTTGTTCAGATCATATTTGGTTCTTCTGGTAACCACATCCTCCTGATGTTTCAGGTAATAAGTCAGCATATCCAGCAGATTCATGACCTTAGGCTGATTGTTGATCAGCGCCAGCATGATCACACCAAAAGTATCCTGAAGCTGTGTATGCTTGTACAGCTGATTCAGGATAACATTGGCATTGGCATCCTTACGAAGCTCAATGACTACACGGACACCTTCACGGTTGGATTCATCACGGATATCTGTGATACCATCGATTTTCTTTAATTTTACCAGCTCGGCAATCTTGATGATCAGATTGGCCTTGTTGACCATGTAAGGCAGCTCAGTAGCAATGATCTGACTCTTGCCGTTTGGAAGTGTCTCTATATTGGTCACCGCACGGACTCTGATCTTACCGCGGCCGGTACGATAGGCTTCTTCACAACCTCTGGTACCCAGGATCAATCCTCCGGTAGGAAAATCAGGAGCCTTCACAATGGGAAGAATCTCATCGATCGTTGTATCTCTGTCTTCTTCCACACGATTATCAATAATTTTTACGACAGCCTTTACCACTTCACGGAGATTGTGAGGCGGAATATTAGTAGCCATACCTACGGCAATACCGGTAGTACCGTTGACCAGCAGATTCGGATAACGACTGGGCAATACTACAGGCTCTTTTTCGGTATCATCAAAGTTCGGTACGAAATCTACGGTATTCTTACCGATATCTGCCAATAATTCCATGGAAATCTTGGAAAGTCTTGCCTCGGTATAACGCATTGCTGCGGCACCGTCACCATCCATGGAGCCGAAGTTACCGTGACCGTCTACGAGAGGATAACGCGTAGACCAGTCCTGTGCCATATTAACCAATGCACCGTAGATGGAGCTGTCACCATGAGGATGATATTTACCCATGGTATCACCGACAATACGGGCACTCTTACGATGCGGCTTGTCGGGACCATTGTTCAGTTCGATCATGGAATAGAGTACACGTCTCTGTACCGGCTTCAGACCATCCCTCACATCCGGAAGCGCACGGGATGCGATAACACTCATGGCATAGTCGATATAGAAAGTTTCCATTTTTTCTTTCAGATCGACTTCATGGATTTTATCAATCTCAGCCTCCGAAGGCTTATCAAAAATATCGTCGTTCATGTTTCCTCACAATCTGTCGTAAAATACGACTCTCTATTATTAAATATCGTAACTATTCAGAGCCTGATAACGGCTCTGAATAGTTATTAGATGTCCAGATTCTTAACAAACTGAGCATTTTCTTCGATGAATTCTCTTCTGGGTTCTACCTTGTCACCCATCAGTGTGGTAAAGGTCAGATCCAGTTCGGATTCAGTCTCTTCATCGTAGTTGACTCTGAGCAGAATACGTCTCTCCGGATCCATGGTGGTCTCCCAGAGCTGTTCCGCATCCATCTCACCCAGACCTTTGTAACGCTGGATCTTGTTGTTCTGGTCACGACCTACTTCAGAGAGAATGCTGTCCAGTTCTTCATCACTGTAGGCATACCATACCTTCTTGTTCTTCTCCAGCTTATACAGAGGCGGCTTCGCCAGGAATACATGTCCCTGCTTGATCAGCTCCGGCATAAACCGATAGATGAAAGTCAGCAGAAGAGTACTGATATGCGCACCGTCTACATCGGCATCGGTCATCAGAATGATCTTGTTGTAACGAAGCTTGGAAATATCAAAATCCTCATGGATTCCGGTACCAAAAGCAGTGATCATTGCCTTGATCTCAGCATTGGCATAAATCTTATCCAGTCTTGCCTTTTCTACATTCAGTATCTTACCACGCAGGGGCAGGATAGCCTGTGTTGCACGGGAACGTGCTGTCTTCGCACTTCCTCCTGCGGAGTCTCCCTCTACGATGTAAATCTCGCAGTTCTTTGGATCCTTATCGGAACAGTCTGCCAGCTTACCGGGCAGAGCCATGGTATCCAGAGCGGTCTTTCTCCTGGTGAGGTCTCTTGCCTTTCTGGCTGCCTCTCTGGCACGCTGTGCCAGAATCGACTTCTCACAGATGGACTTTGCAATCTGCGGATTCTGCTCTAAGAAATAAGTCAGCTGCTCACTGACAATATTGTCAACAGCGCCTCTTGCCTCACTGTTACCCAGTTTCTGCTTGGTCTGTCCTTCGAACTGAGGATCCTCGATCTTGACACTGACAATGGCAGTCAGGCCCTCACGGATATCTTCACCGGACAGATTCGGCTCACTGTCTTTTAACAGCTTTGCTCTTCTTGCGTAATCGTTAAATGTCTTCGTAATAGCATTACGGAAGCCCTGTAAATGAGTACCTCCCTCGGGAGTATTGATGTTATTTACAAAGCTGAATACGCTCTCATTATAAGAATCATTGTGCTGGAAGGATACTTCCACGTACACATTATTCTTCTCACCCTCAAAATACAGAATGTTTTCGTATAAAGGCTCCTTACTTTTGTTCAGGTAAGCAACAAATTCCTTGATACCACCTTCATAGTAGAACTCAACGACTTTCTGCTTCTTACCATTTTCCAGAGTAATGGTATGTATCTTACCGATCTTGCCGCCGGTATGAGCTTTGGTGGATTCCTCGGACGTAGCAAAAGCATCTGCAAATGCTTCAGAGTCATTTGCTGTATCCACAGAAGTTGAAGTTTCTTCGGAAGTCACTGCTTCTGTGGATGCTCCTGCTTCCATGGCATCTTCCTGTGCCCTCTGTAACAGTTCACTGATCTGCTTCTTTTCGTGCTCTGTAGACATAGCTTCCGCAGCTGCACTGTCAACGACAGAACCACCTTCCAGAGAAGTTTCCTCTTCCGTACGATTATCTCTTAAAATGATGCGCAGCCCCTTGGTCAGGAATGCCATCTCTCTGAGTCTTCTCTTCAATACATCAAAATCATATACCGTTGTCTCAGTAAAAATCGTATCATCTGGCAGGAAAGTAACTTTCGTTCCGGTCTTTTCCATAGGGCAGGTGCCGATTTCTTTCAGAGCATAGCATACATGACCTCTCTCATAACGCTGCTTATATACCTTGCCACCCTGGCAAATTTCTACTTCCAGCCAGTTGGAGAGGGCATTTACAACAGAGGCACCTACACCGTGCAGACCACCGGATACCTTGTATCCCCCACCGCCAAACTTACCGCCGGCATGCAGAATCGTAAATACGACTTCTACTGCAGGGATACCTGCTTTGTGATTGATGCCTACCGGAATTCCTCGTCCGTTATCAATAACGGTGATGGAATTGTCTTCATTGATGGTTACATCAATGGTATCACAGAATCCTGCCAGTGCTTCATCCACCGCATTGTCTACGATCTCATATACCAGATGATGCAGTCCTCTGCTGGATGTGGTACCAATATACATTCCCGGACGCTTTCTTACAGCTTCCAGACCTTCCAATATCTGAATCTGATCCGCGCCATATTCATGTTCTACCGCGGTATTGTTCATATTTTCTTCGCTCATGATTCCTCACATTCTGCCCTACAGGCTGCCAAAATTATACTCATCTGCCGGAGTTTCTTCCGGTTCGGATTTCAGTCCCATATTTTCATTTACACAGGTGACAGTTCCGGCGGATACTTTGAATACCCGGTTGATTTCAAACCGGTTATTTACAAATTCCTCCAGACCGGTACAGGTAATGATGGTCTGAATATCCCCGATACTGTTCAACAGATAGTTTTGCCGGTTACTGTCCAGTTCAGACAATACATCGTCAAGTAATAATACCGGCGTATCTTTCGTAATCCTTTTTACCAGCTCGATCTCAGATAATTTCAGAGAGAGAGCAGCAGTACGCTGTTGCCCCTGGGATCCGAACTTACGGATATCCACGTCCCCTACCAGAAAAGAAAAATCATCTCTGTGGGGTCCCACAGATGTCATCTTTGCCCGCATATCCCGGTCCTGACTGTTTCTCAGCTTACTTTCAAATTCATCCAGTTCCACATCCGGCTCATACTGGATACGGATTTCTTCCCGCCCACCGGATAATTTTTTATGAATCTCATAAATGATCTCATTGAGCTGTTCCACGAACAGCTTTCTTCTCTCTATGATCTTACTTCCGTAAGATACCAGCTGCATATCCCAGATAGTCAGAGTTTCCTTCAGATCCGGATTCATATACATATCTTTGAGAAGCTTGTTACGCTGATTGACAATTTTGTTGTAATGATTGAGATTGTAGAGATAGAAATTGTCCAGCTGGCACAGTTCCATATCTACAAATCTTCTCCGCTCAGAGGGACCATTTTTAATGATTCCCAAGTCTTCCGGAGAAAAAAACACAACATTACAAAGCCCAAGAAGATCCGCTGCTTTCTTGATCTTCTGGCCATCTATGGCAATTCCTTTGGATTTGGACTTTCTCAGATGCATATCCACACGGATTTCTTTACCGTCTTTCTCGAGATAAGTTCTGATATGTGCCTCTTCCTTGTCGAAATTAACGATTTCTCTGTCCTTGCTTCCCTTATGCGATTTTGTGGTGGCAGCTACATAGATTGCTTCCAGAATATTGGTCTTGCCCTGCGCATTGTCTCCGTAGAGGATATTTGTCCCCCGGTCAAACTGCAGGACAAGAGAATCATAATTCCTGTAATCTGCCAATTCGATTGATTTGATGATCATAGTAACCTGCTTATTCTATCACGATGGTCTCGCCATCATATTCCACTTTATCTCCGGATACCAGCTTTTTGCCACGCTGTAATTCCGTCTGTCCGTTCACCTCTACCAGGCCATCCTGTACGGCGAACTTGGCATCCACGCCGGATTCTACCACACCGGCTGCCTTTAATGCCTGACCAAGCTTAATATAATCATCCTTTAAACGGATCGTATGCATTGATTTAACCTCTGTTCTTAAGTTTAAGCAACTGTTGTAAAGTTCACGGGAAGGATCAGGTAAATATAGCTTTCCTCTGCATTCTTGATAAAACAGGGTGCCTTGGGATTTACCATATACAGATCCACTTCCTCATCATCGATGACACGGAGAGCATCGATCAGGAACTTGGGGTTGAATCCAATCATCAGATCCTTACCCTGTTTCTGAATATCTATTTCTTCGTTCATGCTTCCCAGAGCGGAATTGATTTTAAGTTCCATTCCACTGTCTGTGATATTTACGATAATAGGTTTCTTATCGCCCTCCTTTACCAGAAGAGTAGCACGGTCGATACAGTTTAAGAACTCTCTCTTGTTGACTCTTACTTTGGTCTCATAATCGCTGGAAAGCATCTGGTCGATCTTAAAATATTCTCCCTCGATCAGACGGGATACTACAACGGTCTTATCAAATTCAAATACAATATGTTTTTCTGTAAAGGAAATCGTTACATCACTGTCTGCATCTCCGGGTAAAATCTTACTTACCTCGTTCAGAGTCTTTCCGGGAACAACTACCTTTTTTGGAGAATAGCTGTTCTTCAGCTGGATCTTACGAATGGAGATACGGTGTCCGTCCAGGGACACGATCTTGAACTCTTCTCCGTTAATATCAAAAAGTTCACCTGTCATCAGCTTATTATTATCATTGTCAGAGATAGAGAAGATGGTCTGTCTTACAACCTCTTTCAGTGTAAACTGACTCATGACAATACTGTCATCTTTTTCTACTGCCGGTAAATAAGAGAAATCTTCACCAGATTTACCGATGATCGTGAATTTTGCTTTTTCACAGGTAATAACTACCTTGAAGGAAGCATCAGTCTCAATGGTAATGTCACTGTCAGGAAGTTTACGTACGATTTCCAGGAACATTTTTGCATCCAGAGCAATGATACCCTTTTCTACGATCTGTCCTTCTATGGTAGTCTCGATACCAAGTTCCATATCGTTGGCAGTTAACTTGATCTCTCCATTGGTAGCATCTACTAAAATACATTCCAGAATAGACATGGTAGTCTTACTGGGAACAGCTTTTGATACAGTTTGTACGCCATTTAAAAGATTGGCTTTCGAACAGACTAATTTCATGTGTGCATAACTTCCTTTCTGGTTGATTTGCGTACGCGCAGATACGCGTTGTATAAAAATATTAAAAGAATTTCGTAGTCACCTTAATAAGGGGTGTTGATATGTGCATAACCAGTCTTATTATACTATTTTTCAAGGCAAAATGGAATGGAAATCTTAGTGGATTTGGCAGAATAACCTAAGAATAACTCTCAGATTATTCACACCGTCCAGATTCTGTTCCGGAACCTTAAAACAAGTTATCAACAGGTGAACACCGTTTATTCCAAAGATATACACAACTTGTCCTCAGAATAAGAAAAATTATTAACAGATATCTTCTAAGAAGGATTTATCTTCTTTGTGATAATATCGATTTTATTACGAAGTTCTTCGTTCGTCTGGATCTCCGCAGACACTTTATTTACGCCGTGAATGATCGTTGTATGGTCTTTTTTGCCCAAAAGCTTTCCTATATTAGTGAAGGAGGTATCCGTCAGCTCTCTGCACAGGTACATTACGACCTGACGGGGCTGTACGAACTCGGAATTTCTCTTCTTGGAAGTAATATCTTCCGGCTTTACGCCAAAATGCTCTGCCACTACATTAATAATGAGAGTAGGAGTGATCTCCTTTGGCTTGTTGGGGTAGATGACATCCTTCAGGGCTTCTTCGGCCAGAGAGAGTGTCAGATCTACCTTATTTAATTTTGCAAAAGCAATGATCTTGTTAAACGCGCCTTCCAGTTCACGAATATTGGATTTAATATTTGTGGCAATGTATTTGATGATCTCTTCATCAATCTGACGATCGTAGGTCTCTGCATTTTTCCGTAAAATTGCCATTCGGGTCTCATAATCGGGCGGCTGGATATCAGCAATCAGGCCCCATTCGAAACGGGAACGGAATCTTTCATCCAGAGTTTCCATTTCCTTGGGCGGTTTATCGGAAGACAGAATGATCTGTTTATGGGCAGCATGCAAGGCATTGAAAGTATGGAAGAATTCCTCCTGGGTACTTTCCTTACCTATAATAAATTGTACGTCATCGACCATGAGAACATCCACGTTACGGTATTTCTCACGCAGCTTGGTCATGGAAGCCGCATTACCACTACGAATGGATTCGATTACTTCGTTTGTGAATTCCTCACTGGTAACGTAGAGAACCTTTTTGTCCGGATCCTGTTCTAAAATAAAATGTCCGATGGAATGCATCAGGTGAGTCTTGCCCAGACCGGGACCTCCATATAAATAGAGAGGATTGTAGACTTCTCCCGGAGATTCCGCTACCGCAAGGGATGCGGAATGAGCAAATTTGTTATTACTTCCCACGACAAAGGTATCGAATTTGTACTTAGGGTTCAGATGGGCATCTTCATAATTAATACCATAGATCTGATTAGGAACAGCCATTTCATTTTCAGCAGGTTCTTCTGCCTTGACATCCTTCTCCAGGATAAAGTTGATATCATAAGGATGATCGAACATTTCGGTAATAGTTACCTGAAAAAAGCTCTTATATTTTGATGAAATGTAATTTAGGGCATGGGCCTGGTCCGAAGGAATGATAATGCTTACTACATCATTCACTACATTATGAAACTCCAAAGGCTCCACCCATGTATGATAAGAAATGTCAGAAAGACTGTATTCTCTTCTGACAGCTTCTTTGACAGTTGTCCAGTTTTCTTTGATTGCGTCCATTAATTTCCTCCCGCTAAGAGTCCCACTGTGCGAAACTCCATTTCATTGTATAATAGAATTAAAAATAATTCAAATGTAAGTTATGAACAGGTCATGGATAAAGTTATCCACATATTGTTGATAAAGTTGTTCATAACTGGGAATATTAACAGGGGATGTGGATAGTGATGTGCATATGTGGATAAATCCGACAAATTTCGAGATATCCACAATTACGGTAAAATTGTCCACTTTTACACCGGATTTACACAGAATATCCATCTGAAAAAAATAAATATCCACAAATAATCAACATGCTGTGGATAACTCGTTTGTGGGTAAATATGGTGTATATCTATGTGGATAACTCGATTTAAAAAATTTTATGAATTTCAGGAAGCCCTATTTCTCTTGATTTTTCAGCATTTTTATTGAATTTTGCTTGACATTGACGGGCTTTTACATTACAATCAATATGCTATTTTCCGAAAGGAAGGCGCATTTTTTATGCGCCCAAATGTTGAAAAATATGTTTACCTTTTTATATAAGAAGGTTTAGAGAAGGAGGTGCCTTTCCATGAAGATGACATTTCAGCCTAAAAAGCGTTCCCATTCCAAGGTTCACGGTTTCAGAGCCAGAATGAGTACTCCCGGTGGAAGAAAAGTTTTAGCAGCAAGACGTGCAAAAGGAAGAAAGAAATTATCCGCATAGGTCACAGCAATGTGACCTTTTTTTCTCTTAACTTTCACGGTTGGAGGAGTGCATGCAGTTTTCGGAATCATTAAAAAATAATCAGCAGTTCCGTTTTGTGTACAAGAATGGCAGATCTTATGCCAACAAGTACTTTATCATGTATGTGAAGGAAAATGGCCTTGATAAGAACAGAATCGGAATCAGTGTAAGTAAAAAAGTCGGTAATAGTGTCGTAAGACATAGAATTACCCGACTGGTCAGAGAAAGTTACAGATTACATGAAAGTGTATTCAATAGTGGTTTGGATATGGTAATCATTGCAAGACCGGCCGCAGCTTCTATAGGATATGAAGAAGCGGAAAGTGCGCTGCTGCATCTTGCAAAACTTCATCATCTGATAAAAATCTATTTTTATCAGGATTAAATAAAATTTGTATATGAAAAAATTAGTTATAGCCATGATTAGGTTCTATCAGAAATATATTTCACCGTACAAAGGTACGAAGTGTCCTTATGTTCCCAGTTGTTCTCAATATGGTCTGGAAGCCATTGAAAAATATGGTGTGATCAAGGGAGGACTTCTGGCTGCATGGAGAATTCTTCGATGTAATCCTTTCTCTAAAGGAGGATATGATCCTGTACCTTGAGAATATCCGATAGAAGGTGGCAAATATTAGGAGGATAAATGAACGGTATTCTTTTGACACAGAATTCCACATTCATTATCGGACAGGTAGCCTGGCTGCTGGGTAAGATAATGGAAGGAATCTTCGAAGTTCTGAACATGATCGGTATTCCTAATATCGGTCTCGCAATCATCCTTTTTACAATTGTTGTGAACCTGTTGATGATGCCTCTTACCATCAAACAGCAGAAATTCTCCAAACTTTCTGCTAAAATGAATCCCGAGATTCAGGCAATTCAGGCAAAATACAAGAATCGTAAGGATCAGGATGCACAGCTGGCACAAAATCAGGAAATTCAGGCAGTTTATGCCAAGTATGGAGTATCTCCTACAGGCAGCTGTCTGTATATGCTGATCCAGATGCCTATTCTGTTTGCTCTGTATCGTGTAATTTATGCAATTCCCGCTTATGTTGGAAGAGTAAAAGAAGCTTTCTTCCCTTTGGTAGACAATATTATCGATACTGCAGGTGCAACAGAGCTGGTTCAGAATCTGACGAATTCCGCTATGTACAGCAAGCAGTTTACCAATGCAGGTTTTGTAGCAGGAACACATACTGAATATGTTCAGAATACGATCATTGACTGTCTGAATAAAGCATCTACCGCTGATTTTGCAAGTATCAGTGAGAAGTTTCCTTCGCTTGCGAATGATGTAACCAATACGGTAAGCAAACTGGAAGAATATAATAACTTTCTGGGACTGAACATTGGTAACTCTCCTTCTTATCTGTTGAAGGAAGCATGGGCTAACGGAGCATGGCTTTTAGTAATCGGAGCAATCGCTATTCCTGTTTTGTCTGCATTGACACAGTGGATCAACGTAAAGCTGATGCCACAGCAGGATACTTCTTCTAATGGTAATGATCAGGCTGCAGCAATGGCTTCTTCCATGAAGACCATGAACATGATCATGCCTCTGATGTCTGCATGGTTCTGCTTCACATTACCATCCGGTCTGGGTCTTTACTGGGTAGCAGGTAGTGTTGTCAGAAGTATCCAGCAGGTAGTGATCAATAAGCACATCGATAAGATGAATTTTGATGATATTATCAAGAAGAATTCAGCCAAGAGTGCCAAGAAGCTGGAGAAGATGAAGGAACAGCAGGAAAAGCTGAATGCTTATGCAAGTATGAGTACTAAAAACATTCAGAAAAAGGCTAATATTTCTTCTAATGTGGATAACAGTGAAGTATCCGCTGACAGCTATTCCGAAGTAAAAGAAGCTAAGCCCGGAAGTATGATGGCAAAAGCAAATATGGTAAGAGATTATAACGAGAAGAACAGTCGTAAATAAATTTTCCTTATGATTAATTGAGGAGGTAAATAATATGGACATGATCGAAGTATCTGCAAAGACAGTCAGTGATGCCATTACGGAAGCTTGTCAGAAGCTGGGTGTTACCAGTGACAAGTTGGATTATCAGGTAGTGGAAGAAGGTTCTTCCGGATTCCTCGGAATCGGGGCAAAGCCCGCTGTAATCAAGGCTGCAGTAAAGAAAAGCTCTGTAGAAGAAGTTGCCAGAGTATTTTTAAATGATGTATTTCAGGCAATGAACATGGAAGTTGCCATTGATATTAAGTACAACGAAGAAGAGAAGAGCATGGACATCGAGTTAAGTGGTAACGAGATGGGTGTTCTGATCGGTAAGAGAGGACAGACACTGGATTCTTTACAATATCTGGTATCTCTGGTAGTCAATAAAGAGTCTGAAGAGTACATTCATGTAAAGGTCGACACAGAGAATTATCGTCAGCGCAGAAAAGAAACTCTTGAGAATCTTGCCAAGAACATTGCATATAAGGTTAAGAGAACCAAGAGAAGCGTGTCTCTGGAGCCTATGAATCCTTATGAGAGAAGAATTATTCATTCCGCACTGCAGAATGATAAATATGTTACTACTCATAGTGAGGGAGAAGAGCCCTTTAGAAGAGTTGTAGTTACTCTGAAGAGATAATTACAGGAAAGCACGAAAAAGATAAAAGCCGGTATTAGAATTTATTCTATGTACCGGCTTTTATTTACAACTCTTGGCTTTTTGGAGTATAATTTGTCTATATTTTTAAGGAGATTTACAGGAATGAAAAGTAGGTTACAGAAGAAATGGAATAATGGAAAGATGCTTGCAGAATTAAAGCCTGCTTTTTTTCTGTCTCTGACATTTTGTTTTATGATTTTTATATATGCACCTTTGGAACTCTATATTAATAATGTGGATGAATTTTGGTATGATGTTTATTTACTTTTTCCTTTTATTATAAAGGATTTCTTTTTGTTTCTTTTGTTTAGTATAGTTGGTTTTTTAGTTGTATATCTGTTTGGAAATGTTGCTTATAAAATTGTTTTATATTGCTATTTTACCGGTACTGTAGCCTGTTATATTCAGGGAAACTATATGGTTAAAAATTTACCTCCTTTAGATGGAACAGATGTGAATTGGAGTTTATATCAATCACAGTTTGTAAAATCTACTATTGTGTGGGTGATCATAGCAATTGTTTGTCTGATTTTATTTATAGTCTTAAAATATGACAGGATAAAAAAGGCGGTTTCTTATATAAGTGTTTTCTTATTATTGATTTTAGTAAGTACGATTACAGTTCTTTCTATTAATAATAATATTTTTGAAAAAAAAGAATATGCAAGATTTACAAAAGTAGATCAGTTTGAAATGTCTACAGATACTAATTTTATTATTTTCTTATTAGATGCTGTGGATGAAGAATGCTTCTGGCAAGTGTGGCAGGAACATCCGGAATATGAAGATGCAATGACTGATTTTACTTTTTATAATAACGCAATGTCAGGGTATGCATACACGGAGCATTCTTTACCGTTAATACTTTCTGGAGAATGGTTTGAAAATAAAGAACCTTTTATAGATTATAGAAATCGAATTTTTAAGAGTTCTCCTTTTTTTAATTATTTGCGTGAGCAGGGTTATACTTTAAGTAATTATGATGACGAATATAAATTTGAAAAAGGCGTCATGGATGGTGCTTTTAATAATATAACATATACGAAATCTTCTCTTTGGGATCGTTCTTTATTTAATACCAGAATTATTAAAATGGTGGGAATGAAATACGCACCTTATGTATTAAAACCGTATTGCTGGTTTAATGTAAGTATGCTCAAAAATCAGGAAATGAGTTCCAAAGATGAAGAGTTATTTTCCTGGAGAAATGATGATTTTTATAAGGATGTACAGGAAGATGATATAACCTATGTAGATGGAAAAAGATTTAAATTAATTCATTTAATGGGGGCACATGTTCCGTTCTATTTTGATAAGGATGTAAACGTAATAGATGATGCAGATTATTATACTTCTATTGAATCTTCTATGACTGTTACTATGGCTTATCTGAATAAACTAAGAGAAGCAGGAGTTTATGATAATTCTGTCATTATCATACTATCGGATCATGGATATAACATAGAAGGTGAAGCAGTAAAAGTAGCTCAGAAAAACGAGAACGAAACCGGCAGACAGCATCCTATTTTATTTGTAAAGGGATTGAATGAAAGTCATGATTTACAAGTATCCGGAGCACCGATCTCGTATGAGGATCTGGTAGAGGCCTATTATAAATTAATGAATGGCACAGCGTCTGATGATTGCTTTGCATACAAAGAAGGTGATCAGAGAGAGCGCAGATATCTTCTCTATAAATATCTGGGAGAAGATCATATGGTGGAGTATGTACAGACTGGTTATGCGGGAGACGAATCGACGCTTGTTCCTACAGGAAGAGTGTTTGATGCAAAATAGATGTTGGCAGTTCATGGAAAGGCATTAGTAACAGTATGGAAAATTTTGAAAAGGAAACAATAGCAGCTATTGCCACGGCTCTATCAGATTCCGGAATCGGAATTGTAAGAATCAGTGGTGAAAATGCCATATATATAGTAGATAGTATTTTCCGTTCCACATCCGGGAAAAAGATTCTGACAAAGGTACAGAGTCATACGATCCATTATGGATATATTGTTGATAAAGATGAGAATATCATTGATGAGGTTATGACCTCTGTAATGAAAGCACCAAAAAGCTATACGATGGAAGACACGGTGGAAATCAACTGTCATGGTGGTGTGTTGGTGATGCAGAAAGTATTGGAGACAGTGCTGCAGGCCGGTGCCAGACTGGCAGAACCGGGTGAATTCACCAAGAGAGCTTTTCTAAACGGCAGAATTGATTTATCCCGGGCGGAAGCGGTTATTGACGTGATCCATTCCCAGAACGAATATGCGCTTTCTTCTTCGGTCAGCCAGTTGAAGGGAAGACTTTCGGACAAGATTCGCAGCCTGCGGGAAGATATTTTATATCAGATTGCTTTTATAGAATCGGCATTGGATGATCCGGAGCATATCAGCCTGGAAGGATATCCGGAACAATTAGCTGAAAAAGTCACAGGTTTCGAAAAAGAAATTCAAAAATTATTGGCAACCGCAGATAACGGCAGACTAATGAAAGAAGGCATATCCACAGTTATTGTTGGAAAGCCCAATGCCGGAAAATCTTCTCTGCTGAATATGTTGTTGGGAGAGGACAGAGCCATTGTCACGGAGATTGCCGGAACCACCAGAGATGCCTTGCATGAGACCATCAATCTGCATGGCATCAGTCTGAATATGATCGATACGGCGGGAATCCATGAGACACAGGATGTAGTAGAAAAGATCGGTGTAGAACGTGCCAAAAAATATGCCGTGGAAGCAGACCTGATTCTGTATGTGGTAGATGCTTCAGAAACTCTGGATGAGGATGATCAGAATATCATCCCCTTATTGGAAGGAAAAAAGGCAATTATTCTGTTGAATAAATCGGATCTGGAGAATAAAATCACAGAAGAAAGTCTGAAAGAAACTCTGGAAAAGGTGTTGGAGCATACCGGAGAGATTCAGATTCTTCGTACTTCTACTATTGATCTTTCTTCGGAAAATTCCGGAATGGAAGAATTGGAAGAAACAATCCGCAATATGTTCTTCGAAGGAAAATTAAGGCATAACAATGAGTTGGTTGTAACAAATCTCAGACATAAAGAGGCCCTGCAGGATGCTTTGAACAGTTTGCAGCTGGTAGAACAAAGTATTGAGGATGGAATGCCGGAAGATTTTTATTCCATTGACCTGACCAGTGCCTATGCTTCTCTGGGTAAGATCATAGGAGAAGAAGTGGATGAAGATGTGGTGAATGAGATTTTCTCTAAATTTTGTATGGGTAAGTAACAACCAGAAGGAAAAATACTATGGAACTAAAGAAACAAGTAGATGTGTGTGTAGTAGGTGCCGGTCATGCCGGATGTGAAGCTGCTCTGGCCTGCGCCAGACTGGGTCTGAAGACAGTAATTTTTACAGTAAGTGTAGACAGTATTGCATTGATGCCCTGTAACCCTAATGTAGGAGGATCTTCCAAGGGACATCTGGTCAGAGAATTGGATGCTCTGGGTGGAGAGATGGGTAAAAATATTGATAAGACTTTTATTCAGTCGAAAATGCTGAATGTGTCCAAGGGACCGGCAGTACATTCCCTGCGGGCACAGGCGGACAAGGCGGAATATTCCAGAGCCATGCGTAAAGTGCTGGAAAATCAGGAAAATCTTCTGATCAAGCAGGCGGAGGTCTGTGAACTTCTCTGGGAAGAGACCGAAGATCACAAGAAAAAGATTACCGGTTTAAAGACTTTTACCGGTGCTATCTATGAATGTAAGGCTGTTGTTCTCTGTACTGGAACTTATCTGCGGGCCAGATGCCTGTGCGGAGAATCCATTACTTACACTGGGCCGAACGGACTACAGGCAGCCAATCATCTGACGGATTCTTTGAAAGCTATGGGAATCGAAATGCGTCGTTTTAAGACAGGAACTCCCGCCAGAATGGACAAGCGTTCTCTTGATTTTTCCAAGATGGAAGAGCAGCTCGGTGATGAGAGGATTGTACCCTTTTCTTTCTCTACGGATCCGGAATCGGTACAGAAGGAACAGGCTTCCTGCTGGCTGACTTATACTAATGAGAATACCCATGAGATCATTCGGAATAATCTGGATCGCTCTCCTATCTATGCCGGTATTATTGAGGGTACCGGTCCCAGATATTGTCCTTCCATTGAGGACAAGGTCGTTAAATTTGCCGAAAAAGAGAGACATCAGGTATTTATCGAGCCAGAAGGTCTGCACACGAATGAAATGTACGTTGGAGGAATGTCTTCCTCTCTTCCGGAAGATGTACAGTTAGCTATGTATCGTACGGTTCCGGGATTGGAACATTGTGAAATTGTAAGAAATGCCTATGCCATCGAATATGATTGTATCAATGCAAAACAGTTGAATCCTTCTCTGGAGTTTAAGAATATCAATGGTCTGTTTAGTGGCGGACAGTTCAACGGAAGCAGTGGATATGAAGAGGCTGCATCCCAAGGATTGATCGCCGGTATTAATGCAGCTATGTCTGTTTTGCATAGAGATCCTTTGATATTGGATCGTTCCGAAAGTTATATCGGAGTTTTGATTGATGATCTGGTGACCAAGGATAACAGAGAACCTTATCGTATGATGACTTCCAGAGCAGAGTATCGTCTGTTACTTCGTCAGGATAATGCGGATCTGCGTCTGCGTAAGAAAGGATACGAGATTGGATTGATCTCTCAGCAGGAATATGATGCATTGGTGGAAAAAGAGGAGCTGATCGATCGTGAAATTCAGCGTTTGAAAAATACTTCTGTTGGGGCCAATAAGGAAATTCAGCATTTTCTGGAAGAGAGCGGAAGTTCGATTCTGAAAACGGCGGCAACTCTGGCAGAACTGATCTGCAGACCGGAGCTGGGATATGCAGCATTGGCTCCGATTGATAAGGAGAGACATCCTTTGCCTTCTGCTGTTGTGGAACAGGTGGAAATTGAAATTAAATATGAAGGATATATTATAAGACAGAAGCGTCAGGTAGAACAGTATCGCAAGATGGAGAAAAAAATGATCCCAGAGACATTGGACTATGATGAAGTTCCGTCACTTCGTCTGGAAGCGAGACAGAAGCTGAAGGAATTCCGTCCTGTTTCGGTAGGACAGGCTTCCCGTATCTCAGGAGTATCTCCTGCAGATATCTCTGTTTTACTGGTATATCTGGAACATTATAAAGCAACAAAGTAGAATACTGCGGAGGAATACATGGCAGATTATAATACAGAACAATTTGAAAAAGACTGTAAAGCGCTGGGTGTGACTTTAAGTGATGAACAGATCCAACAGTTTTTGAAATATTATGAAATGTTGGTGGAATGGAATGAGGTCATGAATCTTACAGCAATTACGGAATACGACGAAGTTATGAAAAAACATTTTGTGGACAGCATATCCCTCTGCAAAGCCTATGATGTTACGCAGAATAAAACAGTCATTGATGTGGGAACCGGTGCTGGATTTCCGGGACTTGTTTTGAAAATTGCATTTCCGGATCTGCAGGTGACACTGCTAGATTCTCTGAATAAGAGAATTAACTTTTTAAATGAAGTGATTGCTGCATTGGGACTTACCGGAGTGGAGACAATTCACGGACGTGCGGAAGATTTTGCAAAGCCTGGAAAATGCAGAGAAAAATATGATCTTTGTGTATCCAGGGCAGTAGCAAATCTTTCCACATTGTCAGAGTATTGCCTTCCTTTTGTAAAGGTCGGCGGCAAATTTATCTCTTATAAATCTGAAAAAATAACAGAAGAGATGAATGCCGCACAGCATGCTGTGAAGATACTTGGTGGAAAAATGGATGGACAGGTTGAATTTACACTTCCCGATTCGGATATTTATCGCAATCTGTTTATTATTACAAAGGAAAAATCCACACCTGCCAAATATCCCAGAAAAGCGGGATTGCCATCCAAAGAACCTTTGTCATAAAACGAAGAGAATACATGTAAAAATTTGTTAAGATTTATTTTTATAAATAAAAAGAGTTTTACACAATAATATTATTCCTGTATGATAAATATAATGGAATATTCAAAATAAGAACATATGTTCTATAAGGTGATATATGAACATTGATGAAAATGTACAAAAGAATGAGTGTAGTTGCAATACAGAAAATGGTAAGAAAATGATAGAGATGTTGGAGACGGAGAGAAAAAGAATTGTTTCCGAACTTCATGATACTTCATTGCAGAATATTGCCCATTTTGTTCATATGATTGAACTGGCTTCCTTATATATTGATAAGGATCCCGCCAGAGCGAAGATGGAATTGAATTTTGTGAGTAAAGGATTGCATAATGTCATTGAAGATATCAGAAGTACTATCTTCAATCTGCGTCCTATGACATTTGATGATCTGGGATTGAAGGCTTCTTTTGAAAGATTATTGGACTTTTTGAATGCTGACAGAGATTATATAATGGACGTAGAAATCGATGCTGTTTCATGTGAAACAGATGATTATTTTTGCATTACCTTATACCGTGTGGTTCAGGAATGTCTGTTAAATATAAAAAAGCATTCACAGGCTACCAGGGTATTATTTCATTGTAAAAAAACAGAGCAGAAATATGAAATTTTAATACAAGATAATGGTAAGGGATTTACCATGGAAGAAGTGGAAGATAAAGCAAACAGTCATTTTGGATTAGCATTGATCCATGAGGGTGTCAATCTGCTGAACGGTACAATTCATGTCAGTTCTGCGATTGGTCGGGGAACTATGATAGATATTAAAATTCCCTTAGATTTACATTCAGCTTTAAAAAAGAACAGCTAGGACAAAGTATAAGCATACACAAGCAAGTGAGGATATATATGAGTATAAAAGTTATGTTAGCAGATGATCATGTTCTTATGAGAGAAGGAATCCGTCAATTACTGGAATTTGACGGTACAATTTCTGTGGTTGCCGAAGCTAATAATGGTGTAGAATGTATGGAGCAGTTACTTTCTGTTCATCCTGATATACTGCTTCTGGATATTAATATGCCTGTTATGAATGGAATAGAAGTGCTACAGGAAATTAAGAAGAAAAATATCTCTGTTAAAGTATTGGTATTAACGGTACACAATGAAGTTGAATATCTTTTGAAAGCTGTGGACATTGGCGTAGATGGTTATATCATGAAAGATGCAGAATCCGCAGAACTGAAAAATGCCATTAATTGTATTATGCAGGGAGAAACTTATATTCAACCCAGTCTGGTACCGGCATTAAACAACCGACTGGTATCCAGAGATATTGACAAAGAAAAAATCAACAGTCTGACGAAAAGAGAGTTGGAAGTGCTTATTGAGGTTGCTAATGGAATGTTCAATAAGGAAATTGCAACATCTCTGAATATCAGTGAGAGAACGGTAAAAAATCATATTTCTAATATCTTTAAAAAAATTGATGTATCTGATCGAACACAGGCAGCTGTATTTGCTATTAAAAATAATCTTATTAAATTGTATTAGTTAGCAGATTCCTGCCAATCCTTACACACATCTACCCACTGCAGGAAGTTTGAATATTTCTCCAATTCAGGGATTGTTAATTCAATCGCACTATTAGAACTTCCTGCAGCCGGAAATACAGTTTGAAATCTTTTTAATGATTCGTCTAAATATACTTTCACATTTTCATTTATAGCAAAAGGACATACACCACCGATGGCATGTCCGATGATTGCTTCTACTTCCTCTCCCGGTATCATTTTAGCTTTTGCACCAAAGAAGTGTCTGTATTTTGCATTATCAATTTTAGTATCACCGGCTGTTACAATTAGAATAGGTTGTTCTCCAACCAAGAAAGACATTGTCTTTGCAATCCTTTTTTCTTCACAGTGGAGAGCTTCTGCAGCCAGTTCTACAGTAGCACTGGATACATCAAATTCTAAAATGTGATCTTCCATATGAAGGTGTTTAAAATATTCTTTTACTTTATCAATAGCCATAGCTTGCGTACCTCACATTCTTTTTAGTTATCCTATCATAGGAATTGTAACAAAACAAGATACACAAATATCTTTTGTTTGATCACTATATATAGATATTTATGGATAGAATGTTTCACGTGAAACATTCTATCCATGTACAAGAAAATTACACAAGATAATGTTTCACGTGAAACATTACAACCCAAGATATAGTGGGTAAAAATGTGAAACATTTTACATATTTGGTGTGAAACATGATGCTTACTGGAAAAAACATAGATATAAGAATACAACATCTAGTAAAAAACAGAACAAATGAGTATAAAGTATCAACTTTTTGTAGCATTTTTACCTTGTAACATAGAAATGCTCATGCTATTATTATAGAGTGGTTTGTATCACAGAATGGAGGATTTTATAATGTTAGAATTCAAATATGATACACAATTATTAATTGAAGGAACAGATCTGGATGAAGATGAGATCAACGACTATATCACAGAGCATTTCAAGGGAGATTGTCTGTTAGCAGTAGGAGATGAAGAACTGATCAAAATTCATTTTCATACCAATGAACCCTGGAAGGTTCTTGAGTATTGTGCTTCTCTCGGTGAAATCTATGATATCGTTGTAGAGGATATGGACAGACAGTCCAGAGGTTTGCACGGCTAAATCATTAAGAAGGACATGGTGAAAAATAAGTATGGGTAGAATTATTGCAATAGCGAACCAGAAGGGTGGCGTAGGTAAAACAACTACGTCCATTAATTTGTCTGCATCTCTGGCTGCAAAAGGAAAGAAAGTATTGGTAATCGACACAGATCCTCAGGGAAATACTACCAGTGGATTTGGAATTGAAAAAAATGAACTGGAAGATACCATTTATGAGTTAATTCTGGGAGAGTGTTCCATCAGAGATTGTATTATCTCAAATGTTATTAAAAATGTATCCGTAGTTCCTTCCAATGTAAATCTTGCAGCGGCTGAGATCGAACTGATTGGTGTAGATAAGAAGGAATTCATATTAAAGAACGAAGTGGATTACGTTAAGGATGATTATGATTTTATTATTATTGATTGTCCTCCTTCTTTGAATATGCTGACCATCAATTCCATGACTACAGCGGATAGTGTGTTGGTTCCCATTCAGTGCGAGTATTATGCTTTGGAAGGATTGAGTCAGTTGATCCATACTATCAATCTGGTAAAAGAAAGATTGAATCCCAATCTCAATATTGACGGTGTTGTTTTCACTATGTATGATTCCCGTACCAATCTGTCTATGCAGGTGGTAGAAAATGTTAAACAAAATTTGAATCAAAAGGTGTATAATACATTGATTCCCAGAAATATCAGACTGGCGGAAGCACCCAGTTATGGTATGCCTATCAATATGTATGATCCTAAATCAGCCGGAGCAGAAGCATACATGCAGTTGGCAGAAGAAGTTATAAAGAATAAATAGAAGAGAAGAGTATAGGAGAAAACGGTATGGCAGCAAGAGGATTGGGAAAAGGTCTGGATTCCCTGATACCCAATGCATTAGGGGAAACAAAGACAAAGAAAGAAGCAGTAGCCAAAGCAAAAAGCGAAGCAACAACGGAAGAAAAGGAACCGCAGACCCTTGTGAAAATTACAAAGGTAGAGCCGAACAGAGAACAGCCTCGTAAGAATTTCGATGAGGATGCATTACAGGAACTGGCGGATTCTATCAAACAGTTTGGTCTGTTGCAGCCGATTCTGGTACAGGATCGTAAGGATTATTATGAGATTATTGCCGGTGAGAGAAGATGGCGTGCAGCCAAGTTGGCAGGTCTGAAGGAAGTTCCTGTTATCATTCGTAATTATAC
This sequence comes from Clostridium sp. AF34-10BH, assembly GCF_003478095.1. Classification (NCBI taxonomy): domain Bacteria; kingdom Bacillati; phylum Bacillota; class Clostridia; order Eubacteriales; family Clostridiaceae; genus Clostridium; species Clostridium sp. AF34-10BH. Next base: position 70,776 of record NZ_QUEC01000001.1, read on the forward strand.
GGAACAGGAAATTGTAGAGATTTCCCTGATTGAGAATATTCAGCGTGAAGATCTGAATCCTATTGAAGAAGCACAGGCATACAAGAGACTTTTAACAGAGTTTCACCTGAAACAGGATGAAGTGGCAGAGAGAGTATCCAAGAGCCGTGCTGCAGTAACCAACTCCATTCGTCTGTTGAAACTGAATGAAGATGTACAGCGTATGGTGGTAGATGAAATGATCAGCACCGGACATGCAAGAGCTTTGCTGGCTGTAGAGAATCCGGAAGAGCAGTACAATCTGGCCCAGCGTATTTTTGATGAAAAGCTGAGTGTCCGTGATGTGGAAAAATTGGTAAAGAATCTACATAAACCGGCAAAGCCCAAGAAGACAGATGACAAGACCATGCAGGTAATATATCAGGATATTGAAGAAAAATTGAAGCAGAAACTTGGCAGAAAAGTTACTGTGACATCCAGGGGAGAAGGATCCGGTAAGATTGAAATTGAATTTTACAATCATGAAGATCTGGACAGACTGTTGGATGTACTGAATAAATAAGAGAAAAGAAGATGCACGAAAGAAAGGCACGGTTAATAATATGAGTAGTACTTTTTTGAATCAGATCGGTCTGGGGGAATTTGACCTGGGCTACCTTCTGGTCGGAATGGGTGCAGTGATTTTACTGTTGATCATCTTTTTGATCCTGTTGATCGTTCAGATCAGAAAAACAAGCAAATTAAAAAAGAGACTGGACAAATTCCTCAGCGGTAAAGATGGAGCAAGTCTGGAAAAGGATATCGCCGGTCTGTATGAAGACAATAAATTCCTAAAAGCAAATACAGAGAAAAATAAGAAAGATATCCGCACTTTATATAAGAATATGGAATCCGCTTATCAGAAAATGGGATTGGTGAAGTACGATGCATTCAACCAGATGGGTGGGCAGCTGAGTTTTTCACTGGCTCTGCTGGATGAGAATAATAATGGTTTTATTATCAATTCTGTACACAGTTCCGAAGGCTGTTATTCTTATACAAAAGAAATCAAGCTTGGCCAGTGTGCTATTGATCTGGGGGCAGAAGAAGCAGAAGCACTTGCCATGGCAATGGGAGAATAAGTAAAGGGGTTTATATATGAAGAGAATGAAACTGAGCGAGCTGACCGGAAACGAAATTCTTGCACAGTCATTGATGACTTGGGATTATCAGATCATTCTTCCGGAAGGCGCAGTATTAAAAAAAGAGTATATCGATAAAATCGAGGAAATGGGTATTCTGGAGGTCTACGTAAAAGAAGACGAGGCCAATGAAATCGTAATACTTAAAAACGATATAGAAAAAACGATAAGAAGTAAAGTAAAAAGTATTCTGGAGAGACATACTTACCAGAATAACAAAGAATTGCAGGGGCTGACCCAGGCAGCGGATGAGATCATTACCAATATTCTGGATGAAAAAGAAGTTGTAGAAAAAGTATTTGATATTAAGGAACGAAGTGCTGATATTTACGAACATTCCATCAGTCTGAGTTCTCTCGCTATCCTGACGGCGCTTCGGATGAATGTGGATAAGCAGGTAATTCATGATATCGGTGTAGGATGCCTGCTGCATGATATCGGACTTCGATATACGACTTTGGATTATGAAGGGAAATCCATGGAAGATATGAATCCGGAAGCATTGGCAGAGTATAAGAAACATCCGGTATATGGATATACTTCTGTAAAAGATGAGGAATGGATTTCAGATGAAGTAAAAAAAATCATCCTGTATCACCATGAGAGACTGGACGGATCCGGATTTCCGCTTCGACTCAAAGAAGCGGAGATTCCACTTTCCTGTCAGATTGTAGCCGTATGTGATGCCTTTGATGAAATGATCTGTGGTATTGCCCAGAGACGTAGCAGAGTCTATGAAGCAGTAGAATATTTAAAAAGCTTTAAAAATGTGAAATATAATGGTAAAATAGTAGACGCGTTTTTAAGTTTTACTGCAGTCTATCCCGCCGGAAGTCATGTACTGACTAACGACGGAGAAGAAGCCATCGTGGTATCTCAGAATAAAGATTTCCAGGATCGTCCCATAATCCGGATCATCCGCGATAAGGATGGACGGAAATTACAGGAAGAGAGAATCGTGGATCTTGTAAAGGTTCTGAATGTATATATTGAAAAAGGATTAGAATAATGCTGCATACATATATGTCAGCAGAATGGAGGAAGTCATGATAGACATTAAATTTTTAAGAGAAAATCCCGAGGTAGTCAAGGAGAACATCCGAAAAAAATACCAGGATGAAAAGCTCCCTCTGGTAGATGAAGTGATTGCACTGGATACCGAGAGCAGAAAGGCAAAGCAGGAGGCAGATGATCTGCGTGCTTCCAGAAACCGTATCTCCAAAGAGATCGGTGCACTGATGGGTCAGGGCAAGAAGGAAGAGGCAGAAGCCAAGAAGGCAGAAGTAGCTGCCGGTGCAAAGCGTCTGGCAGAACTGGAAGCTTCCGAGACCGAACTGCAGGAGAAGATCACCAAGATCATGATGGTCATCCCCAACATTATTGATGAGTCCGTTCCTATCGGTAAGGATGACAGCCAGAACGTAGAGATCGAGAAGTTTGGTGAGCCCATAGTTCCTGATTTTGAGGTTCCTTATCATGCAGATATTCTGGATCGTCTGAACGGTCTGGACAAGGAGAGCGCAGGACGTACCAGTGGTAACGGTTTCTATTACCTGATGGGCGATGCTGCAAGAATCCATTCCGCAATGATCAGCTATGCAAGAGATTTCATGATCGATAAGGGATTCACCTATTGCATTCCTCCTTTCATGATCCGCAGCAGCGTTGTAAACGGTGTTATGAGCTTCGCAGAGATGGAAGCTATGATGTATAAGATCGAAGGCGAGGATCTGTACCTGATCGGTACTTCCGAGCATTCCATGATCGGTAAGTTCAAGGGTCAGATCGTAGAAGAGAAGAGCCTGCCCATTACCATGACTTCTTATTCCCCTTGCTTCCGTAAGGAAGTAGGTTCCCATGGAATCGAGGAGAGAGGTGTGTACCGCGTACACCAGTTCGAAAAACAGGAAATGGTAGTACTGTGTAAGCCTGAGGATTCCATGGACTGGTATAACAAGATGTGGTCCTATACCGTAGAGTTCTTCCGCAGTCTGGATGTACCCGTTCGTACTCTGGAGTGCTGTAGTGGTGACCTGGCAGATCTGAAGGTAAAATCCTGTGACGTAGAGGCATGGAGCCCCAGACAGAAGAAGTACTTCGAAGTCGGTTCCTGTTCCACTCTGGGTGATGCACAGGCAAGACGTCTGGGCATCCGTACCAAGGGTGAAAACGGTACCTACCTGGTACACACACTGAACAATACCGTACTGGCTTCTCCCAGAGGACTGATTGCATTCCTGGAGAACAATGTAAATGAGGATGGCAGTGTGAACATTCCTGTGGCTCTGCGTCCTTATATGGGTGGCAAGGAGAAAGTATTCCCCCAGAAATAAATAAAAATGTGGAAAACTGTTTGTAGATTTTCATAAAATGTGAATAATTCACGATAGAAGCGTCAGAAGTAGAAAACGAAAGATGTAAATCGTAAAAAAACAGAGACAGAAAGAAGGTGATTTTTTGCATAAATATATGAGAGCCATCGGATTCAGCGAGTATACTGACCGGAAAAAATTAAAAGAATTATTGACGGATGTGATCATGAATTCCGACCATCGCGCATATACCATGAATCAGGAAGGTATTCTTCTCGGAGAATTCAGCAAAAATCACACAAGCGCCAAAGGGGCCGTGGAATCCGGCGTCTTTGGTGTGGCTGTCTGCGGTGAATTCGATGATAATGACAAATTTATCTATGAATATTATTTCCCCTATCTGACGGGAAGCGGGATTACTTCTTATGAAGATGTGTCCGTGGAACGTCATGCGGAAAAGGATTCCTATGCCGGTATCTGTGACGATATCAAGGTGGGAATCTCTCTGATTTTCTATCTGCGGAACCGGATTCCTTATATTAAGGCACAAAGCACCGGAAAGTTACCAATCCGCGGTACTACACTTACCTTATCCGGATTGTCCCTGACCGGCAGCATTCTGTTTCCCATTAAAAAAGACGAGGAGCAGGTACTTCGGGTGAAAAAGGATTCTGCCAACCGGAACAAGCTTCTCGCTGCCGCAAGACAGGGAGATGAAGATGCTATCGAGACACTGACTTTGGAAGATATGGATATGTATACCACTATCTCCAGAAGAATCCAGAAGGACGATATCTTCAGCCTGGTAGATACTTACTTCATGCCTTATGGTGTGGAATGTGACCAGTACTCCGTTCTGGGTGAGATCATGGAACTGCGCCTTGCTACCAATGATATCACCGGAGAAAAAGTGTATATTCTTACAATTTTATGTAATGAATTGTCCTTTGACGTATGTATCAACGAAAAAGACCTCTACGGAGAACCTCAGGTCGGCCGCCGCTTCAAGGGCGTCATCTGGCTCCAGGGATACATCAATTTTCCTGAGGAATAAGGTTGCAAAATAGTGATATTTTCGGTATACTACTCTTTGTACGTGTTCCCATAGTTAAATGGATATAACAAGCGCCTCCTAAGGTTCAATCATGGTTGAGACTTATGGAAGTTGGAAAGTGATAAGTCAGAGTTCGATTCCAACAGGGATTGACCTGAATGTCAAAATAAGATACAATGGAAATTCATCACAAGAGTGATTGAATTCATAGATATGGCAGCCGGAGCCAAAAGAGCTGAAAAGCCCGAAAATACGGCATTTGTCTCCTTAGTTAAATGGATATAACGGGGTCCTCCTAAGACTCTATTGTAGGTTCGATTCCTATAGGAGACGCTCATTTTTAGCGGTAATGAAGATAGTTTCATTGCCGCTTTTTTCATGCAAAATTGTAATTTCAGTGACAAATTTGTCAGCGAAACAAGGTTGAAAATGCTGATTTTGTCAGCGGGGATGGATGCTTGTCACCAATTCACATTTTCCTGGCTGTCACCTAGAGGGATTAACTACAGTGTAGGATGAGTTTTGGGGTGTAAAATTAGGAAAAGCAGTGAGATAAAACACTATATTCTTGCCTGTGATATCAGGCCTGTCGGAAGAGTCCGTTCAGATTAGATAAAAACAATCTATTCTGGACGGGCTTTTTTGCGTTCAGGGAAAGGAAGTTGCCTATGGAAGAAAAGAAGGAATTGCTGGATCAGGATGAAAGAGTTGTAGAGATTGAGCTGGAAAGACTTCGGGGATTTGTAAACCATCCATTCAAGGTTCAGGCGGACAGTCAGATGATTGAATTGCAGGAGAGTATTAAGAAGTATGGAATATTAAATCCTCTGATAGTCAGACCGAGGCAGGATGGGACTTATGAGATTATATCGGGCCACAGAAGAAAATTTGCAGCTGAAAAGATTGGTTATCGTAAGGTACCTGTGATCATTCGCGTATTAAAAGATGATGAAGCGGTTGTATCTATGGTTGATTCAAATTTACAACGGGAAATGATTAGTCCAAGCGAAAAAGCATTTGCTTACAAAATGAAGTATGAAGCAATCAAAAGGAAGGCAGGAAGATTCACGGTAAAATGGGAGGTTTTTTTACAAATTCTGCGAAAAAATTTTTAAGCGTCATTGCTGATCTTACAAAACTTATTTTTATAACAGGTTTTTGTTGACAAATGCAGGATATGTGACTATAATAAACGTATCAAGACGTATTAAATGCGACTTATAACGTATTTTTAAAGGAGGAGAAGAATGAAGACAAAAACGATCATCAGCAATATCCTGGCCCGGAAAGAGGGAGAAGGCGGAATCACCAGTGTGTATTTTGTTGCATGTGGTGGTTCCTTGGCTGCCATGTATCCAGCCAAATACCTTTTGGAAAGCGAGAGTAAAACACTAAAAGTAGGTTACTATACCAGTAACGAGTTTGTATATGCTACACCAAAGGCATGCGGAAAGAATTCTCTGGTTATCTGCTGTACGAAGGGTGGAACAGCAGAGACCATTAAGGCCTGCCAGAAGGCGAGAGAACTTGGAGCTGCCACAGTTGCTGTTGTAGGTTTTGAAGAGAATCCTATGGTAAAAGAAGCTGATGAATATATTGTATTTGGCGGGACAGCACAGATGTCTAAGAATAATCTTGCTCTTGTACTGATGATGGCTTTTGAACTGCTGTACCAAATTGAGGATTATGATAAATATGAGGATGCGGTAGCCGCCTATGAAAAAATCGAAAGTGTCAATGCGAGAGGGAGGGAATACTTTGCACCTCGGGCGAAAAAGTTTGCCATGGAATATAAGGACGAACCGGTCATCTATGTTATGGGCGGCGGACCGACTGATGGAATGGCATATGCCTTTGAGATATGCAGCTTGATTGAAACTCAATGGATGCATGCAGTGAAGATCAATACGGGCGAATATTTCCATGGACCTTTTGAAACTACAGACAAAAATCTTGCCATTGTACTTCTTATGAATGACGGAAGAACAAGACCTGTGGATGAACGTGTAATGAATTTCATCCAAAAATATGCGGAGAGGTACTCAATCATTGATGCAAAAGATATGGGAGTGAATCTGTTTCCTGACTCTGTAAGTGAATTCTTCAATCCTATTGCCATTTATCCGGCGCTCAGTCAAATTGTGGCAGAATTGGCTATTATTCGTCAGCATGACAAGACAGTAAGAAGATATATGTGGAATCACGTGGAATATTGATTTAGGAGGGATAAAAATTGGTAAAGATCGCATGTCTTGGACAGAATAACGTGGATCTGTATTTGGATCACCAGATAGGTTATCCGGGAGGCTGTGATTTTAATGACTGCCGGTTTGCGAGAATGCTGGGGGCGGAAGCGGTTATGATTACAGTATTTGGAAATGACGCTTATGCAAGACATAACCAGAAAGTGATGGATTTCTATGAAATCGATTATTCCAGGAGCCGCTATTACGAAGGGGAGACACCGAACGCCATAATTAAAATCGTTGATGGTGACAGAGTGTTTTTCGGACATAATCACGGCGGTGTAAACGGAAAACATCCCGTTGTATTAGAAAAAGAAGATATTGCCTATTTGAACGACGTGGATTTGGTGATTTCCAGTAAAGGGTCCAAGATGAAACCGGAGGAGTTTCAGAAGTTATATGATGCGGGAATACCTATAGCCTATGATTTTTCCAATAACTCTCCACAGGAAAATATAGAGAAGATTACCCCGTTATGTAAGTTCGCGTTTTTGTCTGCAGGTTCAATGGAAGATGGGGAAACGGAGAGCCTGATGAAAGAGCGGCATCGGATGGGAGCACAATATGTTCTTGCCAGCCGGGGGGAGAAGCCGGCAGTTCTTTATGACGGAGATAAATTTTATTATCAGCCGTCTATGCCTGTGAGGGTAGTAGATACTTTGGGGGCTGGGGATTCCTTTTTTACTGCTTTTTTGATAGCTTTTCTGTATCGTTTTCCCGACGGAGAGAAGATAGAACAAGAAGGGCTGCAGGATTGCATGAGGCAGGGAGCTGTGTTTGCAGCCAGAAATTGTACCATATATGGAGCGGCCGGAGATGGAATTCCGTTTCAGGAAGAACATACGCAGCAGAAAGATTTTATTCCTAGAACATGAGAAGGATTTTTATAATTGAAAGGAGATTAACATGAGAAAAAAAATAGCGGCTTTATTAGCAGCAAGTATTGTATTGGGGGCGTTGGCAGGCTGTTCGGGAAGCCAGGGGGGTGCACAGGCGACAACAGCGGCAGAAACCACTGCGGCATCAACAACTTCAGCAGGAGAAAGCAAATCAGCTGAAAATTCAGACAGCAAAGAGAAGGTTGTGCTGAACTGGCTTCACCGTTATCCGGAAGAGAGGTATGTGAATTATTTCCAAAGTCTTGCAGACGGATATATGGCAGAACACCCCAACGTTCAGATCAATGTGGAAGTGGTAGGAGATGTTGCCATGAAAGATAAGCTGAAGGTCATGGTAGGCGGCGGGGAGATTCCTGACATCTTTTATTCCTGGCCGGGAGAGTTTGCCGGACAGTTTGCCAGGAACGGAAAAGTGCTGGATCTGACACCTTATATTGAAGCGGATACAGAATGGAAAGACAGTATTTCTTCTGTTTTCTGGGATTATGTGGACATGTATGATATGCATGTAGGCGTACCCTTCCGTTTCAGCCTGTCTGTTATGGAGTATAATAAGGCTATCTTTGAAGAGTGTGGGATAGAAGTGCCGGAGACTTTCTCTGAATTGAAAGAGGTATGTCAGGTATTGAAGGACCATGGATATATTCCCATTGCCTTTGGCGATAACCCGAACTGGCCGACAGCACATTATCTGACCCAGATGTTTCCGCAGTATGTAGGATCAGAGGTATATGCCAATGACTGCAATCCGGCTACAGGAGAGTGGACGGATCCGGGTTATGTAGAAGCGATTCAGGCTTTGCAGGAACTGGTACAATCAGGATGTTTTAATGACAATATTAATTCTTTGTCCTATGACCAGGCAACATTATTATTCTATGAGAAGAAGGCGGCCATGTTGTACGGCGGTTCTATGGCCATGGAAAAAGCGGCTGTGGAATTAGGCGACGATAATCTTGGATGGATGAAATTCCCTGTAGCAGATAATGGGAAGGGTACTCTTAATACCGTATGCGGCGGCTGTGATTTGTTCTTGGTATCAGCAGAAACGAAACATCCCGATGAGGCTGTGGATTTTCTGAAATACATCACGAATAAGCAGAATCAGATGGAACTGGCAAAACAGACAGGACTTCAGCCTGTTGCCAAAGACACGATTACAAATGAAACTGCACACAAGACGATAGTAGAATTTAATGATTATACATTTGAGGAAAGTGATGGAATTACTACTTGGCTGGATACGGCTCCGGAGTCAAGAGTAAAAGAGAAATTCCTGGAAAACCTTCAGTTGATCATTGATGGAAAAGATGCCAGTGAGATTATGAAAGAGATTCAGGATGTAGCTGCGCAGGTTCGCGAAGAATATGCAAATTAAAAGTTCTCTTGAGGGAAAGGAGTTATATGGTAAAACATAGAAAACGAACGATTATACTATTCCTTTTGCCTGCATTTACATTGATCATATTATTTGTGTATGTGCCGATCCTGATGAATTTTTATTATGCTTTGTTTCAGTGGAGTGCATTTTCGGCAACAAAACAGTTTGTGGGGACCAAAAACCTGATTCGTTTGTTTACAGATCCTACCATAAGGATTTGCATTAAAAATAACCTGATCTATGCGGTGTTTTCCATAACGTTTCAGGTGGGTTTGGCCCTGGTTTTAGCAGCTGTTTTGGAGGATAAACTGTTCAGGGGGAGTCAGCCGTTTTTCAGGACCGTTTATTTCCTCCCGTCCTTGATCTCTGTGACTGTAGTAGGATTGCTATGGCAGATGATTTACAGTCCTGTCTTCGGATTTTTAAATCCTATGCTGAAAGCAGCAGGTCTTTCCTTTTGGGCTAAAGATTGGCTGGGAAGCCAAAGTCTGGCGATTTATGCAGTTACTATGGTTTCCCAGTGGCAGTACACAGGTTACACGATGGTACTATTTATCGTTGCTTTACAGAAGATTCCTGAAGACCTTTATGAGGCAGCGACTATTGATGGTGCAGGCAGATTAAAAAGATTTTTTCACATTACAATTCCTCAGGCAAAAGGGATGATTATTGTAAATATGGTAATTACCATTATCGGCTCTTTTAAGGTTTTTGATGAAATTTATGTAATGACCAGCGGCGGCCCCGGAGTGGCAAGCCAGGTTTTGGGAAGCTATCTTTATAAAACTGCATTTTCTACAGATGAGATGGGATATGCGTCTGCTATCGCGACTTTGGTATTTATCATTACATTTCTGTTATCTATAATGCAGTTGAAACTATCTAACATTGACACGGAATAGGGGGCTGCTATGAAAAAGATAAAAAAGAATTCCGAGAAAGTAGCCTTCAGTATTGTAATGATCATATTGCTGCTGATCGCGGCGATTGAACTGGTTCCCTTTTTGTGGATGTTCATGAGCGGATTTAAGTCAAACTCAGAACTTTTGCTGGATCCGTTCGCTTTTCCGGAAACGTGGCTGGTGAACAATTACCAGAGGGCCTGGGTTAACGGGATCGGAAAGTATCTGCTGAACAGTATTTGGGTAACTGGGGTTTCAACGGTTTTGACTCTGGTATTCAGTATTTTAGCAGCTTACCCCATAGCAAGGATCAAATTTAAGTATTCAAAAGCGGCTCTTATCTTTGTGATGAGCGGTTTGATGCTGGCGCCTATGGTTGCAATGATTCCGCTTTATAAGATTTTGATCGGAACCCATCTTTACGATACGTATTGGGCTATGATCATCCCTTATGTGGCATTTCGTCTGCCTTTTACGATCTTTCTTATCTGGTCGTTTTTTATCGGAATACCAAAGGATATAGAAGAATCGGCTATTATTGACGGGTGCTCTCCAGCAGGGGTATTGTGGAGGATTTTCGTACCGCTGTCAAAGCCAATTATATCAGCGGCCGGAATGCTGGCGGTAAGGACTTTTTGGAATGAATTAATGTTCGCCCTTTGTTTTACTCAAAATGCGAAATTAAAGACAGTGCCGGTAGGACTTTTATCTTTGAAAAGTTCCATGGAGACGGAGTGGCCGGTTTTAATCGCCGGATTGGCATTGTCCTGTGTGCCTGTTGTTATCGTATATCTTCTGTTCCAGAAACAATTAATAAGAGATATGACATCAGGCGGCGTAAAAGGATAGACAGGAAGATTGGAGGATAAGGAAAATGACTATTCAAGAGATTGTGACACGGATCAGAAAGGATTACCCGGATATAAACAGCGTGTTTTTTGTAGGATGCGGTGCTTCTCAGTCCGACTTGTATCCCGCGAAATATTTTCTTGCAAGAAATGCAAAAAGACTTAGAACGGAATTAATTGTAGCAAATGAATTCAATTATGATCCTCCGGTGACCGCGGGAAAGGAGAGTATCGTTATCACCTGTTCATTGGGAGGGGCGACTCCTGAAACCGTAGAGGCGGCAAAGAAGGCCAGGAAGATGGGGGCGCCTGTAATATGTCTTTCTAATGATGCGGATTCCCCGTTGGTTAAGAATTCTGATTATGCTATTGTCCATGGATTTTACGAAAGTTACTCTGCTAAGATGGAAAAACTAACTAAATGCCTGGAACTGGCAGCAGAGATATTAAACCAGTATGAAGGCTATGAGGATTATGGGGATATGATGGAAGGAACGAAAAAAATATACGGCCTCATTGAGGATTCGATTCCGTATGCAAAACCTCTTGCCAAGAAATTTGCCGAGGAACATAAAGACGAGAAGATTATTTATATTATGAGTTCGGGTCCTACTCAGCAGATAGCATACAGTTTTTCCAGCTTCTTCTTAATGGAGATGCAATGGCTCAGTTCGGCATCATTTAATGCCGGTGAATATTTCCATGGGCCGTTTGAGATGACGGATAAAGATGTTCCCTTTATGCTCTTTATGAATGACGGAAATACAAGGCCTATGGACACCCGGGCACTGGCGTTTTTAAAACGTATGGGGGCCAAGGTAACGGTTGTGGATGCGAAAGATTATGGTCTGGCAAATGTGATTCCGGCCAAGGTAAAAGATTATTTCAACCCTATTTTGATTGATGGTATCTTAAGGGTATATGCGGAAGCAATTGCAGAAGCAAGAAAACATCCCCTGACCCAAAGAAGATATATGTGGAAATTAGAGTATTAATATTTTAGAAGAGGCAGTCGCAAGAAATTTGTGACTGCCCCTTATGATATATTGATGGTTAATTAGAAAATATCTAGCGATATTTTCTATAATATGGTATTGTATAAGAGTAGAACATGAGGAGGAATATCATGAGAGAAAGTTTAGAGGTTAATTCCCAATCTCCTCTTTACTCACAATTAGCGGATGCGATTCTTAATGCAATTAAAGCTGGTGAATTTAAAAGTGGAGATAAAATTCCTTCAGAAGAAGAACTGAGGAAAATGTATGGGTTAAGCAGGGTGACAGTAAGAACGGCGATCGACAGCCTGGTAGAAAAGAATATTCTTATAAAAAAACAGGGAAAGGGTACGTTTGTCACAGTACCTGCTTTAGAAAGCAATGCGCAGGAACTCCTGGGATTTACAGATATATTTTCAAAACATGGGTATGATCTAAAAAAAGAGATACTCTCTGTTATGGTTATTCCGGCGCCTGTTTCCTGTGTCCAGGATTTTAAAATACAGCCTAATGACAATGTAATAGAAGTAAGAAGAATTTTGCTGATAAAAGAAATTCGGACAATTTTGGAGACGATATATTTTCCTGTAAGTTTCAGTTTTATTCTTCAGGAAGATCTGACCCAGTCTCTGTACGGTATCCTGCATAAACATGGTATTTATCCTACTATGGCTAAGAAAAAGATCGATATCTGTTATGCAACAGCGGAGGAGGCAAAACTGTTGGATATAAAGCCCCAAAAGGCTCTGTTCTTGTGTACCGATTTTGTCAATGACCAGGAAGGTAACTGCATACATAAGAGCCGTCAGCTTATTCGAAGTGATATCTATAAATTGACAGTATATTCAACCAATGTGGATTTGGAAATGCGTAGCTGAAAACATGGTAACAAAAAATAAGAGCAGGTTATATGGCCAATGTCATTAAGTTAAGGTGGATGTAAACTAAAAAAATTTAAAAAAGAGGTTGAAGATTTTTCCTTCATCCTCTTTTCTGCTTTTTGAGACAACACAAATAGACAGACTTTCATCTGCCAAAAAAGGTATTCATTTATACCGTTTTATGCTACTCTATAGAGGAAGCCATGATAAATTTTGGGCGTAAGGTTACGTTCCTTATGCCTGCCGGGTCTGACGGGCACAAGATTTTTTGCAACGATGGCTTCTAAACAGGGTGATGTTGTTTTATCTTGATAGAACAATCTACACATATGTACCGCTATGGAAAAATTGGCTTTATAAGTATTATTTTCTTTGCTTCTTTTTAATGGCTACGTGCGAGGTAATCATTTCTGCAAAGTTATACATTATCAGTCATGCATAGATTTCCTGATAGATACACATCACCTTTTTTAATGGAAATCCAATAAGCCTATCGTATATTTCAAATCTCTAAAAGATGTTTCTATTCCCCAACGGGCTGCATATAGTGTTTTTAGCTTGTCTGGTGTGTACTCGGATGAATTCAGATTTGTTAATACAGTCTCATATAAGTCATCCGATATCTTAAACCTAACGATTCTAAAATGAAGCTCGTAAAAGTGTATTGGATCATGCTTCCTTAGTTTGGTATCCAGAAAATCAAACGGAGTGCTATGCGGAATAAACTTATAATGGTTCTTTTCTTTTAGGTAGAGTTCTTTCATTTCGTTTGTCTGCTTTCTGGATAGTTTTAAAGAAATATCAACATCAAACTCATTGCTGTCCGGAAGTGATAATCCATTTTTTATTCCATTCACACCATCCTTAATGCGTATAAGAAATGAGTGCGTTCATGCAGAACATGGACACGGACACAAGCGAACCTGCCCTTACCCCTGACGGTAATCTGACTCTGGTTGACGATGTTGGTTCACCTACGAAAAGTGGAAAGCAATTCATTACTGCCGTTACCAAAAGCGGAAACTACTTCTATATCATCATTGACCGTGATGATAAGGGCGAGGAAACCGTGCATTTTTTGAATCAGGTGGATGAAGCCGACCTGCTAAAGCTGATGGACGAGGAGGAAGTTGCAGAGGTCACTAAGCCGGTTGAAGAAACAAAGCCAGAAGTGGTTGAAACGGTTCCTGAAATTACAGAACCGACACCGGAGGAAAAGCCGAAATCCACGAATATGCTCCCAGCACTTCTTACTCTGATTGTGCTTGCCTGTGGCGGTGGATTCTTCGTATTCAAGAAAGTCCAGGAAAAGAAGAAGGCACAGGAAGCGGCAAAGCCTGATCCGGATGCTGATTATGTGGACGATGACGAGGACTATGGATACGATCCGGAGTTTGAGGACGATGATGCAGATAGCTCCGTTGATGAAGATGATAATGAACCTGTGTAAACAGAATAGGCTTGATGCCTGGGGCAATCTTCGGATTGCCTTTACATAGTTTCCACTTTCAAAAAATAAAAAAATTTATGTTTTTGAAAGCGGCATCTTGCATATGTTATTAGCAGACAGTATAATAAGTACAGCGAAGCGGTTTCGAGAAATGAAAAAACTTCAATTTTTGAAAGCGGGTGACTATATGAAAACAATCACGAGAGCAAAATATCTCGATAGAATCATTGAACTGAATGGTACTCCTGACATCAAGATCATCACGGGCATTCGTCGATCCGGTAAGTCCAAGCTGATGCAGGCGTATATTGCGTATTTGAAAAGCAATTTTGAGAACATCAATATTATCTTCATTGACTTCATGGATTTGGCGTATGAAGAAATCAAGGAATACCATGCCTTACACGCTTATGTGGAAGAACATTATCAGGAAAGTAAAACGAACTACCTGTTTGTAGACGAGGTTCAGATGTGTCCCAAGTTTGAGTTGGCAATCAACAGCCTGTACTCTAAGGGAAAATACGACATTTATGTAACCGGCTCCAATGCTTTCCTGTTGAGTGCGGATCTGGCAACTCTGTTTACCGGACGCTATATTGAAATTCATGTGTTTCCCTTCAGCTTCCAAGAATATTGCCAATATTATGATGATGTTAGTGATAAAGATAAGCTCTTTGATAATTACGCTATCAAGGGCGGTTTAGCAGGTTCTTACGCTTACAGAACCGAAAAAGACAGAACAAACTATATCAAAGAGGTCTACGAAACGATTGTTACAAGAGATTTGGTGCAGAAATATGCGCTCCCGGACACTTTGGTTTTACAGCGTCTGAGCGAGTTCCTTATGGATAATATCAGCAACCTGACTTCTCCGAATAAGGTCAGTCAGCTACTGACAGCAAATGAGACTCCGACCAATCACGTAACCATCGGCAAGTACATTAAGTATTTGTGCAATGCTTTTGTATTTTATGATATTAAGAGATACGACATCCGAGGCAAGAAATACCTTGAAAGCTCTGAAAAGTTCTATCTTTGTGACAGTGGTATTCGATATGCAATACTGGGAAGCAGAAATATGGATTACGGCAGAGTATATGAAAACATCGTTTGCATCGAGCTTCTTCGCCGTGGATATGATGTCTATGTCGGCAAGCTCTATCAAAAGGAGATCGACTTTGTTGCTCAGAGAGGCAGCGAGAAGATTTATATTCAGGTCAGCGACAACATTTCCGGGCAGGAAACATTTGAGAGAGAATGCTCTCCTCTGCTTCAGATCCGAGATGCTTATCCGAAAATGATTATTGCCAGAACCAAACATCCAAAATATAGTTATGAAGGAATCGAAATCCATGATATAGCCGATTGGTTGCTACAAGAATAAACAAGGCGAAATATCTCCGTCATTCTCTTTTGAAATGATGGAGATATTTTATGTTGATGGAGATTCAGGGCCAGGAAACTGTGTCAGATTGCAAAAATCCTTTGCCTGTGGCTGAACATAGTGTAACGCATACAGCTGAAACTCAATAACATATTCCCAAAATTATAAGATATAACTGATAAAATCAATATTTCTGTAAATTTCGACAGTTACGAACACAAATTTCCAGAGGAGAATGCGCAATGAAATCCTCCGTTGCCCCAACGGAACAGGCAGAAACGGTGACCTTTTTATCGTTTTGTGACTTGTGCAGCATAATAAAAAGGAATTATAATCAAGAAGGAAAAAACGCTTTTTTCGAGCGATAGAAAGGAAAAAATATGGAATATTCGGCAATTCTTCATGATATGGATAAAAGATTCTGCTATGCAATCGATAAGGATTTATTCGTGATACGTGTGCAGGTAAAAAAAGATGATATAAAAGAGATCATTCTCCATTATGAGGACAAGTACATACCATTGGAATGGAAGGATACGCGAAAGAGGATTCCGATGAAGAAGGTTGCCACATCACAGTTTCATGACTATTATGAGGCACAGCTTCAGATGCATTTGATATGTCTCCGCTATTATTTTGAATTTACGGATATGCAGGGAGAAAAGGTATATTACGGCAACTATGAGTTTAGCAGGGAATGCATTACAAACAGGGACAGAATGTTCGACTGTCCGCAAAACCTTCGTGAGGAAGAAATGTTTGAGGTGCCGGAGTGGGCAGCAAACAAGGTCGTGTATCAGATTTTTCCATCTCGCTTTGCAGCATCACAGCCAATAGACAAGGAACTGTGGTATAAAGCACCCATCACATCTAAGGATAATCTGCATGGTGATCTCAGAGGAATTATGGATCATTTGGATCATATTCAGAAGCTGGGAATAGATGTTATGTATTTAACACCTATTTTTAAATCGGATTCCAGCCATAAATATGATACCACTGATTATTATCAGATTGATCCTTCCTTCGGAACAACAGAGGATCTTAAGGAGCTGGTGCAAAAAGCGCATGAGTGTGGAATGAAAGTAGTGATGGATGCGGTATTCAACCATACAGGAAGAAATTTTTTTGCATTTAAGGATATTATAGAAAAAGAAGAAAAATCCAGATATCTGGACTGGTATTTTATCGAGAGATTTCCACTGAAGGGTGAAAAAGGAGAAACTCCTAACTTCAAATGTTTTGGTTATTATGATGGAATGCCAAAGTTAAATCTGAAAAATCCGGAGGTGGAAAAATTCGTTACAGATGTTGCATGTTATTGGATTAAGGAATGCGATATCGATGGATGGAGAATGGATGTAGGTGACGAAATCAGTCATTTCTTCTGGAAGCGCTTTAGAAAGGCTGTTAAGGCAGTAAAAAAGGAGCTGCTGATCATTGGGGAAATCTGGCATTATGCAGGAGATTTTCTTGAGGGAGATGAATGGGATACGGTCATGAATTATCCGTTTTACCTGAATCTCATAGATCTGCTTGCAGATGAAAAAATCAATGTCAGCCAGTTTATACAGAATCTTGGATATTTGAAGGGGCGCTTAAACAAAAAATGCTATCCTCTCATGTGGAATCTGATCGACAGCCATGATACAGCAAGATTTTTACATCTATGTAAGGATAATAAGAAAAAGCAGCATTTGGCAGCAGCTTTTCAATTGTTATTACCGGGAATGCCTATGATTTATTACGGAGATGAATTTGCGATGCCCGGAGCAAATGATCCGGATTGCAGACGTGGTATGTACTGGGATGAAGAATACCAGGATAAAGAGATGTTTGAATGGTATAAGCAGCTGCTGAAGGTGCGAAAAAACCATGCATGTATCGTAGAGGGTGAACCGTTGGAAATAGCTGCAAGGGACGGGGAAGAGACGATCGTCCTGACCAGAAAAAATGACGAAGAGACACTTGCTTTGATCTTCAACTGCAGCAGCAGCGCAAGAATGTTTAATGAGTATGCGCAAAAATATGATTTACTTAGAGAGAATCCCTTTGATGGAAAAATAGAGGGACTTGATGCCGCTGTAATAGTACTCTAAGAATAATAAGATGAGAAGAGTATAGAAACAAATTAAAATATATCGTTGGAGAAAATGTTATTATGAAGAAAAAAATAAATTATGCAGAAATAATGAAGGAGACAGGGATCCTGACTGTGGCGGTGGCCATCATCGCGGCAGCAGTCTACTTTTTCCTGGTGCCAAGTCACGCGTCGGTCAGCAGTATTTCCGGTCTCGGCATTGTGCTGTCTAACTTTATACCACTTCCACTGTCGGTCATTACGATGATCATGAATGTAGTGCTTCTGCTCATCGGCTTTGCCACCTGCGGGAAAGAATTCGGGGTAAAGACGGTGTACACCAGTGTGATGCTGCCGGTATTCTTAGGACTTTTCGAGATGCTGTTTCCGAATTTCGGTTCCATGACAGACAGTCAGGAGCTGGACGTGCTTTGCTATATTCTGGTGGTCAGCGTGGGACTGAGCATTCTGTTTAACCGGAATGCGTCTTCCGGAGGATTGGATATTGTGGCGAAGATCATGAACAAATATCTGCATATGGAACTGGGCAAGGCCATGTCTCTGTCCGGGATGTGTGTGGCGTTGTCCGCAGCGTTGGTATATGATAAGAAAACTGTGGTGCTGAGTATCCTGGGTACCTATTTCAACGGAATCATTCTGGATCATTTTATTTTTGACAATAATATCAAGCGGCGTGTCTGCATTATTACGAAGAAAGAGGAAGAACTGCGCCAGTTTATTACAAGAGATCTGCACAGCGGTGCCACGATCTATGAAGCCATCGGTGCCTATCATTTTGAAAAACACAACGAGATCATCACCATTGTGGACAAAAGCGAGTACCAGAAGTTAATGAAATTTATCAATGAACTGGATCCCAAGGCGTTTATTACCGTATATAATGTATCGAGTATGAAGTATCAGCCGAAGACCGGGGCCTTTTGACCCTGACTTTGATGCCTACGGATTGTTCCGTGCTACGTACTCTCACAATCCTCCCCTCTATTCGCATATCGTGGGATTATCATCCCACTTTTATGCTCATATCGGGGCGGGGCATAAGGTCTTTCACCCACTTATGAGCAAGCTCATGTGGGCTTAGACCTTTTGACCCTGGCATCTTAATAATATGGTTATGGAGAAATGCGAAATGAAAAAGGTACGGAATATCGCAGTGATCGTTTTATCTGTCATATGTGTTGGAATTCTGGTTTTTTTGTTATGGAATTTAAGAAGTACAGAGGAGTCTGCACAGGAAATAATACCGGAAGTTCAGCCGGAGCCTATGTCGGAACAGAGTGTATCGGATTCTGATGTGAGCGGCAACAGCGCAGAGAACAGTGCAGATCTTACGGAATTGCCGGAGAAGGAAGAAAGTGAACCGGTGGAAACGGAAGATCCTGTAGAGCAGAGGGCAGAAGAACTCCTGGCAGGAATGACCTTAGAGGAAAAAGTCGGACAGATGTTCATCGCCCGGTGCCCGGAGACGGATGCAGCATCCAAGGTGACACAGTATCATCTCGGCGGATATATCTTATTTGCACGGGATTTTACCGGTAAAACAAAAGA
The DNA here is from genome assembly GCF_003478095.1 of Clostridium sp. AF34-10BH. Classification (NCBI taxonomy): domain Bacteria; kingdom Bacillati; phylum Bacillota; class Clostridia; order Eubacteriales; family Clostridiaceae; genus Clostridium; species Clostridium sp. AF34-10BH. The sequence continues at coordinate 89,937 of NZ_QUEC01000001.1, forward strand.
GGAAGTAACGGCAGCCATTCAAAGCTATCAGAATGCTGCAAAAGTGCCTCTGCTGATCGGTGTGGATGAGGAAGGCGGCACGGTAAACCGAGTCAGCAAAAATGCGAACTTACGGGAAACGCCTTTTGCCTCTCCTCAGGAACTGTATGCGCAGGGCGGATGGGATCTTATTCGGAGCGACACACAGGAAAAATGTCAATTACTGCAGAACCTGGGAATTAATCTGAATTTTGCTCCGGTATGCGATGTATCACAGGATACAAATGATTTTATATATGCCCGCAGTTTCGGACAGGATGCAGAACAGACGGCGGTCTATGTGCAAACGGTGGTCGGTGTCATGTCCGAAGAGCACATGGGGAGTGTATTAAAACATTTCCCGGGATATGGCAATAACTCCGATACGCACACCGGTGTTGCTTATGATGAACGTCCTTATGAAACATTTGTAAATTCTGACTTTCTGCCGTTTCAGGCAGGAATCGATGCCGGAGCCGATATGGTACTGGTATCCCACAATGTGGTTTCCTGCATGGATGATCAGGAGCCGGCCTCCATATCTCTGCCGGTGCATAATATTTTGCGTAATGAATTAGGGTTTGACGGCGTGATCATTACCGATGATCTGGTCATGGAAGGAGTAAGGCAGTTCGCCGGGGATGCGGAGATTGCCGTAAGGGCGGTACAGGCAGGAAACGATATGCTGTGCTGCACCGATTTTGAAGTACAGGTACCCGCAGTCATTAAGGCGGTCGAAACCGGTGAGATTACCGAGGAACGTCTCAACGAATCGGTTCTGCGTATTTTGAAAATGAAAATAAAGCTGGGCATCATTGCGGATTATCAGAATTTTTCCCAATAAATTCTGTATAAATATTGTGGATATTCAGCAGTTCACAGATAGCAAGAAGCTTGTTAGGAATAAAAAGTAATTATGTAAAGAGAATTGATCTCGTTCTCTAATTGGTGAACTGATTCCATAATAGTATTGAAGCTTGGAATATCGCCATATAACATATCTTTCATAGCTTCATAATCATTGATGAGGGCTGGAAAGCGGTATTTCGGTGGAATCAGCTTTAAGGTGCCGGGAATTGCTTCCGGATATTTAGCCCATGCTCTTGGATAAAATTTCATTTTGAAATCAACTACTGTTTTCAGAAGATCTATGTGAGAGAAAGCAACATCTTTTACAGGGGTCTGGGCCATTCTATAAAGATCATAGTAATGTCTGGAATATCGTTGTGGCATGAATTTCAGTATTTTTCTGCTCAAAGATTTTTGGGTAGTATACAGCTGTATACGGTTCAATGCTTGCAATTTTAGCAGGTGTCCAGGCTGCTAATGCACCGATTTCCAGGCGGATTACCTGTAGGGTAGAAGGATTTGTGAACAGATTTGGATAAGCGAAAATAACAGTCTGTTTGTCATTCTCATCTATGTAAATATTAGCGTCACACCCCAGTTGAATAAAGATGTTTCGGAAGACACAACTATTTCAAAAATATTTTAAATACCTGTGGACAAGCAAAAGGGAGTATGCTATATTCTATTTAAAGATAATTTTAAATGGGTAAGAAGATTATGAAAGAAACAAATATTTTTAAAGTATTGGCGGATCAACAACGGAGAGAGATTCTGATAATGCTAAAAGATGGCCGATTAAATGCCGGGGAGATTGCCGAAAAATTACAAGTCACACCGGCTGCTTTGTCTTACCACTTAAAACTGTTAAAAAGCGCCGACTTAGTATCCGAATATAAGGAAAAAAACTTTATATTTTACGAAATCAATACGACAGTTTTTGATGAATTAATTCTATGGATTAACCAGTTTGGAGGAGCAAAGGGATGAAAAAAATCATGTGGATTGTTGCGGTGCTACCAGTGGTGGTTGCAAGTATGATGTTACAGGTGATACCGGATATGATACCGCATAAAATCGGAATTTTTATTTTTCCGATAGTTATTTTGTGTGTTACATTCTTTTGGCACCTTTTAATTGGTACATTCGAAAAAAAGACCGTGAAAGCAAGTACGGATAAAGAACGTATGGAAGCAAATTCCTCCGCAAGGGTACTATGCGTGGTAGGACTATCGCAGGCTATCATGTTTGGAATTATGAATTATTGTATCCTTTATTCCTCTTGTGTGCAGGAAAATGTGAATGGTTCAAAGGTAACAGTTGATATTGCAAGGATTTCCTGCATCTTATGTGGAATTATTTTTGTTGTAGTAGGAAATTATATGACAAAGGCAAAGCGAAATACGGTAGTTGGGTTTCGAACGGCCTGGAGTATGTATAATGATAATACATGGAGAAAAAGTAACCGTTTTGGAGCCATCAGTATTGTTGTTGCAGGAGTATTGACCATTATTACGGCTGCATTTGCCAATGGAATAACCAGTACAATTTTATTATTGGTGTATTTATTATCAGCAACGATTATTGCAATATTATACTCGAAAAAGGTCTATGACCAAGAAAAAAGAGAAGTTTGAGGTTGCACTTATATGGGAGAATGATTATTTATGAAAACAAAAAGATTAGTATTAAGAAAATGGACAGAGGCAGACGCAGAGAGTTTATATGAGTATGCAAAAGATTCGGAAGTCGGCCCTATCGCAGGATGGCCACCCCACAAGTCCGTAGAGGAAAGCCTCGATGTGATCAGAAATGTATTCAATGGTCCGGAGTGCTATGCCATCTGTGAAAAAGAGAATGGGAAGGCAATCGGTGCCATTGAACTGAAATTGAAGGGCCACACGGATATGACAGACCGTGAGGACGAGTGTGAACTGGGCTATTGGCTGGGACAGCCATTTTGGGGAAAAGGGTACATGCCGGAGGCCGCAAAGGAAATTCTGCGCCATGGATTCGAAGAACTTGGGATGAACACCATATGGTGCGGATATTATGAGGGAAATCAAAAATCCAAAAGAGTGCAGGAAAAGGTCGGTTTCGTGTACCATCATACCTGCGAAAATGTTCCCGTGCCTTTACTGAAGGAAGTAAGAACTGGTCATACAAATGTAATGACAAAAGCGCACTGGGAGGAAATAAAAGAGAGCAAAATATATAAGAATGGTCTGTCGGCAGAGCAGATAGCCTCCGCCACAGACAAATCGCTGGAAGAAGTAACAGAGATTATTGCTGGGAAAATATCCGCACAGGTATAGAAAATAAAATTATTTCAGGAAAGTCTGCAGTACTTCTTCCGGCCGGGGAGTGTGCTGCGGATATTTTTCTCTCAACGGACCGGCAGCTCCGTCCATAATATAAGGATGTCCCACGATATCTAGCATGGATACGTCGTTATAATTGTCACCGAATGCCATGACATCTGTAAGGTCAATACCAAGGATCCTGCAGATAGAGGTGACACCGATGCCTTTGTTGGCAAGGGTGGTATCGATCCAGTAAGGTCCCGCCACTGCGCAGTTCGCCTGCTCCCAGCGGGGGACGAAGCGATCAGCATAAGCCGCTACGCCTTCATGGAGATATACAGAGACCTTTACGATATCCTCCGGAATTTCGGAAGGATCCTGAATGACCTGATAGTTGTTGCCAATAAACTTTATTCTGTCCAGCATTCCCAGCCCACGTTCCATCAGATAAGCCGTATTCTGTCCGGAGAGCATGACTTCGCCCTGCCCGTCACTCCGGCTCCACAGATCTTCTGCAATCTCTTCCGCCAGGGCACGGGGCATGGGATTTTTCGCAATGCACAGCTCGTCCTTGTAGATCACGCCACCGTTTTCACATAAGAAAATACAGCAATCCGCCACCGGAGCGAACAGCTTCCGCAGACTGGTATACTGTCTTCCAGACGCCGGGCAAAACAGGATCCCCCGGTCATGAAGTGCCCGGATCTGGTCAAAAATCTCGCCTTCCAATTCTTTTTTTCCATATTGTAAAAGTGTACCATCGAGGTCACTGCAGACTAATCTGATTCCCATAGTCGGAATTCCTTTCTCTCAGAACAATAATTTTGAATAGTTACAATAGTATATCATAAATTATACATGAATACTTATTTTTATTTAATAGCTGCTTTTCTAGATTACTACAAGAAATGTTGTAAAAAATGCGGAAATATGCAAAAGTATATGTAAAAAAAATGCGGAAAGGAGAAAGAAAATGTTTAAGCGAAAAATAAAAAGATTGCTAATGATATCCAAAACGAGTAAGATAGTAAGCAAGATAATAAGCAAGATGGAGTGACATAAATGGGAAAATATGAACCGCCATATACGATCTCAAATAAAATGTTGGAGCTTGTTTCTTCTATATCTGAAAAAGTAGGTAAAATAAGCAGTCACAGAGAATTAGAGGCAAGACCGCATTTAAGGAAAAACAACCGGATCCGATCCATTCATTCTTCCTTAAAAATAGAAGCAAATTCTTTGTCTCTGGCTGAAGTGAGAGATGTCATCAATGGTCATCTTGTATTGGGAGATCAAAAGGAAATACAAGAGGTGAAAAATGCATATGCTGCATATGAAAAAATCTCGGAAATAAATCCCAAAAGCATGTCAGATCTGATAAAAATCCATGGAATAATGACCTATAGAACAGTAGAGGAATCCGGCGTATTCAGAAAAGGGGAAGAGGGTGTCTTTTCCGGAGATCAGTGTATTTTTGTGGCACCGCCGCCGAATATGGTAAATGAACTGATGAAGGATTTATTTTCATGGGTTAAAAGCAGTGAAGGGACAATACATCCGCTTATTGTGTCAGCTGTTTTTCATTACGAATTTGTGTTTATACATCCTTTTGCAGACGGAAATGGAAGAATGGCCAGATTATGGCATACGGTAATGCTATATCGTTGGAGAAATGTGTTTGAATATATTCCGTTGGAAAGTCAGATTGAAAGATTCCAGGCAGAATATTATGATGCAATAGCAAAATGTCATGTGAATGGAAATTCAGATGTATTTATAGAATTTATGTTGAGTATGATAGATCAGGTATTAGATGAGGTTATCATACAGGTAAATAAGACAAATGAAAGTATGTCAGAATATGTAAAACGGATGCTGGAAGTAATGGAGTACGATGTCCCCTATACCGCTAATGCGATCATGGAGGCACTGCATCTGAAATCCAAGGAAACATTTCGAAAAAATTATATCAAGCCGGCCATAGAGTTGGGACTAATAAAAATGACATTGCCGGAAAAGCCAAATAGTAAAAATCAGAGATATGTAAAACAATAATTCTTGATCTAAAGCTGGCTTTAGGTGTTACAATGTCTTCAGAGTGATTTTCAGCATTTTAAAAAGAAAAGGTGCCGATACCGAAAAGCATGGTGTCGGCACTTTTTGGGCTTTTTTGGGCTTTACTTTGCCAGATTCGTTAGATATGATAAAGATAGAAAATGCATTTACCGGCTATAGGGGGAGGGCGTATGTACAAAAGAAAGCTTCACAAAGAAATAAGCAGCGGATTATTGGTATTGATCGTGGCATTTTCTCTGACAGGCTGCGGCAGCAGTAGGGACGCTTTGGAAATCTCTGATACCGAATCTGCTCAGGCAGAAGGAATCAGTCAGGAAACCGCTACAGCCACTCCAGCCACCTCACAGACAATCCCGGAGACGACAACGGAACCTGAGCCGGAGAAACTTACCTGCCAGACCGGACTATACCAGGAGAAAACCCTGGCGGATCAGGTCTCGGTCAATGCTGCCCGGGAACTGCCGGAAGGAGAATATGGGGTGCTGTCATATTCTTATGACGAGTCGGTCAGTGTCTGGGGCAACGGTGCAGAAGACTGTCTGGTGATCCATGACGGCGACGAGGAATACCGGGTGGAGATTCCCTGGCAAAACATGTATTTGGCACCTCCTGCGGTAGAAGCCGCGGATTATGACGGGGATGGCGACAAGGAGTACTATATTTCTACCATACAGGGGACAGGAACTGGCGTCCATGTGGAAGGACTGTATTATGTAGATGTACAGAAAGGAACCCCGAAGGTCTCCGAATATACAAATGTGGTTGAAGATTTTGAAAGACGGATCCTTGCGGCGGATACGCTGGATGAACAGTTCCATACACTTCATGTGGATTTTCTGGATAAAAACGGAAAGATAGATGCTCAGAAGAGTATTGATCTGGATCAGACCCGTCTGTTGCAGAAACTGGAAGGATACACTTATAAAAGCATCGGTGTGGGGGCGCAGATCCGGTATGATTTTCGTGGAGGACAGCCCTTTGCAAATGTAGGGGTTGGCATAAATATGAACGAGATGGCGGACCTGGTTTATGAGACTGGCTTTAATATAACGGCACCGGTATCCATGCAAAAAGATGGTAATTTTTCTCTGGGAGATTTTTCGGTACAAAAAACATATTCTCGTTATTTGGAAGAGGAGAATATCGACAAAGAAGAACCGGATATGACAGAAGTCTATACCGGATATTATGATCTGACCCATAACGGTTACAAGGAAAAGATTGTAACGAAGGTTCATTTGGAGGAAGAAAACGAAAATCTCACAGAAGCATTGCGGAAGGCCGGAAACTGGGGAACGGTAGCGGTCTACGAATATCTGGGAGATGGACAATATGGAATCATTCCTCTGTGGTCGCAGGAATTCGCCATTGCCCATGCGGGGAACGTACAGATATTCCTCACACAAAAGGATGGTTACGATTATCTGGTAACGACAAGCCTTTGGTCGGGGCAGGGTGTCTGCTATTATGACTATAATGTACTGTCTCCCGTGAACTATTCCTTTGACAGATATCATAATGAGCTGAAAGGGGCAGATCACTACGACCCGCAGTTTTTCACAGGGCTGGAAAGCTGGCTGAAGGAGGATTCCCTCCTGCTTGTGGCAACAGATATTGATATGCCGCAGGGGCAGGAGGTCATTCTGACGACCGACGAAGAGACACATTATGCAGAAGAATATCTGATGGTAAAAAAGGAAAGATTGCAGTCTGTGGAAGATATTGATTAAACCAATTATCTATGCCGGATAATTTTCATTATCTGTATCAGCACTGTCGGCATGAAAGCGAGCCCTACGATCTGACCGAGTGCTGTCATAGGCAGATCGGCTACGCTGAATACACTGTGCAGTCCCGGGATGAAGATTACCAGTGCCAGTAAAGAGACTCCCGCAGTGAAAGCATAGAGGCTATATCGGTTCGAGGTCAGTCCCAGCCGGAAGATGGATTCGCTGCCACGGCAGTTAAAACCATGGAACAATCTGGCCAGTGTCAGTGTGGCAAAAGCTATAGTGGAGGCCATAGCCGAACTGACGGTCAGTCCGATGTGATAAGCTGTCATGGAGGCTGCTGCGATCAGCAGACCCTGTGTTATCATCGTAATCATAAAGCCTCTGGTGAGGATTCCTTCGCGTGGATTCCTGGGCTTTTCCTTCAGAAGGTCGTCATCTGCCGGTTCCATGCCGATTGCCAGGGCCGGAAGAGAATCGGTCAGCAGGTTGATGAACAGCAGATGTACGGGTGTAAAAGGTACAGGAAGTCCCATCAGGGATGTGTATAATACGGCTAAGATACCGGCGGTATTACCGGACAGCAGGAACAAAATGGCATTTTTGATATTTCTGTATACATTACGCCCGTTTGCCACTGCCTTGATGATCGTTGCGAAATTATCATCCGACAGAATCATGTCCGCAGCATCCTTGGATACCTCGGTTCCGGTAATTCCCATAGCGACACCGATGTCTGCCTTTTTCAATGCAGGAGCATCATTCACACCGTCTCCTGTCATAGAAACAATATTACCTCTGCGCTGCCATGCCTCGACAATCCGGATTTTGTTCTCGGGAGATACTCTGGCATAGACGGAGATTTGTGCGATCTGTTCCTCCAGTTCGCTGTCGCTCATGGCATCCAGCTCCGCACCTGTCAGTGCAAGGTCTCCTTCTTCGTATATTCCGATCCGGCGGGCAATTGCCACTGCTGTTACCTTATGATCACCGGTGATCATGACCGGACGGATGCCGGCTCTCTTGGAAGCTGCAACGGCAGCCGCAGATTCCTCTCTGGGAGGATCTACCATAGAGATCAGACCCAGGAAGGTATAGCCATACTCCGCATGGATGTCGAGATTTTCCTCCGATTCCTTGTAAGCAAAAGACAATACACGCAGGCCATTTTCTGAAAAAAGCTGATTCTGCATACGGATCTTGTCTTTTTCAGCTTCCGTCATAGGACGGATACCGTCGCTGCAGCGCACATAGTCACAGCGGTCTAAGAGAACATCCACAGCACCTTTGGTGAGGATCGTGGGTACACCATGCAGCATATATTTCGTACTCATCAGCTTTCTGTCGGAATCAAAAGGCACTTCCTCAAGGCGTTGCATGTTCTGCCTGAGGATATCTTCATGCATATTTGCTTCTTTCAAAATAGAAGATGTATCCGCTTCAATCCTTCGGAACATTTCTAAAAGCGCGTATTCTGTAGGGTCACCGATGCCTTTGTCATCGACGATGCTCGAATCATTGTTGAGGACTGCGTCGTAGAGCAGATAGCGATGAGTCTGATTCAAAAGGTCAAGCTGGTCCGGCTCGTATAACCGGTCTTCTATATAGATCTGCTGCACCGTCATTTTATTCTGTGTCAGTGTTCCGGTCTTATCAGAGCAGATAACAGAGACACAGCCCAGACTTTCCACAGCCTTAAGATTCTTGATGATTGCATTTTCCTTTGCCATTTTCTGTGTACCAAAGGCTTGCACTATGGTCACAATGGAGCTCAGTGCCTCAGGGATCGCAGCAACAGCCAGTGCCACTGCAAACATCATGGAATCCAACAGCGTCATCCGGCGATAGATACACAGGCAGAATACGACAGCACATATGATCAGGATCAGTATGGCAAGTCTGCTGCTGAACTTGTCCAGGCTCTCTTGCAGCGGTGTCTTGCGCTCTTTGGCTGCATTCATCAGCCCAGCGATCTTACCCAGCTCCGTCTCCATGCCGGTAGCAGTCACCAGCATCTCGGCGCGTCCGTAGGTGACCAGACTTCCGGAATAGACCATATTTGCCCGGTCAGCAAGTGCCACATCACCCTCTATAACGGCATCTGTTTTCTCTACATTGGCAGACTCGCCTGTCAGAGAGCTTTCATTGGCCTGCAGCGAATAGCTGTGCAGGATACGGCCATCGGCCACGATCATGTCACCCGCTTCCAATACGATCATGTCTCCCGGCACAATATCCTTCGATGGAATTTCCCGTTTCACACCGTCTCTTATGACTTTTGCACTGGGCGAAGATAGCTGCCTGAGACTATCCAGAGAACGCTGGGCTTTTACATGCTGCAGGGTACCCAGGATAGCGTTGATCACCAGTACCAGCAGGATTACAATGGTACTCTCCGTATTGCCGGAAAACATGGAGATCGCTGCCGCAATGATCAGGATTACTACCAGCAGATCAGCAAACTGACTGATAAATACTTCCGGTATACTTTTGCGCCTGCTCTCCTGCAGGATATTTTCACCCTTTTCCAGGCGAAGCTCCTCCGCGCGGGCAGTGGTAAGCCCCTGTTCTGTCACCTGATATTTTTCCAGGAGTTCTTTTACAGAAATATTCCAGATGTTTTTTTGTGTCATATACAAATCCTCCTTCTTAAATAATGTACCCGGATCCTTTGTTTATCACGCAAAAAAAGACTTTTACTGCATGATAAACATACAATAAAAGTCTCGTTCCATTTCTGTAGACGTGTACTGCCCGGTTAGCGACTGCCTGTGGCTTCACTAACGTGATGACGACCAACACAACACCGGTTACCCGATGTGAACTACTCCCTAATATTGGAAATATCCTAGCATATGCGAAAAGTATTGTCAAATATTTCTATTGGTTGCTATACACGAAATTGTTTTTTTGATAAAATAGGACCAATAAGAAATCGTCCCACAGGAATAAAGTTTGCAGATTACGGAAAGGCAGGAAGGTTAAGAGATGAACGAAATGATCAGAAAAAGAAATGAACAGCTGGCCAAGACAGTGATCAAGGGATTACAGTCCCGCAACATGTCGGGCTACTACGCAGAGGATAAAGAAGCCGCGCTGAAACAGGCACTGGAGCTGATCCCGGAGGGAAGCACCATCGCTATGGGTGGATGCATGAGCGCCGGAGAGATCGGACTGACCTCCGCTCTGGAAGCAGGCAATTACCACTATATCGATCGCTCTAAGATGGATGCCAGAGCAGGACTGATGGCAGCATACGATGCGGATATCTTCCTCTCCAGTGCCAATGCCATCACCAGCGACGGTGTCATGGTCAATATCGACGGCAATTCCAACCGTGTCTCCTGCATAGCCCAGGGACCGAGGAAAGTAATCTTCATCGTCGGCATGAACAAGGTCTGCGCAGACTTAGACAGCGCCATGAAGCGTGCGAGAAACGTGGCTGCACCTATCAACGCCCAGAGATTCGACATCAAGACTCCCTGCAAAGAAACCGGAAAATGCTTCGACTGCAAGTCTCCGGATACCATCTGCTGTCAGTTCCTGATCACGAGATATTCCAGACATACGGACAGGATCCATGTGATCCTCGTAAACGACACCATTGGTTATTAGACAATAAAGGGGAAAAGACAATGACATTAGTATTACAAAAAGGAAGACCTGTCGATACCACAGGCAGACTGGACAAAGAGATACGCACCTATGACCTGCTGGATAGCTTAGGTGTGGAATATGACCGTGTGGATCACGCTCCGGCGATGACCATGGAGGACTGTAAGGAAGTGGATGAGATCCTGGAGTCCATAGTCTGTAAGAATCTGTTTCTGTGCAACCGTCAGGAGACCGCCTTTTATCTGCTGATGATCCCGGATACCAAGGTGTTCCATACCAAGGATCTGTCGGCACAGATCGGCTCGGCGAGGCTTTCTTTTGCCAAGCCGGAATACATGGAGAAATTCCTGGATATCACCCCCGGCTCTGTCAGTGTACTCGGTCTGATGAACGATAAGGAACATCAGGTGAAGCTGTTGATCGATGAAGAGGTGCTGGACAGCGAATATTTCGGATGCCACCCCTGCATCAATACCTCCAGCCTCCGCATGCGGACGGCGGATCTGATCGAAAAGGTGCTTCCCGCCATGGGACATGATTTTGTAAAAGTAAAGCTGTAAAAAGTAATAATATAAGCAGATCTGCCCGCCGCCGGAATCCCGGCAGCGAGGATCTGTAAGCCTGATTTTGCATGGCTCTGAATAGTTACAAGATATTAAAATACCTGTTCGCACTCTTCACACATCAGAAGGAAGGCGCCGACCCCGTGCAGGTCGTTGGCGGATACGGGACGGTGGATATAGTGGTCATAATCACCGACACCGGTTCCGATGCAGACATTACCGATAATGAGGTCATCACCTTCCCAGGTCAGGGAGCGGATCACACCCTCATAACCCTTGCGGGCATATTCCAGATAAGATGCATCCAGCAGACCTTTGCGGATCGCTTTGCACAGAGCCGCTACATACAGGCAGCTGCAGGAATTCTCCAGCCAGTTGGCGGGATCATCGCCACGGTTGACCACCTGATACCATCTGCCGTCTTCAGACTGGAATGCGAGCAGAGACTTTAACAGATCCACTGCCATTTTTTCCAGTTTTGCTCTGTCCGGATGATCGGCGGGAATGAAATCCAGTTCGTCCAGGAGGGCTACAGGCACCCATCCCATAGCTCTGCCCCAGAACTCGGGGGAGCAGCCGGTCTCCTTATCAGCCCATTCTACTTTCCTGTCATAGGACCAGGCATGATACAGCAGACCGGTTTTGGGGTCACGGGTATGTTTCTGCATGGTCAGAGCCTGGAAGATAACCTCATTAAAATATTCGGGGTGATCAAATTCTGCACCATACTGTGCCCGCAGGGGACCTTCCATGTACAGACCATCCAGCCACATTTCTTCCGGCAGATCAGCCTTGTGGAAATAGCCGCCTTCGGGAGTGGTGGGATAATGATCAATGGCAGCCATCAGAGAATTCAGGGCTTTCTTATATCTGGCATCACCGGTACGATGATAGAGAGGGTATAACAGAATACCCGGCTGCATATCATCAAACTGCCCCATATCAGCCTGCTTGATCACTCCACCTCCGGTGATCACAGCATCGATCCAGGACTTGATGTAATCGAAATATTTTTCCTCCTTGCAAAGTTCATAGCTTTTGTACATTCCGGACAGGAATACGCCCTGATGATAGTGGAATCTTCCTTCGGGCGGAAGCTTGGGGGCTTCCCATTTGCGCATCATGGTATCCATGGATGCTTTTGCGTAATCTAAAGGTCTTTTCTCCATAAGTTCTCCTTCCCATATACTTCACATAGCACAAGATTTATTATATAATTACATTATAATCGTTTATTTTGGATAATGTTTAACATATCTTGCGATAGTGAAAAGTAATAATATGAATCTTGCCGGAATCTTTTCCGGGAAAGGAAACAGATGCTTCGTACGATTTTTGATCCCTATTCGGATCTGTTTTTGGAATACATAGAGACCTCTAAGAAAAATGACATGCAGACCAATCATTACCACGATACCTACGAATTGTTTTTTGTGGTGAAAGGAGTGCGATACATCTTTCTGGATGGTGTCTGTCATGTGCTGAATCCGGGTGACATCATCCTGATCAAGCCTTACCAGACCCATTATATGCAGAGCCTGTCCTCGGATTTCTATGCCCGGTATGTTCTGAACTTTGCACCGGATTATCTGGATGAAATGTTAAAGCCTGCGGAAAAACAGCGGTTTTTGGAGGTCCTGCAGAATGATATTCTGCATCTGACACCGGAACAATCCGGAGAACTGGCAGAGGTCTTCGAACGATTGCGGAAATATTATAACCGCCACGATGCTGTGGCCGAGAAATTAAAGCAAAACTATTGTCTGGAACTGCTGCTACTGTGCAGAGACTACTATACGAGGCAGGAGCGGACACAGATGCCGGAGCTCTCCGCAGCTCCCAGACAGGAGATTCTGGATGCCATCGCCTATATCAATGCCCATTATGCGGAAAAAATAGATCTGGAGACCATCGCATCCCAGATCCATTTAAGTAAATACTATTTTTGCCGTATTTTCCGCGAGGTGACCGGAGCCACCGTTCTGGAATACCTTACCAATGTCCGGCTGACCAGAGCCGGAAGACTTCTGGTGGAGTCTTCTCTGGCGATCCAGGAGATCGCGCAGAAGACCGGATTTGCGTCATTGGTGCATTTTTCCAGAACCTACCGCAATGCTTATGGTGTCAGTCCCAGTGATACCAGACGCCGGCGAAAGGCGTAGAAGCTACTAAATCCCACAGGCGAGACATGCTGACATTTGTGACGCAAAAAGTCAAATCATCCACAAATTGATTTCTCGTTGAGAGTCTTATATAATAAAGTCGAGGTCAAAGGCCCCCGGCTTTGATGCCTACGTGCTACGCACTCCCACAATCCTACCCTCTATTCGCATATCGGGGTGGGTCATATAACAGAAATGGTTTATACCGTAAAAAATGTATGGTAAGAATACGAAAGAGAGAAGAAAATGGTACTACAGATATTAACATATACACATCATACAACGACAATGCTGTTTGGAATCTTCCTGTCGGCATTTTTTCTGGGAGTGAAGCAGGATAAGAAAAATATATTGCAATTGTTGTCATTGGCGGTTGTTTCAGGAATTCTATATGTTCTGTGTGTACTTCTCTTTGGAACAGAAACAGTAGATCAGATTTATCCACTGATCGTGCATGCCCCATTGTTATTTGTACTGGTTTTGCATTATAAATTCCGTATTCTTCCTTCCCTGATTTCTATTTTCACGGCATATCTATGTTGTCAGTGCAGTAACTGGATGGGACTGTTTGCTTTGGCTCTGACAGGACAGGAATGGTGCTATTATGTCTGTCGTATTCTGGTGACGGTGGGAGCTTTCATCCTTTTATGCCGGTATGTATGCCAGACCACAGCCATGCTGTTTGCCAAAACGGATCGGGAACTTCTGATCATTGGAAGCCTGCCGATCATTTATTACATTTTTGACTATGCCACGACCAAATTTTCCAGTCTGTTGTATTCCGGCAATAAGGCGGTGCCGGAGTTCCTGGGCTTTGCCATGTGCCTGACGTATCTGCTCTTTTTACTGGTATATTTCCGGGAGTACGAGATGAAGAACAAGGCAGAGCAGTACAATGAACTGATCCAGATGCAGCTGAATTCATTCCAGACAGAAATGACCAATACGAGAAAAAGCGAGAAAAAGATGTCCATTTTGCGGCATGATACGAGGCATCATCTGTCGGTGCTGCGAACACTGATCCAACAGGGAGAAACCGACAAGGCGCTGGAATATCTGAATGAGGTCAGCCAGACTTATGATGATACAGTGATCAAGACCTATTGTAGAAATGAGATGGTGAATTCCGTACTGTCCATCTATAATATGCGGTTTGAGGAGCAGAGGATCCGATGGGAGATACAGGTCAGCATTGGAGAGAAACTTCCCTGCTCTGAAATGATGTTCTGTGCGATCCTGTCAAACGTACTGGAAAATGCCATGCATGCCGTACAGGAGCTGCCGGAGGATAAACGATACATAGAATTGTCTCTGTCGGAAAAGGCGGGGCATCTTCTTCTGATGGAGAAAAATACAGTGCGTAGTGTTCCCACATTTGCGGATGGCGTTCCGGTGACAGAACGTTCGGGACACGGGCTGGGAGCCAGAAGCATCGTATATTATGTAGAAAAACTTAGCGGACAATATCAGTTTTTTATGGAGGATGGGGATTTTGTGGTTCGGATCATCTTGTAAAATCAATAAAATGTTTTTGAGGCTCTTTCTGTCAGAGAAAGAGCTTTTCTTGTGGATGTATTGGGAAATTAATGCTATTATTAGGATAAAAGATACAGAAATATAGATATAACAGGAAGGGAGCAGACAGATATATGAAATATACATTGGATTATGAGAAATATGCGGAACTGGCAAGACGTGTGGCGGCGGAGGGAAGCGTACTGCTTCGAAATGAAGACGGTGTGCTGCCTCTGCAAAAAGGGCAGAGGGTGTCGATCTTCGGCAGAACCCAGTTCGAGCATTATAAGAGCGGTACGGGTTCCGGAGGTATGGTCAATGCTCCATATGTGACCAATATTACAGACAGTCTCAAGGAAGACGGCACCGTACAGGTGAATGAGGTACTGGAGGCACAGTACCGGGAATGGCTGAAGGATCATCCTTTTGATATAGGAGAGGGATGGGCCATGGAGCCCTGGAACCAGGAAGAAATGCCCGTCAGCGAAGAACTGGCGAGACAGGCGGCGGAACAGTCGGATCTGGCGATTGTGGTTCTCGGCCGAACCGCAGGAGAAGACAAGGATAATAGTGCTGCGGAAGGCAGTTATCTGCTGACAGCTGCGGAGGAAGAAATTCTTCGTAATGTCTGCAATGCATTTGCCAGGACGATCGTTGTGCTGAATGTGGGTAATATCATGGATATGAAGTGGGTCGACCGGTATCAGCCACAGGCTGTGCTCTATGTATGGCAGGGCGGCCAGGAGGGCGGCAGAGCTACGGTAGATGTCCTGACAGGAAAAGTGAATCCCGGTGGTAAGCTCAGCGATACTATTGCGGAAGATATTGAGGATTATCCTTCCACGGAGAATTTCGGGGATCCGGTGGAGAATTTTTATACCGAGGACATCTATGTAGGTTATCGCTATTTTGAGACCTTTGCCAGAGACAAGGTAAAATATCCCTTTGGCTTTGGACTGTCCTATACCCGGTTCCAGACAGAGAGCATGGGACTGGCAGTGCAGGGTACCGAGGCAACTGTCATTGAGAAAGTGACAAATGTTGGCGGTATGTCCGGCAGAGAGACCATACAGGTCTATGTGGAGGCTCCTCAGGGAAAGCTGGGAAAGCCGCTGCGTCAGCTGGCAGCCTATGCCAAGACGGAAGAACTGAAGCCCGGAGCAAGTGAAGAACTGATCCTGAAAGCAGAACTGACGGAGCTTGCGTCCTATGATGACAGTGGTGTCACTGGACATAAATCCTGCTATGTATTGGAAGCAGGAGACTATATCTTCTATGTCGGTACCGATGTGCGGAGTGCAAGAGAAGTCGGAAGAGTGACATTAGCGGAGCTGCAGGTCGTACAAACCGTTACGGAAGCACTGGCTCCGGTGCAGGCATTTAAGCGCCTGAGACCGTTTTTCTTCGGAGAGAATGACCATGCCATCGCCAACTGGGAGGATGTGCCCTTACGGACCATAGATCTGGCGGAACGTATTTTGCGGGAAAGACCCACCCAGAGCGAATATGTGGGAGATCAGGGCTGGAAACTGGCGGATGTTTACGACAAAAAAATCACGCCGGAGCAGTTTCTGACACAGCTGTCAGACGAAGATCTGATCTGTATGACCCGCGGAGAAGGCATGTGTTCCCCGAAAGTTACCCCCGGAACAGCAGCAGCTTTCGGCGGTGTGACGGATGGACTGCAGCAATTCGGTATTCCGGTGGCCTGCTGTTCCGATGGTCCTTCCGGCATCCGTATGGACTGCGGTACCATGGCCTATGCACTGCCGAACGGTACGTTGCTGGCATGTACCTTTGATCCGGAGTTGGTGGAAGAACTGTATGAGATGGAGGGCATGGAGCTTCGCAAGAACAAGATTGATTCCCTCTTAGGCCCCGGCATCAATATTCACAGAAATCCGTTGAACGGACGTAACTTTGAGTATTTTTCCGAGGATCCGTACCTCACCGGTACCATGGCGGCGGCACAGCTGAAAGGCATGGGAAAATATGGAGTTACCGGAACCATCAAGCATTTTGCATGTAATAATCAGGAATTCAAACGGCATGATGCCAATGCTATTGTATCCGAGAGGGCGTTGCGGGAGATCTATCTGAAAGGATTTGAGATCGCCGTAAAACAGGGCGGAGCCTACAGCATCATGTCCACCTATGGCCCGGTGAACGGACTGTGGACCGCAGGCAGCTATGATCTTCTGACAACCATTCTCCGTAAGGAATGGGGCTATCAGGGTATTGTCATGACCGACTGGTGGGCAAAGATCAATGAGGAAGGTGAGCCAGGCTCCGGGAAACAGACGATTCCCATGGTACGGGCGCAGAATGATATTTACATGGTGACCGCAGACGCAGCATCTAATTCTAATAAGGACAACACTGCGGAAGGACTGGCAGACGGCAGGCTGACCAGAGCGCAGCTTATGCGGAATGCTGCAAACATCTGCTGCTTCCTGTTACGTTCTGTTGCCATGGAGAGGCTGCTTGGCAGAGAGGAAGAGGAGTGTACGGAGCTTCACAGTCCGATAAGCACAGAGGGAGCAGGAGACAGTGGACAGGTGCTGGCCCGGATGGAACTGCCGGAGCCGAAGACCGGAGAGGAGATTGAACTTCCGCTGGAGAAGCTGTCCACAAAGAAAGGTACCGGTGCGGTATACCAGCTGCGTTTCACGAAGATCGGACGGTACGAACTGGTATTCCGGATGAGTTCCACGTTGGGCCCGCTGGCGCAGCTGCCTATTTCCGTGTTCCTGAATAATACATTACAGCAGACCGTGACCATCAACGGCACAGAGGGCAAGGCTGTGGAACAGTCCGTGACTCTTGCAATCCGACAGGACGGCGAGAAGTACATGAAGTTGTATTTCGGAGAAAGCGGCATTGACATGAACCGGATGTTCTTACGTTATGTGGGAAAGAACGATATCGAAAGCTTTCGAAATGAATAAAACAATATAAGCAATAAAAAGGCTCCGAAAGATCGGTATGCAGGCAGGATCTTCCGGAGTTTTTTATGCGTCGCAATTTGTAAAAAACCTTAACGGAATATTTATGCATAGAAACCAAAAGAAGAATTGACTTATGCCGATATTTCGGATAGAATCTACTCTTGTATGTTCTAAAGAAAAATTAGCAAGGAGGCAGGGAAAGTGGTAGCACAAATACTTGCAGTAATCATATTTCTGGCGATGTTTGTACTGATCGTCCTGGAAGTATGGGAGAGACACATTATCACATTAGGCTGCGGCCTGCTGACACTGGTACTGGTATTCGGACTGGGAATGCACAGTATGAGCGCAGTGTTGGAGACTTTGAACTTAGGCAGCTTTTTCACAAGTCATTTCTGGTACACGGCGGGACAGTCCGCAGAGGCTTCCAGTGGTATCAACTGGGAGACCATCGTGTTCGTAGCAGGAATGATGATCATGGTAGAGGGAATGGCCCGGGTGGGATTCTTCCGCTGGCTGTGCATGCGCCTTGCCAAGATGGTCAAGTATAAGGTTGTACCGCTGTTTGTCACCTTTATGGTATTATCCGGTATTCTGGCAATGTTCATTGACAGTATTACCGTAATCCTGTTCCTGGCAGCCGTTACCATTGAATTGTCACAACTGTTGAAATTCAATCCGGTGCCTATGATTCTGGCAGAAGTGTTCTGTGCGAATCTGGGAGGATCCGCTACCATGTGCGGAGATCCCCCCAATATCATCATCGGTACTTCCCTGGGATATTCCTTCACGGATTTCCTGACCAATACCGGTGTGATCGCAGGCGTTTCCCTGGTTGTGGTCGTACTGTATTTCTATCTGGTATTCCACAAGGAACTGCGTGCCAGTGAGGCAGCTGCAGCAGGCAGCAACCAGACCTACCCGGATCCTTCCGAAGCCATTACCGATAAAAAAGGATTTATTATCAGCACTATTATTTTCCTGTGTGCGGTAGTTCTGCTGGTGACCCACGCACAAACCGGTCTGACCGTATCCTGTATTGGTGTATTCATTTCTATCGTGACTTTAATTGCAGCAGGCAAGGACGCACTGAAACTGATCAAACAGATCGATTACAAGACCCTGTTGTTCTTCATCGGACTGTTCATGGTAGTGGGCGGCCTGGAGCAGACCGGCATCCTGAAAGTTATGGCGAATTTCATCGGAGACATCAGCAACGGCAATCTGATGCTGATGATCGCTATTATCCTGTGGATCTCTGCGATTGCCAGCGCCTTCGTGGATAATATTCCTTTTGCGGCTACCATGATCCCTATTATCAGCAGTCTGTCCGCTACCCAGGGTGTGGACCTGTCCATTCTGGCATGGGCACTGGCTATGGGAACCGATATTGGAGGAAGCGCAACTCCCATCGGAGCTTCTGCCAACGTAGTAGGTATCGCCACCGCAGCGAAAGCCGGTCATATGATTAAGTGGGGAAAATATTGCAAAGTTATGGCACCTGCGACTATAATAGTAGTAGGGATCTCTATGCTGATGATCTATGCAAGATATCTGTAAGATGTATTTGCAGAATACGAGTTTAAAAAATTTTGGAAATACATCCAGCCATAAGGAGGGCAGACCCATGAGTGAACAACTGATTATCTCCGTCAGCCGTGAATACGGCAGCGGCGGACATGAGATCGCACAGAAGCTGGCAGAGTATTACAAACTGCCGATGTACGATCACAACCTGTTAGATGAGGTGGCTGCAAGCATGAATGTAAGCAGCAAGGAGCTGGCTGAGTTCGACGAAAAGAGACGTAATAAATTCCTGTACCGCAGTGTAATGGGAATGAACAGCTCTCCGGCAGACAATGTGGCCAGAATGCAGTTCGATTACATTAAGAAAAAAGCAGAGGCAGGAGAATCCTTCGTGATCGTAGGACGTTGTTCCGAAATCGTGCTGAAGGACAATCCGCACCTGATCTCTATCTTCGTATTGGGAGACAGAGAGGCCAAGATCGAACGTGTTATGCGGATCTATGAGTTGGATGCCCGTCATGCGGAAGAGCGTATGATCGAGAAGGACCGTCGCAGAAAGTCTTACCACAATAGTCATTGTAAGGTAAAATGGGGCGATTCCCGTAATTACGATCTGTCTATCAACAGCAGCAAGCTGGGTGTAGAAGAGACGGTGGAATCTCTGAAAAATTACATAGACGCAAGGCTTGCTCATAAATAAAGCAGACATAAGTCAACAAAAATGCAGAGACCATCTGAGGAAAGCATACGAAAGAAAATCGTGTAGCTGCCGCAGATGGTCTTTCTTGTTGGCGTTTCTTAAGAAATACCGGATAACATTTAAACAAATTTTAAGGATTTCTGTCGTGACGAATACAGCAGATTATGGTATTATCCTAGAAGATGAATAGGAATAAAAGAGTGCAAAATCAGGTATGTGGAAGTGAGGTACAGGATGAGCGATAAGGAAAGAGACTCCATTCAGGAGATGGAAGATATACAAAAGGGTCTGGAAGCCTTTTTACAACAGGAGATGCAGGAAATGCAGGCATCCGGAGCGGGAGCCCGCCGCAGTACGGGGCGCCCGGCGGCGAATGCGGGGACACACTCTGCGGAGCGTGAGGCAGCCCGCCCGGCTCCGCAGATGTATGATATGAGGGAAGATGACGAGGAAGAGGAGGAACTGGATGTGATCGGATCCGACAGAAGAGCAGGATCCCGTGAGGACTATGCAGAGGACTGGGATGATCCCACATACCGCAGGAGACAGGCAGCCCGCAGAGAGACGGCACGTAAGACTTCAGAGAGTCGTAACGGTGGCGGCCGTAGCAGTAACGCTGATCACCGCAGACAGGAGACCTCAGGCAGAACCCGCCGCAGCAGACGGGATGACTATGTAGAGGACTATGAGGACGATTATAACGATAGAAAACGCTCCGGAAGAAGATCCGGGAAGCGTGAGGAGATAGACACGAAAGCGGATAAAAGGAACAGAAAAGGAAATAAAAAGGGAGCCGGGAGCGGCAGAAAGAAGAAAAAGTCAGGACTCAAGCGTTTCCTGATCGCAGTGGCGCTGATCCTTGTATTCCTGGCAGCAGGATTGTATGTGCTGGTAGGAAAGGTCTACGGAGAGATGAACTATGAGAAGATCGAGTCGGTAGCGTCCTCTCCCATGAAGGAAGAAGGCGTGACCAATATTCTGCTGATCGGTAACGATTCCCGTGAAAACGGTGAAGACGGCAGATCAGATGCCATGATCCTGCTGTCCATCAGCAACAAGACGAAGAAGATCTACATGACATCCCTGCTCCGTGATATGTATGTGGACATTCCGGGACATAAGGGGAATCGTCTGAATGCGGCATATTCCTATGGCGGCGCAGAACTGCTGATGGAGACTATTGAGCAGAATTTCGATATTCATATCAGCCGCTATGTACTGGTGAACTTTGAAGCATTTGCCAATCTGGTGGATGCAGTGGGCGGTGTGGATCTTGAGCTGACCAGCAAGGAAGTGGAATATGTCAATGGTTATCTGGTGGAATACAACATTCTGCTGGGAAGACCGGAAGGTACCGACTATTTTGAAGATACTTCCGGCGGTATGGTACACCTGAACGGACCGCAGGCACTGGCGTATTGCAGAAACCGTTATATCGGTACGGATTTCGGCAGAACCGAGAGGCAGAGAAAGGTATTGGCAGAGGTGATCCACAAGCTTCCGCAGGGAATGCTGACCAATCCCCAGGAGCTGATCGATGGTCTGATGCCGAATCTGACCACGAATCTGACCCAGACAGAATGCTATCGGCTGAGCCTTATGGCACCTAAGGCCGTGACTTACGATATTATCCAGAACAGCATTCCACTGGAGGGCACCTATAAGGATGCGACCATCCGTAAGATGGCAGTGCTGGAAGTGGATTTCGAAGCCAACAAGAAATTCCTGCAGGAGAATCTGTACGGAGACGGAGACATTACTTCCACATCGGAGGCTTCTGCGGAATGATATTATAATTGACGTATGAGAGTCAATGTGCTTGCAGGATTGACGAACGGCGAATGGGATCATGATAGTTGCGAAGCAACGGTAAGCACCAAAGATGCGGATCATGCTACGATAATGAGGGAGCAGCTTATGGGGTATCGAAAACAAAGGTTTGCAGCACTGTTCTGTGCAGCGGCAGTCATAATGCTTGGTGGATGTGGCGATGATCTGACCCAGCAGGTCTACATTCCGGGAAGGGAAGATCTGGCGCAGCCTATCGGCGGTTACAATGCAACTACGCAGGCTGGGCAGACGGCAGAAGATTCTGCTACGGGGGCACAGACAGGGACGGCTTCCGGTGGAGAGAACGCAACAACATCGGGATCTTGCCATGACTCCGGTGATTTGACGGGTGAACGTTATACGATCACCATCTCCGCAGCAGGGGATGTAACGTTGGGAAATCATCAGGAACAAGACTACAGTGCCTCCTTCCGTCAGGCCTATGATCAGGCGGAGGACGAAGGTTATTTCTTTGAAAATGTGAGAGACATCTTTGCGGCGGACGATATGACCATCGTGAATCTGGAAGGGCCTCTGACCACATCGGAACAGATGCGGGAGGGACAGACCTACTGCATCAAAGGGGATCCAGCCTATGCTCATCTGCTGACGCTGGGGAGCATTGAGGCCGTCAGCTTCGCCAACAATCACCGCCTGGATTATGGCGAACAGGGAAGCCGGGATACTGTGGTGGCATTAGAGCAGGAAGGGATCATTTATGCTTATGATAAAAATGTGGGTATCTATGAGATCCCGGACAGTGCGGCAGCCCACGGCGGAGAACGGAACCTGAAAATAGGAATAATCTCTGTCAATGAGGTAGAGTGGGGCGCACAGGCGGAAAAGCTGATCCAGAACAATATCGAGACCCTGCGGGAACAGAATGTGGACCTGATCCTGGCCTGTTGTCACTGGGGGATCGAGAAAGATACTTATCCGGAGAATTACCAACAGGTACTTGGCAGAAAATGCATTGACTGGGGTGTGGATCTGGTCATTGGTCATCATCCCCACGTCCTTCAGGGAATCGAAGAATATAAGGGCAGATATATCATCTATAGCCTGGCGAATTTCTGCTTCGGAGCGAACCGGAACCCGGCAGATAAGGATACCATGATCTTCCAGCAGACCTTTACATTCGAAAACGGACAGAAGGTGGAGGACCGGAATGCCAGGATCATTCCCTGCATGGTGAGTTCTGTGTCCACCCGGAATGATTTTAAGCCTACTCCGGCAGCAGGTGAGGATAAGAAGAGAATTTTGCAGCGTATGAATGAATACAGCCGGGATTTCGGTGTCGAATTTGATGAAAACGGCGGGATTCTTGTGAATTAGAGGAAAAGGCGGCAACGCGGAAAGGGTACGGTTCCACGATGGAAAAAGCATTTAAACTGGATTTTGTCAATGATAAAACAGGAAGTCTGTACGTGAACTGCTGCGGGTGCTCCCAGACGGAACCGCTGCACAGCTTCGGACCGGCCTCCAAGCCACATTACCTGATCCACTATGTCCTGAGTGGCAAGGGACATTTCCGATTCCACGACAAGGAATACCAGCTGGAAGCGGGCTACGGATTTCTGATCCAGCCCAATGAACTGGCTTTTTATCAGGCAGATGCGAAGGACCCCTGGAGTTATCTGTGGGTGGGGTTCGCCGGAAGCCGGGCAGAAGAATATTTACACAGCATGGGACTGTCAGACAGACATCCTATTTTTTCCTGTGATAAATCAGAGGAACTATATTCCATTGTCCGGGATATGATGGAGCATAATACCTTTGGCATTGCGGATGATCTGCGGCGGAACGGACTGCTGGGAGTATTTCTGTCGGTGATCGCCGACAGCGCCGGTGTGGTGGCAAGAGAGGAAGAGGATAAGGGGAACCAGTATGTGAAAAAAGCGGTTTCCTTTATCCAGAGCAACTACTGTAACCCCATCAAGGTCACGGATGTGGCGGACTATGTGTGTATCAACCGCAGCTATTTATATACGCTGTTCCAGAACTATCTGGGGATGTCTCCCCAGCAGTTCCTTACTACCTTCCGTATTACCAAGGCGAGAGAGCTTCTGGACTCCACGAATTATCCTATCGAGAGTATTGCATTGTCCTGCGGATACAGCGATGCCCTGGTATTTACCAAGGCCTTTCACGCTATGAAGGGAATGTCCCCTTCGAAATACCGCAAGGAAAGTCATAAGGAGAGCACAAAAGAACAGCTCCAGGAGGTCGAGGGTCTGATCGCCCGGCTCCTGAAGCCATAGATGAAACTATAAAACCAAACAAGAAAGGGTGTCGCACAGCGGCACCCTTTTGTATTTGACTATTTCTTACTTTCCAGATTTTTCTCTACATATTCCAGAATATAGAAGTTGTCCTCCGGCATCTGGCAGCCTACGATGAACAGACCGTTATCGTCGGAGCAGCGGATGATACGTCCTTCCAGCACATTGTGATCCGGGAGAGCGAAATCATGGATAGTGACAGTGACCGAGGCATTCTTGCTCTGGGTGAAGATATTGTCTGTCGCCAGGAAAGCAAAGCCGTTGGCACTGATATTATCCATGGTAGCCGTGTATTCCGTGTCGGAATTTTTGAACTTAATGGTGCAGGCATTGTCCAGATCCATACGGGGGTATTTACGGCGGTTATTAATCCGGGGTCTGGTATTAATGACGATTTTGAAGGCATGAGCACCCTTTTCAGGAGCAGGAGAGATGACTGCCTTGTCCCAACAATACAGGATGTTGCCCGCAGTGATCTGTAAGGTGCAGGAAGCGGTATCGGTGAGTGCAAGCTCCTTCTGACAGGATACCAGCAGACCTTCCGGAATCTGTTCGATGAGTTCTCCAAGGTATTCCGTATCTCCCTGACCGGCTAATTTCAGATCGATCTTCATGCCTGGCTGAATATCTTCGATACCCATGAAGCCGCCGATACCCAGATCACACATCATGTTCTCCATGACATCTTCAATGGTATTGATATTGGCAGCGGTCTCTTCATATTTACTGAGCATACGCTCACTGGTCTGACTGGAGTGTGCAATACAGCCGGTAATGGTCTCCACGATGTTAGTTACCTGTTCCATATTGGATACCAGCTGGGTATTGGAGCTTTCGACTTCTTTAATTGCGTTATCAACTACCTGAATATGTCTGCCGAGCTGTGCGGAATCAGATGCGATCTGATTTACATTTTCACCGGTATGTGTTACCTTTTCCAGGGTAACCTGAATCAGCTTCAAGGTCTCTTCAATGGAAGCGGTCATCTTAGCGGAAGTAGCATCCAGACGGGACAGAGCTTCTCTGATCTGTCCGGAGGAAGCGTGGGTTTCAGTACTTAAGGTACGGATCTGATCAGCTACCACTGCGAAGCCCTTGCCTGCTTCACCGGCTCTGGCAGCTTCAATGGAAGCGTTTAAGGCCAGCAGGTTCGTCTGATTTGTAATTTTTTCGATGGTACCGGTCTCCTGCTTCACCATGCCAAATTCCTGCTGGAAATTCTGCAGGACATTTTCCAGCTCCGTAGAAAGCTCTGACATCGTGGTGGCAGTGCTTACCAAACTTTGCAGATCTTTTGCACTGACACTGGAATGGGATTCGGTTTTCCCGACCAGAGATACCATTTCGCTGATGAGTGCCACAACATTTTCCACCTGGGCACGGATGTCGGAAGTCATCTGTGTGGAAGAGGTCGTCCGATCCTGTAGCATATGGTTATTATCCGTCAATTCATTCATACCCAGCATGACCATATCGGAACCGTGCTTGTTCTCAGAAGCCAGTTCTCTGACAACGGTAATGCCGTCCAGAATGGTATTGCTGGATGTCTTGACCTGTTCTACGGTGGTCACCACTCTGTGAAGGTCGGCTTTGATACTGTCGGTCATGGCACCGTCGGACTCGTTCAGATGGCGGATGGACATGACATAGCAGATGTAACACAGGATGATACAGGACAGCTGCAGCTGGTAATTCTTCATATCGGAAGCACTGTTAAAGCCCAGCATGTAGCGGTAGACGGCAGCGCCCACAATGATCAGAGAGTTGACGATACCGCAGTTGATCATGAATTTCCGGTTCTTATACAGGACCAGTAAGCTTGTCACCGGAAGGATGTAAGTGAATGCGATGGGTGACGCTGTGGTACAGATTACAAAGGTATAGAAGATGCCGTAACCGATGACCAGATCGTAGCGGTAGAGCTCCGTTGCCCAGCCCTTTACACGTAACAGCACTTCGCCGAAGATCAGAGGCAGCCAGCACAATGCCAGGAAAATAAGGTAAGAAGTGGTGGGATATAATCCCCCGGACGCATCGGAGCCATAGTTGGCACTCAGTAAAACAGCAAAAACGATCCAGATCTTACGGGCTTTCCGATTAGCTTTTTCTTTGAAAACATTTTCGTCGTATGTCATGATACGTATCCTCCTTTACAGTCATCTCCGGTATGTTCAAAAAAATGAATCAAATGGTGGATCACTTCCCTGCTTTCCGGAAGATCCGGGTAAAAAGCGCTGAACGCATGGGTCAGGCGGGGATCCTTCGGGTAGTTGATCAGTTTATGGGGCATCTGATGTCTGCGCAGAGCCTTTTCAAAATTCAGAGTATAGCTCTGAAGATTATCGTTGTCACTGGTGATCAGGAGACTGGGTGGCAGGCTGGTCACGATGTCCGGGTGCTCCGGAGATACATAGGGGGCAAAAGCACTTTTTTTATAATGCCGGCCGTAGAGATATCTGGGGAGGAAAAGTCCGATCTGATCCAGGCGGTTCGTATAGAACATACCGCTGACCAGGCCAAGTGCCCGGACTGGCAGGTCAGAAGGGGTTACTCCGGCAGCCTGTGCCAGTGCAGTGCTTCGCTGCATGGCGATTCCGTAAGTCAGCAGACAGGCACCGCCGCTGTCACCGCAGGCATATATGTGGGAAATGTCACCGCCGTATTCCGTCAGATGATCCCGGATAAAATCCAGTGCCAGATGCAGGTCAGTTAGTTGGTCATAGAAGAGACAGTCCGGTATCAGCCGGTACTCAATGCTGAATACCAGATACCCCGCCTCACAAAGGGAGGCACAAAAGGGACGGTTGAATTCCTTGTTCCCTATGAGGAGGCCTCCGCCATGTACGTTGACGATGACCGGGAGAATCTCTCCGTCCCGTCCCCTGGGACGGTAGACATCCAGACGATGTGCCGGAACATGCTTCTCGTCATAGAAAATATCCGATTGTAGGAAAACATCTTCCGGAAGAGGATATTCTTTACCCCTGGAAGCGCAGCTTTGTTCGAATGCCGCCCGCTGCTTATAGAACATTTCACATATAAAGCTTTTCATGTGTACTCCTGATTCTGACTGTATATGTTTCAAAAAAGGAAAGTATTTGTCGAAAAATAGCGATATGCAGTCTTTAAAAGAATACCACAGAAATGAAAGGATTAAAATAGAAAAATGCAACATTCTATTATGGAATGTTGCATTTTGTCTTGCACTACATATTTCGGCTGACCATGGGAAAACTTTAGCCTTTTTTGTAAAAATCGTTAATGCGTTACTTTCATATCATCATAGCAATTATGCAAGCCGTATGTCATAGCTGTATGTCACGAAATACGGCATCTTTGTCATCCTGTTCAATTCCCAGATAATGTTTTGTGATCTGAAAAGAAGAATGATTGTAAATCTCCATCAGCAATGCGGGCGGAGTTCCCATTTTCCATGCATGGTAGCCGAAGGTCTTCCGCAGGGAATGGCACCGGATCACGTCTTCGATTCCTACGGCCTCGGCAGCTTTGCGGACAATGCGGTAGGCCTGGTATCGGGAGAGCGGGGAATCAGCTTTTCTGGGACTGGGAAAGAGATAGTCTGTGTCGGCTATGGAAGGCTGTGTTTTCCGGTAGGACAGTAATGTTTCCTGAAGTTCTCTGTTGATCAGGATTCTGGTTTCTTTTTCCGTTTTTTTCTCCGTGATCAGGAGATGGGTGTAAAAGCGGCTGTGTTCTGTGCAATAGACATCTCCCCAGGTGAGATGAAGGATGTCGTTGATGCGGAGAGCGGTGTTCAGACCGATCAGGACGAGAGTGTAATTCCTGGAGTTGGGCTGCTTGGTAAGGAAGTACTCTTTGAAATCGTGTAGAAGCTGTTTGCTGCGGATAGGTTGTGTCGTGCTCATAATGGCCTCCTTGATAGAATAAATGAATTAGGGAAATGCAACATTCCATAATAGAATGTTGCATCAGTGAGAAACAGCAGGCAAGGAAGGCTGAACAGAGCAAGGAGGTTATTATATGCTGCGTCTGACCGTTAGTCCGGAAGAATACCTGATGATCAATGACAATATCAAGATCGTGTTCCTGGGAGGAACTAAGAATCATCTTCGTATCATGATCGATGCACCGAGAGAGGTGAACATCGTGCGAAGCACGGTGCTGGAGAACCAGATCACAGATCCGGAGGAGAGAGCGAAGCTTCCCAAATATTATGCGGAAGAAGAGCACCCGGAGAAGTACCGCAAGAAGTCAAATGTGATCATCACAAAGGGAAATGCGGACAAATAATTTCATATGGTAATAACCGGAGGAAGAGCGGCTCTGTCAGGGCCCGACAGGGAAGCTCCTACTCCGGTTACTATAAAAACTAACAACAAGTATCTGGGAGAAAAGGATTTCTCAATAACAATACAGATACGCACACTGCCGCAAAAGGAATTGGGCAGTAATACAAGGAGGTAAATTATTATGGTAGTACAACACAATCTTACAGCTATGAACTCTAACAGAATGTTAGGCTTAACCACCGCTTCTCAGGCAAAATCCACCGAGAAACTGTCTTCCGGTTATAAGATCAACCGTGCAGCTGATGATGCAGCAGGCCTGTCCATCAGTGAAAAGATGAGAAAGCAGATCAGAGGTCTGACACAGGCATCCCTGAACGCACAGGATGGTATTTCCGCAGTACAGACCGCTGAAGGCGCTCTGACCGAAGTACACGATATGCTGCAGAGAATGAACGAACTGGCAGTAAAGTCTGCAAACGGAACTAATTCCGAGGATGATCGTGGATATATTCAGGATGAGATTGATCAGCTGGTAAAGGAAATTGATCGTGTATCTGAGACCACCAAGTTCAATGAGACCTATCTGCTGAAAGGTGTAAAAACAGACGAAGATGTAACTTCTCTTGATAGTGTTTCCATTGTAGCTGGCAAGGAATTTAAGGAATCGTTTACCCTTAAAAACGGAAGTACATTTTGGGCAGTAGATGCAGCTGGACAAAAAACCGCTTTGACTGATGCTACAAAAGCAACAGACCTTGCAAAGTATATCGATGCAGAGGGAAATGCAAAAGATGGATACAAGATTTATAAGGTTGATGCTGCTGCGGGTTCTGAGTGGGGTGCTCAGGTATCAGGGCAGGTTGCAGATGCAGCTACAATCAAAGCACAATTAGATGTGTCTAGTACGGGATTGATGGATAAAAATGGTAAGGAAATCAAAGCAACAGATTTGAAAAACTACTTTGATCAGAATGGTGTATATAAAGGTGGTTTATATTCTCGCTTATCTGCAGATGGTAAAGATCCTGCAGCTGGTGGTACAAAAGGAGATATAGTTGAAATCGGTGCAGATAAACTTACTGATTTTGTAACTGTCACAACCAAGACTGACAAGAAAATTGATGCGCTGAACCTGTCTTTGCACGTCGGCGCAGACGGAGAAGCTAGCAATAAGATAGATCTTTCTATCAAATCTATGAGCGCACAGGGAATTGGAGTATCTGATCTGAAAGTAAATACTGCTGATAGTGCTACAGCAGCTATCGAAACCCTTAAGAATGCCATTCAGACTGTATCCACCCAGCGTTCTGCACTTGGTGCTGTTCAGAACAGACTTGAGCACACCATCAACAACCTGGATAACGTTGTAGAGAATACCACCAGTGCAGAGAGCCAGATCCGTGATACCGATATGGCTACTGAGATGGTTAAGTACTCCAACAACAATATCCTGGCTCAGGCAGGTCAGGCTATGCTGGCTCAGTCCAATCAGGCTAACCAGGGCGTACTGTCTCTGTTACAGTAAGCTTAAGCTGAGATCAGGTTGTTTCCAAAGAGGAACGAACCATATCTGTAAGAGTTATGTAAGAACCAAAGGGCAGTCCATGACGGGCTGCCCTTTTTGGGTTCTTATAAGACCTTTTGATCATCCAAAGATTTCCTTTCCAATTCCTTCGAAAAATTATCATAGTAATCCATGGCTGCCTGTGTAGAAATAGAAAGCTCAGCATCATACTCAAAAAAGTTCATACCAATGTGCTCCTTTTACATAATTTTTTGTGCTTTTGAGAATTCATTTTCAAATTCCTTTGAAAATTTTTCGTAATAGTCAATGGCAGATTGTGTAGGGATTGATAGTAGAGTCTCTAACTTGTGGATTGCATCCTCTTTTGACAAGTTAAAGTCCTTACATGACCGAACAATTTCTTTTGCTCTGCCTTCCTCTACGCCATCCTTGTAAATAACTCTCTTTTCCGCCTCAGCATCATACTCAAAAAACACCATATCAATAACCTCCTTCTTATTCTCAAGCAAAAATTCCTTCAAAATATCCCTCCTGATACATACGTCCACGGCCTGAACGATGGCCTGCCGGTTTGGATACACCTTTGCCTGCTCACGGACTTCTGCGACAAACTGGGCGTACTCCTTTAAAATCTGGCAGGCATCCATCAGCTCGGAGTTGAACCCGAGATTGATATTGATTACCTGTACCTGTAATTCAAGCTGAGGAGTCTCTTCCTTATTCCGGTAGGCACTGGACAGCTTCAGGGTGCTGTATTCCGGGAGAGGATCCGTCCCGTTATAAAACACTACGAAATGCGGAGTATCCAGCATCTGTAACTTGTTGGAATAAAGCAGGTCATCTGAGTTCATCTTTGAATATTCACTTGCCAGATACAGCAAAAAGCGATACGGCATATTGGGATTCAGGGTGGACTGGTGCTCAAAAAACCATAGATCAAAATCCACCACAAATGACAGGTCGTTCTGCAAGCTTAGGTAAACCGCATTTTCCAAAGTTGTAATATGCAGTAGCTCCGGATCTTCATAATGCGAGTGATTCAGCGCATTGTACAGCGAGAGCAGCTTCTCCTTGTCATGAAATATTTTCCGGAACACCAGATCCTTATAATTCCGCTTTCCGGAAGCCGGTATTGCCACAGCCACATTCCCCGGCGCAGCAGCTATCGCATTCCCATACGAAATTTCTTCCGCAACAAAATTTTTCCAGAATCTCGACACAGTATTCATCAAATACTCCTCCGAGAAATAGTTGGCGGTTATATTATTTTGTTTTAACTCCATAAATCTCCTTTCTGTTGCAAAATAAATGTAAAAATAAAATAAAACAAATATTTTCCATATAAAATAAATAATAAGGGAAACTTTGACCACTGACGGGTCTATAAGAATTTTTGAAAGAAGAAAAATTACTTCTAATACCACCATACCATAGGGATTCCTTATTGGCAAGTCTGAAAAATGTTACAAAAAGGCTACAAAAAATCCAGAAAAATGTTACAGAACGCTTCTAAAGTTTTACTTTCCCGGCATTTTGGGGTAAGATAAGCAGTATAGATTCCTAAGGACACAGAAAGAGAGGGTTACTATAATTATGAAATTTCAGGACATGCCTTACGAGAGAATAGATTTTGCCAAAGTGCAGGAAGAGATGGGAGAACTGATCCGGGAGCTGGATGCGGCGAAGAGCGGGGAGGAGCAGTTCGAGGTGCATCAGAAGTACTATGCGCTGACGGACTGTGTCATGACGCTGATGACGATCGCGAATATCCGCTTCGACATCGATACTTCCGATAAATTCTACGAGGAAGAGCATAAATACTACGATGAGCAAGGACCGGTATTCAGCAATCTGGTGCTGGCTTATCAGAAGAAATTATATGAATCCCCCTACAGAGCTTATCTGGAGGAGAAGATCGGTCCGGTAGCGTTCAAGAATATGGAGCTGGCACAGAAGTCCATGAGCGAGGCGTTGATCCCGCTGATGCAGGAGGAGAATTCCCTGACTATGGAGTATGATAAGCTCATCGCCGGTGCGAAGATCGACTTCGACGGCAGGGAACTGAATCTGTCCCTGTTACGGCCCTATCTGGTGAATTGTGACCGCAATGTCCGCAGACAGGCATGGGAGAAGATGAGTGACTTTTTCCGGAAAAATGAGGAGCAGCTGGATACCATTTACGACAAACTGGTGAAGAACCGTACCGCACAGGCCAGAGCCATGGGTTACGAGAATTATCTGGAACTGGGCTATTACCGTATGAATCGTAACTGCTATGGTAAGGACGAGGTAGAGGCTTTCCGCAGGCAGATCAAGGAGTATTTCGTACCCTTTGCAGAGAAGCTGCATGACCGCAGAAGACAGCGACTGGGTCTGGAGAAGCTCAGTTATATCGATGAGCAGGTATATTTTAAGGACGGCAACCCGGCGCCCACCGGCACCCCGGAAGAGATCATGGCAGCCGGACAGAAGATGTACCGGGAACTGTCCCCGGAGACTGCGGAATTTTTTGATTTCATGATGGAGAACCAACTGTTTGACGTATTGGGCCGCAAGACCAAGAAAGCTGGAGGTTACATGACCTATCTGCCTCTCTACCATGCACCGTTTATCTTCGCTAACTTTAACGGTACCAGCGGTGATGTGGACGTCATCACGCATGAGTGTGGTCATGCGTTTCAGGGGTATCTCGCTGCACAGGATCCTATCAGAGAGCATGCGGATATCGGCATGGAGACTGCAGAGATCCATTCCATGTCCATGGAATTTTTCACGGAAAAGTGGATGAACCTGTTCTTCGGCGACAGAGCGCAGGATTACGTGGAAATGCATCTGGAGGATGCGGCTGCGTTTATTCCTTACGGCTGTATGGTGGATGAGTTCCAGCATATCGTCTATGAGCACCCGGAGCTGACCCCGGCCGAGAGAAAGCAGGCATGGAGCCGTCTGGAGCGGGAGTACAAGCCCCACCTGGATTACGAGGGAGATCCTTTCTTCGGACAGGGAGGCTTCTGGCAGAAGCAACTGCACATTTACGACTACCCTCTGTATTATATCGATTATTGTCTGGCACAGACCTGCGCACTACAGTACAAGGTGAAGATGGATGCCGATTTTACAGAGGCGTGGAAGAGCTATCTGAAGCTGTGCAGGCTGTCCGCCAGTGATTTTTACACTAATATGATCAAAGAAGTCGGACTGGACAGTCCTTTTGAGCCCGGATGTGTGAAAAATATCGTGGAAAAACTTGAAAAATATGTGAAATAGCTTTCTTTTTCCGCAGAAATACGGTAAAATAAGGAGTCATTGGGACTTAAGACACCAGGAAGGAGACATGTAAGCAATGTCTAAGAATGAAAAAGTTACAGAAAATAAAGAACAAACAGAACAGAAGGTCATGACCAAATATGACCGTAAGGTACAGAAACGTAAAGAGGAGAAGGAAAAGGAGAAAAAGGAAGAGCGCATCAGCACGGCCATCGGCATCGTAGTGCTTGTGGCTCTGGTATGTCTGGTAGCATCTTTCCCCATTCGTACCTATCTGGCAACTCATGAGACCTATGTGGTGGTCAATGGAGAAGCTGTAAACAAGGTAGAGTTCGATTACCAATACAACCTGACCAAGAACAATTATATCACCCAGTACGGCAGCTATCTGACATACTTCGGACTGGATACCAGCAAGGATCTGTCCACACAGATGTATTCCGATACTCTGACCTGGCAGGACTATTTTGAGCAGAATGCAGTAGAGAGCCTGAAGCAGAATAAGGCGCTGATGGCAGAAGCCAAAGCAGCCGGCTTCACCTACGATACCACGGATGAGTACAATACTTTCAAGGAGACCATCAAAACCTCCGCTGCATCCGCAGGCATCTCCGAGAAGGAATATGTACGTTCCATCTACGGAAGCTATGCAACCATGGGCCGTATCGAAGAATATGTGAAGAACGACATGGTAATGAACGCTTATTATCAGAAGCTGCAGGAGGACAATGCTCCCAGTGATGATGAGATCCAGAGCTATTATGAGGAAAATAAGGCAACCTACGATTCCGTAGACTATCGCCTGACGACCATTGAGGCAGAATTGCCTACAGAACCTACCGAACTGGCAGATCCCGTAGAGGAGACTGCTGCAACCACCGATACCACTGCAACAGACGGGACGGCAGCTACAGATGCAACAGCTTCCGACAGCACCGATACCGCTTACCAGCCTTCCGATGCTGAGATCGCCAAGGCAATGGAAGATGCGAAGGTACTGGCAGATGA
Source organism: Clostridium sp. AF34-10BH (assembly GCF_003478095.1). Classification (NCBI taxonomy): domain Bacteria; kingdom Bacillati; phylum Bacillota; class Clostridia; order Eubacteriales; family Clostridiaceae; genus Clostridium; species Clostridium sp. AF34-10BH. The sequence goes on from NZ_QUEC01000001.1 coordinate 124,123, forward strand.
TGCGGAGAAGACCGTGGCAAAAGACGGCGAAGCACACGAGAATGAGAAGAAGTCTTCCGTGAACTACCTGATCTCCGACTGGCTGTTTGATGATGCCAGAAAGGCAGGAGACACCACCGTCATTACTAACGACAACAGCCATTGCTACTATGCCGTGGCATTTGAGAAGAGATATCTGGATGAGACTCCTTCCGCAGATGTACGTGTGATCATTCCCACCGAGGATAAGACCGGTGAAGAGATCCTGGAGGAGTGGAAGAGCGGTGCAGCTACCGAGGACAGCTTCGCAGAATTGTGCAAGAAGTATACACAGGATACTTCTGCAGTAGAAAACGGCGGTCTGTTCGAGCAGGTGACCAAGACCGGTATGACAGAGGAGCTGAGCAACTGGATCTTCGACAACAGCCGTCAGGCAGGAGATACCGTAGCCATCACTGTCAGTGACACCACCTATGTACTTTACTACATCGGACAGGATCAGCCCGAGTGGAAGATCAACATCAAGAATACGCTAGTATCCGATACAATGAGTCAGCATATGCAGGATATTACCGCAGATGTAACAGTAGAGGATCCCAAGGGTAAACTGAATTACCTGAAGGTGCAGGCAGAGGAATCCGCAGCCGCTGAGACCGCGACCGCAGAGACCCAGGAAATCACCGAGGAGCAGACTGCTGCTACCGAAGAGACCGCAACACAGGCACAGTAAAGCTTGCTCAGGAACAGAACATAGACAACAGACAAGTACCTGTTTCACTGCACAAGCAGAAGAGACAGGTACTGTTAGGTTATGAGCAAAAATAGTCGCAAAAGGGCGGGAAACATGATAATGTGACTCTGCCAGTTACGTGAGCTGAACAGAGAATAACTTTGAGAAAGGTATGAATAAACATGCAGGAAAAAGTTCTGGTACTGGATATTGACGGAACATTGACCAATTCAAAAAAAGAGATCACGGAAGCTACCAAACAGGGAATCTGGAATATTTTACAGCATGGTCACAAGGTGATCCTGGCTTCGGGTCGTCCCACCCCCGGCATGCGGAAATGTGAAGAGGAGCTGGAACTGAAAAAATACGGCGGATACCTACTGTCATTTAACGGAGCCCGTATCGTGGAGTGTAAGACAGGAGAAGTGGTCTATCAGAGAACACTGCCCCTGTCCATTGTGCCCGGATTGTACGAATTCGCCAAAGCGAATGGCTGCGGACTGATCACTTATCAGGGTCCTGGCGTCATCTCTGCGTTCGAGCCGGATGACTATGTGCAGCTGGAAGCCAGAATCAACGGAATTCCTATAAAGGTCGTTGACAATTTCGTCGAATATGTGAATTTCGATATTAATAAATGCCTGATGACAGCACCGGAAGAGATCGCACCGGAGCTGGAGAAACAGCTGCAGGAAAAATACAGCGATGTGGCAAGCATCTACCGTTCCGAACCCTATTTCATCGAGATCATGCCGAAAGATGTGAACAAAGCCACCTCTTTGGATCATATGCTGGAAGGCATGGGACTGACCAGAGAAAATGCGATCTGCTGCGGCGATGGCTACAACGACATCTCCATGATCGAATATGCGGGAACCGGCGTAGCAATGGGGAATGCCCAACCGGCGGTCAAGGATGCGGCGGACTATATCACCGGCACCAACGATGAAGACGGACTGGTGGAAGTCATCGATAAGTTCATCATGAACCCGGAGCAGGCATAGCCTTTCTTAGAAGCAGACAATAGACACAAAGCAGTCACAAGCGAAAATCACAGAGTCATGAGCGTGTGTGATTTTTGCAAAAGAGGATATATATGATTCAGATACAAATACCTGAAAAAGCGAAATATATCATAGAAACCATACAGAATGCCGGATTTGAAGCCTATGTGGTAGGCGGCTGCGTGCGGGATTCCATCCTGGGCAGATGCCCGGAGGACTGGGACATTACCACCTCGGCGAGACCGGAGCAGGTGAAAACGCTGTTCCGTCGCACCATCGACACCGGAATCCAGCATGGCACCGTAACCGTCATGCTGGACAAGGAAGGCTTTGAGGTTACGACCTACCGTGTAGATGGAAAATACGAAGACAGCCGACATCCCAAAGAAGTGACGTTTACTCCGAACCTGGAGGAGGATCTGAAACGCCGGGATTTTACCATCAATGCCATGGCTTATAATGAAACGGAAGGCCTGATCGACATTTTCGGCGGATTAAAAGACATCGAGGCGAAGCTGATCCGATGCGTAGGCAACCCGGAGGAACGTTTTGGAGAAGATGCGCTGCGGATCATGCGGGCAATTCGTTTTTCAGCCCAGCTGGGCTACGAGATCCACGAAGATACTGAGGCGGCAATACGGAAGCTGGCACCGACCCTGCAGAAGATCAGTGCGGAGCGGATTCAGGTGGAACTGACTAAACTGTTGGTGTCCCCTCATCCTGACACCCTCAGAGAAGCTTATGACATGGGTGTCACCAAGGTGATCCTACCGGAATTCGATGCCATGATGGAGACACCGCAGAAGCACAAGCATCATAAATACAATGTGGGTGAGCATACATTACATGCACTTATGGAGATCGGGCCGGACAAGAATCTGCGTTATGCCATGCTGCTCCATGACATCGGCAAGCCGGCCACACTTACTGTGGATGAAGACGGAATCACTCATTTCTACGGACATCCGGCGGTGGGAGAAGAGATGGCGCGGAAGATTCTGCGGAGACTGCGATTTGATAATGATACCGTTGCGGTGGTCACCCGTCTGGTGAGATACCATGATTATGGCAATGATGTGATACCGGATCTGCGGATTGTCCGCCGGGCGGTGAATAAGATCGGGGAAGATATTTTCCCGCTGCTGTTCCCGGTGAAACAGGCAGATATTCTGGCACAGAGCGATTACCTGAGAACAGAAAAACTGGAGAATCTCGAACTCTGGAAGAAACTGTATCAGGAAATGCTGGAAAAGAAGCAGTGCGTCTCCCTGAAAACACTGGCAGTCACCGGCAGGGATCTCATTGCTATGGGAATGAAGCCCGGCAGGGAGCTGGGCGATATGCTGCAGAAGCTGTTGGAACTGGTATTGGAACATCCCGAGCAGAATACCAGAGAACAGCTGCTGGAAAAGGTAAAGGAACTGTCGGCAGACAAAGATTGAGCATACTTTACAGGCTTTCCTCATAAGATAGCGTAGGAACCGTCAAATCGGTTAAGTACATATCTTAGGAGGGGTTGTAAGTGAATGACAGAGCGGTGGCACTGCTGGAGCAGTATGAGATAGAGGTATTGCGTACCCGAAAAGGGCGGGGGGCGATTCTGTGCGATACACAGCAGGGCTGCCTGATCTTCAAGGAATATACAGGACGCGAGGAACAGCTGCGTCTGCAGGAGCAGGTCCTGAAGCACCTGGAGGAACGGGGAACCGTTCCTGCGGAGCGATTGCTTGCCACAAAGGAAGGTGCGTTATCGGTGACAGACCGGGACGGTGTCAGATATATTCTGAAGACCTGGTGGGAAGGCCGAGAATGTAATATCCGTGACAGGGAAGAATGTATGGAAGCCATGCGGCTTCTGGCGAGACTGCACGGTGATCTGGAATTTACACCGGTATTTCCGGAGACGGAGGAGACTTCGGCACCGGTCATAGAGAGATATCTCCCCAGCCGGGATTATGAGAAGCGTAACCGGGAGCTTAAGAGAGCCCGCAGGTTCTTGAAACAGCGCAGCCAGAAGACCTGGTTCGAGATCCGGTTGTCTGCAGTGATTGATCCTTTTTTAGAGGAAGCAAGACAACTGTGTGAAGAATGGAAAGAGATCGAGCTGGCTGCCTCCGACAGCGGAGAGGAAGTACCGCTGTGTTTCTGCCACGGAGATTACCAATATCATAATATTCTGCGGCAGGACCGTGGATTTTTCCTGGTGAACTTCGAAAAATGTCAGGCAGACGGGCCGGTGAGAGACCTGTATCTGCTGTTGCGAAAGCTTTTGGAAAAAAGTGAATGGGATGCCGAATGGGGCAGAGTGCTTCTGGCGGCTTATGAAAGTGTCAGACCGTTAAAGCCCTATGAGAGACAGGATCTGGTCTACCGCCTGTCCTATCCTGAGAAATTGTGGAAGATCGTAAACTTTTATTATAATTCCGGCAAGGCCTGGATCCCGGAGAAGAATCAGGAGAAACTGGACCGCCTGTTGGAACAGGAAGCGGCCAGAAAGAAATTCCTGAAACTGCTGCAAAGATAAAAGCCGGGCAATGAACGGCAGACAACGGAAGAGACGTTGCGGCAGGATCGCAGCGTCAGAAGACAAAGGAGAAGCAAAACGTTGAAAAGATTCGAAGACAAAAAGTATTCGAAAACGAAACAGACAGTGGTAATCCTTTTGCTTGTGACAGCAATGTCATTTGCTGGATGCGGGCAGACAGAATCCTCCGGGACGGCGGCAACACCTGCGCCAACGGCACAGGCAGAGCGGATAGATACCGGCTTTGTTGTCACCAATCCGGACAGCTATGATTCCGCAGATACGGCGGTACTGGTGGATATCAATAATGTTGACAACACTGTCACACTGTTAAATCTGGATTTAGGCAAACGTTACACGCTGTCCATGGACGGAACAACGCGGTTCGCAGATAAATATGGAAAGGCAATTTCCCTGAGTCAGCTGCAGGAGGGGGACATCGTGGATGTGACTTTTTTGAAAAGTCAGAAGCATCTGACCTCCATGCAGCTGGCGCAGACAGCATGGCAGTATGACGATGTAGAGCACTACGAGATGAATACCGTACGGAATGAGGTGGCCATCGGGGAAGAGGTGTTCCAGTTGTCCAGGGATACCCAGTATTTTTCCCAGGGACACAGCATTGAAAAAATGGATCTGAATCCGGCGGATATTCTGACGTTTCACGGCATTGACAGCACAGTGCTCAGCGTAACAGTGGAAAAAGGCCATGGATACCTCAGACTGGTCAACGATGAGAACTTTGTGGGTGGCTGGCTGGAAATCGGCCAGACACAGATCGTGCGGATCACAGAGGACATGCTGGTGACGGTGTCAGAGGGAAGCTATCAGGTAGATATCAGCTATAACGGCGGTGGTGGCACGAAAAATGTCGTAATCAACCGCAACGAGGAAACAACACTGGATATCGGTGATCTGGAAGTGGCAGAGGCACAGTACGGTATGGTGCTGTTTTCGCTGAATCCTTCCGATGCAGAATTGTATATCGATGGAAGTCAGGTGGATGCTTCCCAGCCGATCACGTTGGAATACGGTATTCACCAGATTATAGCAAAGGCGGACGGCTATAAGTCGCTTACACAGTATCTCAGGGTGGGACAGGAATCCGCGGGAGTGGATGTCCAGCTGGATAAGGCGGACTCTGACAGTGAAGACAGTACGGAAAGCAGCAGTTCTTCCAGCTCTTCCGCAACGGAATCTACCTCCACCGCAGATACGACTACGACCTATTACCGCGTGCATATTGATGCTCCGGAAAATGTGGAGGTATATCTGGACGGCAACTATGTGGGAATTTCCCCCTGCAGTTTTAAGAAGACCTCAGGAAGTCATGTGATCACCCTGCGAAAATCCGGTTATGAAACCAGAAGTTATACGGTACAGGTGGATGAAGAAGAAAAGGATGTATCCTACTCATTTGTAGACCTGACGGCCAGCTCTTCATCGACAGAATGATCCTTTCCGGGAGGGGAAGAAATGCCGTAAATATGCGGAAAAACCTTGACAAAAGGGATAAAAACAGATATATATATGTATAGACGTTTCAAAAGAACTATTTTCGAGCGTAAAATTAATAACGAAAACTCATTACAGGAGGAGTTCAATATGAACAAAACAGAATTAGTTGCAGCTATGGCTGATCAGGCAGGTCTTTCCAAGAAGGACGCGGAGAAGGCATTAAAGGCATTCACCGATGTTGTTGCTGAAGAGTTAAAGAAGGATGGTAAGGTTCAGTTAGTTGGCTTCGGTACTTTCGAAGTATCCAGCAGAGCAGCTAGAGAGGGTAGAAATCCTCAGAGCGGCGCACCTATGAAGATCGCTGCTTCCAAGGCTCCTAAGTTCAAGGCTGGTAAGGCATTAAAGGATATGCTGAACGCATAATAGAAGCTGAATTTTCAGAGACTCGATAGGACAACCTTTCGGGTCTCTTTTGTTTTTCAGAAACGGATGATCGTGAGGTTAAAAGCATGAGATTAGACAAATATTTGAAGGTATCCCGACTGATCAAGCGCCGTACTGTGGCTAATGAAGCCTGCGACAGCGGCAGAGTGCTGATCAATGATAAGCCGGCAAAGGCATCCGCCAATGTCAAAGAGGGAGATATCATTTCCATCTCTTTCGGCAACAAGGAAGTAAAAGTCGAGGTCCTGGATGTACAGGAGACCGTGAAAAAAGAAGAAGCCAAAGAACTTTTCCGTTATATATAATATCAGGTTCTCTATGTATAAATTTCCACATTTTCCCATACAATACATTGTAAGTCCGGTTCCGGAAGGAGCGGAGGATGGGAGGCTATGGAGAGAATGGAAGATTTAAACGCGACAGGTCGTATGCATAAAGTGACCATGACCAACAGACGGACATGTACCGTGAATGGAGTAAATGACGTCCTTTCCTTTGATCTGCGGGAGATCCTGCTGGAGACGGAACAGGGGATGCTGATGATCCGTGGCAACGAGCTCCATGTGAACCGCCTGACATTAGACAAGGGGGAAGTGGATATTGACGGCCGGATCGACAGCCTTGTATATTCGGATACCGCAGCATCCGGAGAAAAACAGGAATCCTTCCTGGGCAGGCTGTTCCGCTGATGGATGAAAATGTTTTTCTGCTGCATTCCTTTCTGCTGGGTGTGGGGATCACTTTTCTGTATGATATTCTGCGGATCCTGCGAAGAGTGTTTGCTCACAGTACCAGCATGGTATCTCTGGAAGATCTGGCATTCTGGATCTACTGTGCGGGAAAGGTCTTTCTGCTGATGTTTCATGAAAGTAACGGGAACCTGCGATGGTTTGCCGTGCTGGGGGCATTGGCGGGAATGTACCTATATCACAGGACAATCAGTCCCTTTTTTGTAAAGTATGTGGCACTGGGCCTGAATACTCTTCTGCACCCAATCCGGAAAGCCTTGCGGATAACGGGAAATTGGCTGAAAAAGCAGTTGACTATACTTAGGAAAATGCTTAAAATATTCATTAAAAGGAGATGCGCGTATGGCAAGAAGAAAAGCAGCCTACCGCAAGAGACACCAGAACCGGTTCAGTATGTTCCTGGTGACCCTGGTCGTGTTGATGATCATGGTGGTCGTTGCGGTGCGGAGCGTGGAATTACAACAGAAGATTGCGGGCTATGATACCCAGATCGCAAGCCTTGGCGCGCAGATCGAAGCAGAGCAGGCCAGAGCGGAACAGATCGAGGAATTCGGTAAGTACACTCAGACGAAAGCTTATGTGGAAGAGGTGGCGAAGGATAAGCTGGGACTGGTATACGAAGGTGAGATCCTTTTTCAGGAAGACAATTAAGCAGGGAAACTGTTTCTCAACAGTGAACCTGCTTTTTTTGTCGCAAAAAATGAAGTCTCTCCCTCCCTCGATTTGACAAAAGGAAGAGGAAAACTGCCCTATAATCGTGAAAACAGAAAGGGGAGGATGCCATGATCATAGGGAAAAAGGAGCAGGAACGGCTGGAGAGAGAACAGTGTGCACAGATCTCACTGCTGTGCAGACAGAAACTGATGGGATATGCGGAGAGTTTTGAGGAACTGGGGAAGAGCTTTCGGCAGGAGATACAGATTACAGGAGAGGACAGGCAGAATATTCTGGAAAAATGTATGCTGTGGCAGAGCAGACAGATCATGGGAGACCATCTGCAGGAAGTGGCCCGGATCATGGAACGGGTGGCAGGAGAGGAACTGGGGTATTGTCCGCTGGAAGAGAAAAAGAGGAAAAGCCTGGTACAGGCGCTCAAGAGTGAAGGGATCATCGCCAGAGACCTCTGCTATGTGGAGAAGGACGGCAGCAGCTCCGGGACAGAAGCAGGGATCAGTATGACACTGTCCACCGAAAAAAGGCACTATAAGGCGGCACAGGTGGCGGACATGCTGACGGTATTATTGGGAAAAAAGCTGCAGGTTTCTTCAGGAAGCCCTTATCTCGTGGAGCAGGAGCCGCATTGTTTTCTGTTCACAGAGGAACCGAAATACATAGCACTGACGGGGGTGAGCCGGGCGGTAAAAGAAGGGGAGAAAGTCTCGGGGGATCAGTATGCCACCATGGAATCGGAAAAAGGGAAGCTGATCCTGCTGTTGTCTGATGGGACAGGCTCCGGGGAGGATGCCAGCCGGGGCAGCGGCAGAGTCATGGATCTCATGGAAAAAATGCTGGAGGCGGGCTTCGGGACCGAGGCATCTGTGAATCTCCTGAATTCCGCGTTGTATGCGCAAAATGAAGAGGACGATCATCCTACGATAGACCTTTGCAGCCTGGATCTGTATACCGGCGAATGTGAGATCTGCAAGGTGGGCGGTGTTGCCACGTTCTGGAAGACCTCCGGAAGGGTTCTCTGTGTCGGCGGCGAAAGCCTGCCGTTAGGTATTTTTCAAAAAGTGCAGATGGAACGACAGATGTGTCAGATCCGGCCGGGAGATCTGCTGGTCATGATGACGGACGGGGTTCTGGATATGATGGAAGACGGGGAAGAGCGCATGGCACAGGTGCTGGAAGGGCTGCAGGAACAGAACCCGCAGGAGATCGCAGAGAAAATATTGTCCTATGCCATCTGTGCCTCAGAGGGACGGATTCGGGACGATATGACGGTATTTGTGCTCTGCCTGTGGGAAAACACGTGATGCCGCCTTGATTTTTCCCCATAATTAGGATAGAGTAAAAACATGAATACATGGATGGATACGCGAGAAAAAGTATTTGCATATATCAGAGAGCATCACATGCTGCAGGCCGGCGACCGTGTGGTAGCTGGTGTTTCTGGAGGGGCAGACTCGGTTTGCCTCTTATTTTTGTTGCTGGAATGGCAGAAGGAAGTACCTACAGACATTGCCGTAGTGCATGTGGATCACGGCATTCGCGCGGAGGCCGGAGAAGATGCCCGGTATGTGGAGCAGCTCTGCGAGGAGAGAGGAATCCCTTTTTTCCTGACCAGGGCAGAGGTAAGGAACAGAGCCCGCATGGAGAAAATCTCTGAGGAAGAAGCCGGGCGCAGAACGAGATATGAGGCGTTTGAAAAGGCGGCAAAGGAGTGGGGAGCTACGAAGATCGCAGTGGCCCACAACAGCAATGACCGCAGCGAGACCCAGCTGTTCCATTTGTTCCGGGGCAGTGGAATCCGGGGACTGGCCAGCATTTTGCCTGTGAGAGATCGGATTATACGACCGCTCCTATGTCTGGAACGGTGGGAGATCGAGAAGTTTTTACAACAGCGAGGAATTGTCTATTGCAAGGATGCCACCAATGAGGAGGATGACTACACCAGAAATCGTATTCGGCATCATATTTTGCCTTATGCGGAGCAGAATATTGTAAAGGGCTGTGTAGCGCATATGAATCAGACGGCGGAGCTGCTGGCGGAGACGGAGGACTATCTGGAACTGCAGACAAAAGAAGCAGCTGGCCGATGTATCCGGGCAACGGACGGTGACGGAGAGTCCGCAGAGACGGGGGACAGCCGGAACGCGGTGATCTGTATTGCTGTGGAGTCTTTTCTGTCGTTGCATCCTGTGATCCGTAAGCGCCTCTTGTATGAAGAAGTGAAGCAATTGTCTCCCGGGCAGAAAGACATCACTTACCAGCATATTCAGGAGCTGCTGACCTTGTTTACCAGGGAAGGCAACCGGCAGATCTGTCTTCCGTTCGGCATCCGGGGTAGACGGCAATATGAGGAAGTCCTGCTGACAGTAGAGAGGACAGACAGGGAGCTTTTGGAGAAGACGGAAGTGGCTGAGAAATATCAACCAACTCTGCAGCTTTCCCCCGGACAGACAGGGACAGTGGAATGTGAAGTGGGAACGGTGGAATACTGTGTGTGTGACCTGGCCGCTGCTCATGAAAAAAACCAAGAAGTTCCCACAAATCAGTATACGAAATGGTTTGATTATGATAAAATAAAAAAATGTCCGGTGATACGGACAAGAAAGCCGGGTGATTATCTGACCATTGCTGACGGCAGAGGCGGGATGATCCATAAATCGCTGAAAAGTTATCTGGTCGATCAAAAGATCCCACAGGCGGAACGCGACAGACTGCCGATCCTGGCAGAGGGAGAGCATGTACTGTGGGTCGTGGGATACCGTATCAGCGAATATTATAAAGTAACGGAGAATACAAAACGTATTTTAAAGGTACAATTAATAAGAAAGGAGTTCGCTTAAAAGCGAAAAGACAAAAGAAAATGGCAGAGCATATCAGAGTACTGTTGACAGAAGAGGAAGTAGATAAGAGAATCCAGGAGATCGGTGAGCAGATCAGCAGGGACTATGCGGGCAAGCAGGTACACCTTGTATGTGTACTGAAGGGTGGCAGCTTTTTCATGTGTGAACTGGCAAAGCGTATCACTGTTCCCGTATCTCTGGACTTTATGTCCGTATCCAGCTATGGCAGCGATACCAAGTCCAGCGGTGTAGTCAAGATCGTGAAGGATCTGGACGAATCTCTGAAAGATAAGGAAGTTATTGTAGTAGAGGATATCGTGGACAGCGGAAGAACCCTGAGCTATCTGCTGGAGATGCTGAAGGACAGAGGTCCGGCTTCTTTACGTCTGTGCACCCTGTTGGACAAACCCGAGAGAAGAGTGATCGATGTCCATGTGGATTATACCGGATTTAATATTCCCGATGAGTTTGTAGTGGGCTATGGTCTGGATTATGATCAGAGATATCGTAATCTGCCTTACATCGGTGTGGTAGAATTCGATTAAGCGATACAAAGATGTAGGAGGCCCGTGAAGTTGAAACAAAACGGCAAAACAATCAATTCATATTTTATATTTATCATACTTCTGCTTCTGGTGATCTTCGGTCTCAACCTGTTGAACAACCGTACAGATGAATACACCAAGGCGGAGTTCATTGCGGATCTGGATGCCGGCAATGTATCGGAAGTCGTGGTGCAGCCCAACGGAGAAGCACCTACCGGATATCTGGAGATCCAGATGAAGAACGGTGTATCTCATAAGCTGTACGCAACGGACATTACAGAACTGGAGACCCTGGTACGTGAGTATGGGTTTGATCCGGTGGTCAATGACATTGAAAGGGAGAACTGGTTCCTGACCTATATGCTGCCGATGCTGGTCGTGCTGGCGGTGGGAACTTTCCTGTTCATGATGATGAATGCCCAACAGGCAGGCGGTGGTAACGGCAAGATGATGAACTTCGGCAAAAGCCGCGCCAAGATGACATTGGGTGACAAGAGTGTCACATTCGCTCAGGTGGCCGGTCTGAAAGAGGAAAAGGAAGAACTGGAGGAGATCGTCGATTTCCTGAAGGAGCCGGGAAAATACACCGGTGTCGGAGCCAGAATCCCCAAGGGTGTCCTGTTGGAGGGCCCTCCCGGAACCGGTAAGACCCTGTTGGCGAAAGCCGTGGCAGGCGAAGCCGGAGTACCTTTTTTCAGCATCTCCGGATCTGATTTCGTGGAAATGTTCGTCGGTGTGGGCGCTTCCCGTGTGCGTGACCTGTTTGAAGAAGCAAAGCATAATGCACCTTGTATCGTATTTATCGATGAGATCGATGCCGTGGCAAGACGGCGTGGTACCGGTATGGGCGGCGGACACGATGAGAGAGAGCAGACCCTGAACCAGTTACTGGTAGAAATGGACGGTTTCGGTGTCAACGAAGGCATTATCGTCATGGCAGCTACGAACCGTGTGGATATTCTCGATCCCGCGATCCTGCGTCCCGGACGATTTGACCGTAAGGTAGCGGTAGGGACTCCGGATGTGGGTGGCAGAGAAGAAATACTGAAGGTACATGCGAAGAATAAGCCCCTGGGAGATGATGTAAATTTACAGCAGCTTGCACAGACTACCGCAGGATTCACCGGAGCGGATCTGGAGAATCTGTTGAACGAGGCAGCGATCATCGCAGCGAAGGAGAATCGCTCCTTTATCGCAAATAAAGATGTTAAGAGGGCGTTTGTCAAAGTAGGAATCGGTGCAGAGAAGAAGAGCCGCATTATTTCCGACAAGGAGAAGAAGATTACGGCATATCACGAGGCAGGTCATGCGATCCTGTTCCATGTGCTGCCGGATGTGGGACCTGTCTACACCGTATCCATTATTCCTACCGGTGTGGGAGCCGCCGGTTATACCATGCCCCTGCCGGAAAAGGATGAGATGTTCGCCACCAAGAGCCGTATGCTCCAGGATATCATGGTATCTCTGGGAGGACGTATTGCGGAGGAGATCATCTTCGGAGATATTACCACCGGAGCATCCAGTGATATTAAGAAAGCCACCAAGACAGCCCGCCGTATGGTAACCCGTTACGGAATGTCTGATCATATCGGTGTCATCTGCTATGACGATGACGATGATGAAGTCTTCATCGGTAAGGATCTGGCACATGCCAAGGCGCACAGTGAGGAGATTTCCGGTGAGATCGATAAGGAAGTCAAGCACATCATAGATGACTGCTATACCAAAGCCAAGGATATTATCTTACAGCATGAGGATGTGCTGCATAGCTGTGCACAGCTGCTGTTGGAGAAGGAGAAGATCACCAGAGAAGAATTCGAGGGTCTTTTCGTATAGGAAAAGGTTTTCGCGGGAGTTTCGTGGAATTGGTAGTATTGTACAAACCGATTTTGTGAAAAATATACAAAAATGAATATTCACTTTTGTGATATTTGTGAATTTTGAGAATAGTCAAAAATAGGAGTGCATGCTATTATAATACTCGTAACCCCCCCAATACATTATATAGTTTTTTGCTATACCCCATAAGAAAGAAATACCTTCTCTAAAAAGGGCAGTCCTCCCAAGACTGTCCTTTTTACTGCCTAAAAATCGCTGAATAAAGAGGCGGGCAGTTGTCAGATGTAAGGAAAAAGGGTATAATAAATAGAGCTTTTGAGCTTGGGACATGTCATACTGCCGGAGCGCACAAGACAACAAAGCACTTTGGCAGAAGCAGTGTCATAATATAGATAGTAAGACATTAGTCTCAGAAAGGATAGATACTATGGATCTGGAGCGATTACGTCGAACAGAATATAATCAGCAGTATATTGCTGCCATGAGACCCGTATTTAACAGAAGAGCTCTTTTTACGGATACAAGTGCGGAGTATGTGATTCCGGAAGAGCCGGCCTGTTTTTCCGAAGTGACGATCCGCTTCCGGACCGCCAGAAATAATGTGGACAGAGTGTTCCTGGTATGCGGCGGACAGAAGCATCTTATGGTACGTGTGGAGAGCAAAAATGATTTTGACTATTATGCCTACGTAATGCGTCTGGATGATCAGAAGGTATCTTATTATTTTGAGGTGCAGACCGGCAGAATTACCGGCATCTTTGATATGCGGGGCCTGGTGCAGGAAGTTAATGAATATTATGATTTCATTATCATTCCCGGTTTCCACACCCCCGACTGGGCCAAGGGAGCGGTCATGTACCAGATCTATACGGATCGTTTCTGCAATGGAGATTCTTCCAATGATGTGTTGACCAATGAATATTGCTACATCGGAGAACCGGTACACCGCGTAGAGGACTGGGGACGTTATCCCGCACAGATGGATGTCCGTGAGTTCTACGGCGGAGACCTGCAGGGTGTGCTGGACAAGATGGACTACCTGCAGGATCTGGGAGTTGAGGTGATTTATTTTAATCCTCTGTTTGTCTCCCCTTCCAACCACAAATACGATATTCAGGATTATGATTATATTGATCCTCATATTGGAAAGATTGTCAGTGATGAAGGGGATCTGCTTCCCGACGGACAGCGGGAGAACCGTTTTGCTTCCCGTTACATCGACCGTGTCACTAACAAGGCGAATCTGGAAGCCAGCAACGAACTGTTTGCACAGGTGGTGGCAGAGGCACATCACAGAGGCATGAGAGTCATCCTCGACGGTGTCTTCAATCACTGCGGATCCTTTAATAAATGGATGGACAAAGAGCGCATTTATGAAAATGCGGAAGGATATGACAAGGGTGCCTATGTCAGTGCTGACAGCCCTTATCGGAATTACTTTGATTTCCACAATCAGGCAGCATGGCCCTATAACAATTCCTATGACGGATGGTGGGGACATGACACACTGCCGAAGCTGAACTACGAGGGATCCCAGGAACTGATGGACTATGTCCTTCATGTAGCGAAAAAATGGGTATCTCCGCCCTACAATGTGGATGGATGGAGACTGGATGTGGCAGCTGATCTGGGTCACAGTCAGGAATTCAACCATCATTTCTGGCAGGAATTCCGGAAAGCGGTAAAAGAGGCCAATCCGGAAGCCATTATTCTGGCAGAGCATTACGGCAACACCAGAGACTGGTTACAGGGAAATGAATGGGATACCGTTATGAACTACGATGCATTCATGGAGCCCGTGACCTGGTTTCTGACCGGTATGGAGAAACACAGTGATGACTACCGGGAGGATCTGCTCGGCAATTCCGAGAGCTTCTGGGGTGCTATGCGGCATCATACCTCCAGTTTCTCCATGCCCAGCTGGCAGGTGGCGATGAACGAACTGTCCAACCATGATCATTCCCGTTTCCTGACGAGAACAAATCATAAGGTGGGACGTACCAATACACTGGGCCCCCAGGCTGCGGAACAAGGTATTAATAAAGCGGTCTTCCGGGAAGGTGTTGTGATCCAGATGACATGGACGGGTGCACCTACGATCTATTACGGAGATGAGGCCGGTGTCTGTGGTTTCACGGATCCCGACAACCGCAGAACGTATCCCTGGGGACATGAGGATCAGGTGCTGCTGGCATTTCATAAGGACATTATCCGCCTGCGCCGGGAGAACGAGGAGCTGCGGATCGGCTCCTTGAAAATGCTGGAAAATGACTACAACTTTATTTCTTACGGACGTTTTAACCGCAAGGGGCAGTGTGCGATCCTGATCAATAATAATTATCATCCCATCACCAAAGAGATTCATGTGTGGGAGATCGGAACCCCTAAGACAGGTAAGATGAAAGTGATCCTGCAGTCCAGGGATGACGGGTATTGCATGGAAGGTGCGGAGTATGAGATCAGGGCAGGCAAGGTTCTGATCGAGATGCCACAGACCTCGGCAACGATCCTGAAATATGTAGAAGAATAAATATATGTAACTATTCAGAACACCATTCGCAAAACCGCCTCTGCGAGGCTTCCTTTTTGCTCATGGTGGTTACTTTGCCCTATAAATAGTTACAAATACAAAAGACAGAGAGGATATTCGATGTTCACCATCATTATTACCCTGCTGTTGCCGCTGGTATCCATTGGGATCTGGCGGCAATCTATTTTAAAAAATAACAAAAAAAGCGGACAGTCTGTCACGATCGGGAAGGGAGAATATGTCCTTCGTTATCTCACCTGCCTGCTCTGTATGCTGGTCATTCCCTGGATCCTGTTGTCGCTGACCGGCAATGACGGCAATACGATCTTGAGAAAGCTGTTGGAATCCAGAGAATATGCAGTGAAAGTTCTATGTCTGGAGATCAGCATGATGCTGGTCTATGCCATTGCAGAATTGTTCGTGGAAGAAGCGAAAGCCGGAAAGCATGAGAAGATCCGGAGCGTCCTGAGTAAGATTACCGATAGCAAGGCGTGGAGCGTATTTCGCAAATACATAGGACCGGTGGCAGTACTGGCATTGACAGTGCTGGTGGTGTGTCTGAATTTCAGCATGATGTCCGACCGCGTACTGTGGGGGGATGAGGCATTTTCTGCGAATACGGCTCACAAGGATGTGGATGGCATTTTGCAGGTATTGTATTACTGGGACAATCATCCGCCACTGTATTATTACTGGCTGAAATTATTCGGGACCCTGTTCGGATATAAGGTACCGGTATTCCACCTGGCCTCTCTGGTGCCCTTCGTGATCGGGATCGTACTGGCACTGACCGTTGTGCGGAAACATTTCGGAATGCTTGCGGCAACATTTTTTGTGATGATCTCCGGTCTGGGACAGGCGTGTCTGGAGTACAATCTGGAAGTCCGCATGTATGCGCTGGCTTTCCTGTGTGTAACGGGTTGCTTCTATTGTTCCTACAGAGTCATTGCTGACGGCAGCAGGAAGACCTGGGCAGGCATGGTGCTGTGGGCACTGGCAGCAGCGTATTCTCACTATTATGCACTGGTGGCTGTAGGCATTATGATGTTTTTCACCGGAGTGGCCGTATGGATCAAATACCGTGGGAAAACATGGATAAAGGGTGTTCTGGCCATCGTAGCATTTTTCATAGGTTATGCACCCTGGCTATATTTCTTCTATGCCGGCTTGAAAAATGTCAGCAGAGGCTGGTGGATGACAGAGATCCTGGGACTGGACCAGAGTCTGGAGATCGTTATGGGCGGCAGAGGGATGAATGGTATCGTATTCCCGCTGGTGATTCTGTTTCTGGTGGTGACCCTGGCAGTGGATTCTTCTGTATTCTCTGTGGAAAAAGACGGAGTACATATGCAGAAGCCTTCTGTGAGAAACTGGTCTGACAAGACATATGCCATGGCAGTGGGAGCCTGCACAATCCTTGGAACTTTGGCATTTGCTTATTTGTTAAGTGTTGTTATGGCGCCGATGCTGGCACAGAGATATCTGTATCCGCTAAGTGCGGTCGCGATTGTAATGCTGGTGATCGGCAGCAGCAGAGTGCTGGAACTGGCTGCAGAGCTAGAGAAGAAGTCCTGGAAGGGCCTGGAGGCTGTAAACAGAATTGTGCTGGCGGTATTGCTGGTAGTATTATTCGGCCTGGGAATTCAGAACTATCGGGAATGCTATGACAGCTATGAACAGCAGAAGGTGGAGACCGAAAAAACACTGGATCTGATCGGTACACCCGATGAGGATGTAAATATGGTCACGAATGGTGTAAAACATCTGGGTTGGACCGTGCTGTATTATTACTATCCGGATAATGAAATCGTGAACGGAGATTACAACCAGGCGGATTCCGACAGGTTCTGGTATTTTACACCGAATGAACTTGGCGCAGATGTCATCGCCGGATTGCAGCAGGATGGATATCAAGTGACCGATTATGGACTGATGCAACTGTCGCAGTATCCTTTCTATTTATACTATATTGAAGCAGTTCAGCCTGCGCCATTCGCAAAGTTGCGTTAGCACGCTTTTTCGTCACTTCGTGACTACTTTTGCTCATAGATTGGCGCTCTGCTCATAGGATGACAGAATTGACGCTTTGTGTGCAAGCACCCAATCGTCGCTTCTGTCATCCTATGGCTGAACTTTTACACTAAAATAATAAAAACATCTTGCAATTTGTGTGAACATATGCTACAATTTCACATTGTTAAGGCACTTTGCCTGACATGGATGGATTCCCGAGTGGCCAAAGGGGACAGACTGTAAATCTGCTGCAATTTGCTTCGGTGGTTCGAATCCACCTCCATCCATTCGCACGTCGCGGTTTGCGCGTTGCGATGCGTCCGCTGGTGTGGCGGAATAGGCAGACGCAAGGGACTTAAAATCCCTCGGGGGCAACCCCGTGCCGGTTCAAGTCCGGCCACCAGCATACTTAATTAGTGAGAGGAACACGGTAGAAATGCCGTGTTTCTCTTATTTTTTATTGTGAATGATAAAAAGAAGGAATATAATTGTATACAAATAACAGTAATATATTCTCAAGACGAAGGGGTGACAGTATGCTGACAAATACAATGAAAGAGGATTTGACCCAAGGGGTAGTAGATCTTTTTTCGGATAGTATTTTGGCAATCATATTGTACGGATCTGTCGCCAGAAATGATAATACGGATGAGAGTGATATTGATATTGTAATTATCATAAAAAATGAAATGGATGATGCAACAAAGGAACAGTTCATTCATTGGTCAGCGGAATTAGATCTTCGATATGACAGAGTATTTTCTATCATTGATATTCAGGAAGAAAACATGGAGAAATGGGGAAATGTTTTGCCGTTTTATCAGAATATATAGAAGGAGGGGATAATTCTTTGGAAAGCAGAATAACAATTCCTTTTACACTTCATGGAATAGAAGAAAATCTCACCGTAGAATACACGCAAGGTACAGATCCCAGGGAAATTGGCTATGATGCCCTTCAGGGATTTCCGATAGATAAAATATGTTGCACAGGTTATCCGGTAATGCATGGTTACTTTGAACATATGAATGCGACCGGTTATCGGAGATCCTGTGGATTTATTCAATTCGTGGAAAGAATTGAAAATTATGGGGAAAACAGAGAGCTTTCCATAGATGTCAGTGATGAAAATCTGGGAAAAGGGAATCCATATTTTGCGTATGGTTATCCGGCAGAAATATTTGATGCTCCCTGTTGTAATTTGGCTGGGTGTAGACATTTGAAATGGACAGCTTATACCTATCTAGTAGATCTGCCCTCCCGCATGAATAGCAATAAACTGAAATTCCTGGGCGGATACTCCTGGGGATATGAAGAGGATGAAAACGGTCCACAGAGATTATTACCGCTAGAGATATTGACGGAAAATGACTGGGAAAAGCATGCAACGGAAAAAGGAATATTAACGATATTCCCAATAAAAGGAGGCTGTACTGCTAAGTTATGAAGAATAGATATAAACAAAAACTGATATTCGTTATTGCAATTTTATGTTTGAGCTTAGTAAGCTGTAAAAGTAAAACAGAGCCAATTAATAATATTGCATCATGGACGCCAGATGATGGTTGGACAATAAATGAAATTGATATTAGAGATGATTATGCCAACTTCACACTATTATATCAAGACCGGGAAATAGCAAATGTGGAAATTTCAAAATTTGCAGAACCATCATGGATTGATCGGGAGACAACAGCAGATGAATTTGTGCAAGTATATTTAGGTCAGCATGCAGAACTAAAGAGCAGTAGTGAGCTACAATTAGGTAGGAAAGAAGAAAAAATCCGAAAACTTGCGGTTGCATGGGAATTAAGTGCTGCTGAGACTGAAAATGGAGCAGCTCTTCCAAAGGATGAAATATGGTATTTTGGATTTTCTAAGAATAAAGTTTTGTTTTGCGCAAAACTGTTGGATGAAAATGCGGAATTAGAATTTGAAACGATAATGAGAACGCTCAACTATTGAGATGTTTTATCTGTAGCGAATGTGGAACGGGAGGGAACAATATGAATTATTATATCAGTGATCTGCATTTGTTTCATGAAGCGGCAATACGTTTCGATGACCGTCCGTTCCGGGATCTGGAGGAAATGCACACCGAGATCGTAAAACGGTGGAATGAAAAGGTGAATAACGGCGATACCGTGTATATCCTGGGGGATGTGAGCATGCGCGGTAAGAACGAGGATCTAATCGCTCTGGTGGCAATCCTGAAGGGAAAAAAGGTCCTGATCCGTGGCAATCACGATGACGTGTCCGACCTCAGATACCGACAGCTTTTTTCGGAAGTCTGTGATTATAAGGAGATTCGGGACTCCATAGCCGGTAAAAGCTATGAGCTGGTATTATGCCATTACCCGATCTTTAGCTGGAAGCACATGAGCCGCGGCACCATTCTGCTCTACGGACACACCCACAACAGCCCGGAGGACGAATATTTTCAGAAATGTCTGGCAGGGATGAAGGATAACGACTGCCGCCATATTGGTGACAGCCCCATACGGGCCTGCAATGTCGGCTGTATGAAACCCTGGATGGATTACGAACCGAGAAGCCTGCAGGAGATCCTAAAGGAATCCTGATAAAGAAATAAGAGAATAAGAGAAGGAAAAGCCCGTCGATGAATAATAATCGATGGGCTTTTTGCGGCCAGAAAGCGCAGCCCTAGATATAGTGAATGATTACATGATTTCTTATGCTATGATTGCAGCATAAGGAAGGAGGCAGAAAACACATACAGTTACATCAGATGAGGGAATAGAAAATGACAATATTTGATTATCTGAAAAAGAATTGTGAAGTGGCGATATATACGGATGAATACGGGAATACCTATATGGAGACGAAGGAATGGGAGTATGAAAAAATTATTTCCGGAGCCATAGAAATCAGCAATAAAGCAGACGATGCTATTGTCTGGCTGATACCGAAAGAAGTTTATGAAAAGCATTCGGAAATTGAGATCGCTATTGCCGGGGATGAGTCAGTCAATCCCGTTCGAAATGTCCGCAGGCCCTATTACCGGATGAGAGGAGTACCCGTAACGGCAGAGCAGGCATTTGATATTATCCGAAGGACGGACAGATTTTTAAATTTTTACGTGAGTGCTGTTCGCAGCCATGAAGATTATATCGGATGTGTGAATTTTGAGAACTGTCTCATTCAGAAGAATCATTATCCCACGGGATATGGCTGGATCCGTGCGGATGGAACGATTGGGGCGAATGCGACTACGCAAAAATACCCCACGGTCAGGGAATTTATCGAAGAATGGTATAAACTGCTCTATGCATTTCCTTATCTGAATCTGATCATTGCGGTTACGGGGTGGAACGAAGGACCCTGGGGTGACGAAACGGTATCGGAGGAGGAATTCTGCAAAGAGGTTGCCGTGGGGATATATGTCCATGACAGGAAAATAGAGATCCTGAATCCGCCAAATACCATAGCAAAGTATAAGGGATATAATAAACGCTACGGAACACCGCCTGAGAAATTCGAGCGGGAGTATTACGAGAAGCATAAGTACGAGAGGTATAAGACCGAACAGGCGAATCCGGCGTATTTGAGAAAGTGCATCGAAGCCTATGGGCTGGATGCGGATAAAATCTTGAAAAGGGGATAAGAAAAATGAATAATCCATTTATTGATGTATTTTGTCCACATTGTGGAGAATTTGTGAACCCAATCTATGAAGGGGACTGCCCTAATTGCGGAGAATATATAGGATCTGACGACAATGAGGAATGGGATGACGGGAGTGATGGAGACGGATATTATTTTCATACCTGAACAAAAAAACAGCAGATCCCGCCAGATCTGCTGCTTTTTCTGTGTATATGAGCGTGAAAAACACACTTCTATCAGAATTTTTCAGCGAAGCTCTTGTAATACTCGTCAAAAAACTCGTTAACCTTTTCCATGATCTTCTTCATAATATTCACCCTTAACCTTTCCAAGACAAATGAACTGTTGACTTTGTTGTTACGCTTAAGGGGTCAGGCCTGACTTCCTTTTGATGATTATAATTTACCATATTGCGCTTATAATGTGAAATACATATAATAGAAGTATAATAATACCTAAAAGGTATAATAAAAGAAAATACAACATGTTACAAAATAGAAAGATTAAGCTGGTTTTTGGAAAAAGCATGGAAGGAGGATGCTGGAAAGATGGAATTGCGGCATATCCGGTATTTCAAGGCAGTGGCGGAGGAGAAAAGCTTCACGAAAGCCGCGGAGCAGCTGGCGATCGCGCAGCCGCCCCTGAGCCGTCAGATCCAGGATCTGGAGGCGGAGCTGGGGACGACATTGTTCCTTCGCACACCCCATAAAGTGTCCCTGACAGAAGAGGGAGAGCTGTTCCTGCAGTATGCGAATCAGATCCTGGACCTGGTGAACCGGTCGGAGGAGGATGTCAGAGAACGCAAGGAAGGACTGCAGGGGACATTATACATTGCGTCGGTAGAGGGCTGCGGACCCAGACTTTTCGCGGAGTGGATCGCTGGATTTCAGCAGAGACATCCTCATGTACAGTACAATCTGTGGAACGGCAACACAGATGATGTGAATAACCGCGTAACGAAGGGATTGTGTGAGATTGCCATGATCACGGCCCCTTATAACACAGAGGAATTCCACGTGCTGCCGGTGTATGAAGAACCCTGGGTGGCAGTGATCCCCAAGGGACATGCATTGTATTCCTGGGAAAATGATCCGGTGAAGCCCTCGGAGCTGTTGCCCTATGATCTGTTGATTCCCTCCAGAGAATCCAGAAAAGGTGAAATCGATAAATGGTTCGATGGCACAGGGCATGCTCCGGTGATCCGGGGAAGGATCGCACATATGATGAATGCCTACGAACTGAGCCTCCACGGCGTCGGCATCTCGATCTATCCGGCATCGATTTCCTCCCTGATCCGAGACAAGGACGTCTGCGTGCGGCCGGTGGAGCATCCGAATGCCCATGCGGATTATGCTTTGATCTGGAATAAAAATCATACCCTGTCCCATGTGGCGGAAGAATTTATTGCTTATGTAAAAGAAGAATCCGGACAGCAGGTGTACTATGCCTGAATTAACGCAACCGATACGTCATTCACATTTGTGCCGGTAGCTCCTGCCTTGTCAAAAGAAAGGAAAGCCCTTATACTTGGAAGCAGGAGGAAAATACGATGAACATTACAGTATATCTGGGAGCAAATGAAGGAAATGATCCTTCTCTTAGAAAAGCGGTGCGTGAGCTGGGAACCTGGATCGGTGAAAGCGGTAACCGCCTGGTGTACGGTGGATCCAAATCCGGTCTTATGGGAGAGATCGCGGAGAGCGTATTACAGGCAGGCGGCGAGGTGACCGGCGTGGAACCGCAGTTTTTCATTGATATGGAATACCAGTATGATGCCATTACGGAGCTGATCGTCACAAAGGACATGACAGAACGCAAGACGAAAATGATCGAACTGGGAGATGTATTTATTGCTTTTCCCGGCGGAACCGGAACACTGGAAGAGATCGCTGAAGTGATGTCCAAAGTGTCATTAAAGCACCTGGAGGCACCTTGCATTCTCTATAACCTTAACGGCTATTATGACAGCCTGAAAGCACTGTTATCACATATGACGGAGATGGGATTGTCCTCCCCGGAGAGACAGGAAGGCATTTATTTTGCCAGGGATCTGTCGGAAATCCGCAAGATCATAGAAAATCAGCGGAGCAATGCAACGATCACTCCGCCGGAAAATACACACGGTATAGGAAATCAGCTAGGCTAACAGGTGAAAACACATAACTGCAATGCCCAGCACCACCAGGATCACACCGGTGACACGGTTCAGAGTCTTGGGTGTGGCCTTGTTGGCGAACAGTGCGGCAATCCGGGCCCAGATCAGGGTAAAGATGACGCACAGGATCCATACGGTCCAGTCGGGCATGCCCCCAATGGCAAAATGGGAAACTGCACCGGTCAGAGCGGTAAAAGCCATAATAAAGACGCTGGTTCCCACAGCAGTTTTCAGCTCATAGCCCAGAACAGAAGTCAGGATCAACAGCATCATCATGCCGCCGCCGGCACCGACGAAACCGCAGATAAAGCCGATCAGCATACCGCATACCAGAGACTGAATGGCTCTTTTTTTCGCGGAGACGCCCTGCATGGCTTCTTTGGTGGTCATTACGGGCCGGACGATGAATTTGATACCTAACAGGAAAGTCATGAACACGGAGAAATTCCCCATGGTAGCGGAAGGCACCAGGCTGGATACGTAGCTGCCTACGACGGTGAATACCAGCACACTTCCCATCATGATCAGGCCGTTTTTGACATCAATATTTTTATTTTTCGCATAGGTATAAGCGGATACGGCACTGGCCAGAACGTCCGAGGACAGCGCAATGCCGACGGCCAGATACGGATCCATGCCGAGGAAAGTGATCAGCATGGGACTGATGACGGCAGCAGCGCTCATTCCGGCAAATCCGGTGCCCAGGCCGGCTCCCATGCCGGCGAAAAAAGTGACAAGAATCGTGATTAAAATCTGCATTTATTTATCTCCTTTCAGGATATTGTCCATATTTCTCTCCATGACATGAAGCATGTGGTAAAAGATCTCTTTGCTTGTCTCATCGGTGCCATCTAGCAGAGTATCTTTGAAAATGCTCTGTATCATGCGGCCTTTTTCGATGACATCCTGTGCTTTCTCCGTGCAGAACAGCAGAGTCTTCCGACGGTCATCCGGAGCCTCTCTGCGTTCCAGGTACCCCTCGCACACCAGCTTGTCCACATTGACGGACACCAGATTCGCCTTGATCCGGCGGATCTCCACGACATCACTGGCAGTGTGGTATTCCGGATTATTGCCGAAGAACATGAGAATATCAAAAGCTGTCTGTGGCAGCTTTAACTGCTGGCACAGAGGTTTGCACATGGCGTTGTAAGCCAGATTGAATTTTTGTACGAATTCGATATCAGTATTCATCCGAAGGCCTCCTTACTTAGTATTATACAAAGTGTAATTACTGAAATTACAAAAGTGAATATTTCAAATTTGAAATAATTGCTATATTGCATAGTATTACAGATAGTTTTCGAAGTCAATCATAAGATATTTTATTTCATAAAAAATTTATATTAATTATCCTATCGTAAACATCATTTTGGTATGTTATAATTTATTTGATGCTAGGGTGCATTCAGAGACTGTGGGCATACAGAAGAAAGTGTCGGGAGGAGACATGAGTATCAATACATATGATGAACAGAAATTCTGGGAGGAAATGGATATCCTGTTCCCGGATATTGTAAAAGCCATTACTTCTCTGGCGAAAAAGTCCTACATATCCATAACCAATCTGCGGAACGGCGTGACATGGTGGTCCGAGAAGACGATGGAATATTTTGGTATGCAGGAGAACTATACCATCCGCGGACAAGAAAAATCAAAAAGATCGATTCATCCGGATGATCTGGAGGATTTCCGGAGGGGATTCCAGGAGAGAGTTGCCGGGAAAAATATGGACGAGCCCTGGGAATACCGGGTGCGTGACGGAAGCACCTACAACCGGATCAGTGCCAGGGCGAAAATGCTGAATGATAAGGATGGAAAGCCTTTTGTGATCGTAATACGATATAACAACTACGGTATTTCCGACGAGGTGGATGCGACTACCGGATTGCATACGGAACCGGCGCTGGATCGGGAAATCAGGGAATTCCTGGAGGAAAGCGGACAGGGGACTCTGCTGAAGATCGGACTGGATCAGTTTAGTCATATCAATGTTATGTACGGTGCCGCTTTTTCGGATAAGATTCTGAACTGTGCGGCACAGGAGCTGTTGCGCCTGTTAAGGGGAAAAGGATATGTATACCGGCTCTCCGGTGCGAAATTTGTGATCAGCTTTAAAAATGTATCCAAAGAGGAACTACAGCAGATATACGATGAGATCGTAGAAGCTTTTGAAAATACAGAGGTAGAGGGGAAAAAGATCCCTCTGAAGGTATCTGCCGGCGCAATATTTATGGAACCTTATATGAAGGAGACGAACGCGGTCCGCAGCCGTCTGACTTATGCGTTGAACCATTCCCGGCTTGAGCATCACGGAGAGCTGGTGATTTTTAATGATGAGGTCTGTGGCAGTGACGAGAACCAGTTTGAACTGATCGGTGTGATCCATCAGTGTGCTACGCATAACTTTGAAGGCTTCCGGATGTTCTATCAGCCGATTGCCGATACGAAGACCGGCAAGATCCGGGGAATGGAAGCGCTGCTCCGATGGGAACTGGAGCCTTACGGGATGGTGTCCCCCGGTGTGTTCATGGAGTGGCTGGAACAGGATCCCTGTATTTTTGATCTGGGGAACTGGATCCTTCGGACAGCACTTACGGATGTACAGAAGCTGCGCGAGGAGACGGAAGGCTTTTTCGTCAATGTCAATGTGGCGGCGGCACAGCTGGAGCGCAGAGAGTTCCGCAGTGCTGTTATGAATATTTTAAAAGAGACCGGTGCGAAGCCGGAGGAGCTTTGCCTCGAATTGACAGAACGATGCAGAGATCTGGATATTCATTTCCTGCGCGGAGAGGTAGAATTTTTCCATTCCCAGGGGATCAAGATCGCACTGGATGACTTCGGAACAGGCAACAGTTCCTTAAGTCTGGCGCTGGAGCTTCCTTTTGACGAACTGAAGGTAGATATGAGCTTCATCCGTGATATTAAGCAAAAACCTCAGAATCAGGCCATGGTGCAGTCTATCGTGGATTATGCCAGGAGGACAAACACCGAAACCTGTATTGAGGGTATTGAGGATAAGGAAGTCAGCGACTATATCGAGAAATTTGGATCTACCTGGCAGCAGGGATATTACTATTCCAAACCGGTACCCATCGAACAGTTTGAGGAAGTGCTGCGCGAGAAAGCAACCGAAAAAGAATAAGTAGTTATTCTCGAAGGGCATTGGGTGCTACACCGTATTTTTTCTTAAATGCACGGCGGAAGCTGGTCAGATTGTTGTAACCGACCGCCACGTATAAATCTGTTATTTTAATATTCGTTGTTTCCAGCAGATGTTTTGCCTGCGTCATGCGGACCTGTTCCAGATACGTAGAGAAGTTTACCCCTACTGTTTTTTTGAAAAGGAAGGAAAAGTAACTCTCGGAGATGTGGAACAGGTCCGATATTCTGCTTAAACATAAGGATGGATCCCCATAATTCTCATCAATATAAGCCTGAATGCGCACAATCAGCTGGTTGTCGTTTTCCGGTTGCTTGTTTTTTTCACATAATTCCAGAGCAATCTGCTCGTAATTTTTCAGGGTAGAATCTTCGGACAGACCGGCTAAGCTTGAGTCATCATAGGAAATGTCGTTATCCCTGATTACTTTCAATAACGTAATTTCTATATTTTCTAAAAGCCATTTCACTTGTCTGGAATTAAGTTTTCGTTTCTTAAAATTTTCGTCCTTTATAAAATTAAAAATTGTTTTTGTCTGTTTGAAGTTACCGGATTTTACAAAATTATATAGCTGATCCGCAACCTCATTAGGATAAAAGAAGGAATCCTGAAATTCCAAAATCTCACGATACAGACACAGGTACACTGGGCTGGAGATACGTTTTACAGCCTCTTTGGATTGGCGATACGATTTCCAGACGGAGGAGATGGTGTCGGTTGTACAGCCTAATCCACCATAAATCCAGATATTGTATTCTTGCAATAGTGTAGTATGAACATGTGAAAATAAATCTTCGACCTTGTCCAGTTCTTCCCTGTCATATAATAAAATAGTATAAACACTATTTCGGGAACCCTGCATGATATAGGAATGTATAAAATAACTGGAAAGGATATCGGAAATAACATCCGCATAATCAGGGGAGAGGATGTTGATCATTCCCTGAGGGTCATTATTTAGCTCCAAAGTATCCAGGTAGACATTACAGTATAAGATAGCAAAGGAATTGGCATTAGCGGAAATGGAAAGATAATTTTGGGCATACGCAGCTTCTTCCTCACTCAGAATCGTACCATGAATCAATTGATCAAAATAATAATTGCGGAGGGTGATCTTTTGGGACTCATTTAACCGCATGAGCTCTTCGTGGTTGAAATTCACTTCCCGCAGGCGATATTCCATTGCTTCATAGGGTTTATAATTGGCCTTGGACAACAGAACAATAATCAAAAAGCTTCCTACGACACCGAGAAAGATAACGAATAGAGACAGTAACTGCAGTCCGTTTCCCGGTGCTTTCAGGTAGGACGTGGGAACAATCAGATAATAGTTCAGATTCGGTGTCTGTGCGGAGGTATAGAGTACTGTGACGGGAGCACCCTGAAATACTGTGCTGGAATATCCCCGTTCGGAATAATCTAACGAGGAAAGCAGAGAAACATCTATTTTTTTTAACAGCGCTTCATTGTTACTGAAAGTAAGCATAGTGTCACTGCTGCTATCCTGGATGATGAGACAGCCATTCTTCATCAGATCGACAGAATCCACCATTTGCTGCATATAATCAGCATTCAGCTCAAAAATGATGTCAGCATTGATATTTTTGAAGGTATAATTCTGCAGAGAGACAGCATAACAATAGTTTTTTCTGTGTGGTGTATATTCGGTCGCAAAATGGTCAAGAGAAAGAAAATGGTTATAATTGTCTGAGGATTCCAGAGTCTCCTTCCATTCCTCATATTTTGAGGGATCCAGCATTTGATTGTTTTTATAAAAGGAATAGAGATTCTCAAAATCATTATAGCTGATTATGTAGTCTGTATGACGCAGATGGATATAATAGGTCTGAATTGGCTGGAGTGAATAGTCAGAATACATATCTACCAGAGCCTGTTTGGTAATATAGGCATTATAATAAAACGCTCGTTCCCCCTGATCGGCTTCCGCCAGGCGGGAAAGGCTGGAATTATTTGCCATTCGCTTGGAAATCAGATAAATATTCGCATAGCAGTTGCTGTATTGCTCGGATACATTTTTAAGAGAAAGCATATTTTCATTCAATAGTTCCTGCTTTGCATTATGCGAAAGAATAAAATGGAAAACAATTCCCAGAATGAGCACAATGACCAAGAGCAGACTGTAGGATGTTATCAATTTTATGAAGTATTTATTTTTTCTGGAATTCATAACAAAAACCCTCCTGAGAGATATTATTATAGTATCATAATAGGTGAAAAAGGCAATGAAATGGAATGTAATAAAATAAAATGTGTATCATTGACATAAAAAATGAGCCTCTAATAACAAAAAATATATACACTAAATCTTGAAATATGTGACTTTAAATTGTGCAAAATGACAGATATAATGAAAGCACATTGATACTTCCGGCGCCGAAGTGACAATAATCAACAAATCAAGCAGCAAAGAAACAAAACAAAATAAGAAACAAGAAACAACAGAGAAGATAACAGAATATGGACGGAGGTTATTTATGGTAAAGAAAAAGTTATTATCAGTCGCACTGGTTGCGGTTACCGTATGTTCCATGATATTTACAGGGTGTGGGAGCTCTGCGGAAAATACGGGAAATGATACAGGAAAGACAGATAGCGATGCACAGGCAGGAAATACTGCCGGGGATGTTGCAGATGTTGCAGATGATGTAGAGAAACCGGAAAAGATTACGATTATGGTAGACGGAACTTTCCAGGCGACATTGGCAGACGGTCAGGAAGAATGGGTCAATAAATGGGAAGAACTGACAGGAATCGAACTGGAAGTCATCCAACCGGATCACAATGCCTACTATGATGTGTTGGGACAGACCTTTGCCAGCGGACCGGAGAACTGGCCAGATGTCGTTATCCTTGGATCTTCCTATTATTCCGGATATGCGGGAGAGGGAGCTCTCTGGGATATGACGGATGCCTGGAACAATTCAGAGCTGAAGAAGAATCCCAACACGGATGTGAGTGTCGTAGAAGGCAATATGTTGGATGGACATCTGTACGGACTGGCACTTGGCGGAGGTGGCGGATGTATGACTTTCCTCAGAAAACAGTGGCTGGATAACTGTGGACTGGACATTCCGACGACGTATGAAGAGTATCTGGAAATGTTGGATGCTTTCAGCAACGGTGATCCGGATGGAGACGGTATCAATGGAAATACCATTGGTGTATCCGCAGCCGGATTTGTAGGAAATGAAGCTCCTTATACCAATTATCTGCCGGAATTCTATCAGGATGCATATCCTTCTTTCTATCAGGGAGAGGATGGCGTATGGAGAGATGGATTTACCGAGGATTCCATGAAGGAAGCGATCAAGAGATTACAGGATGCTTACAACAAGGGTTATATCGATAAGGAATCTCTGACGAATGCGACCAGCAACTGCCGTACCAAATTCATGGAAGGGGAGTTCGGAGCATTTACTTACTGGGCAGGCGGATGGTCTGATCAGCTGTCGGATGGACTGGCTGCGAATGGACAGGACAGCGAACTGGTATTTATGCCGCCTATCGCAGAGGTTGGAAAATACTGGCAGAGATGTGCACCGGTGTATGCGATTACTTCTTCCTGTAAGAATCCGGAAGGCGTATTCAAATATTTTCTGGAAAGCATTTTTGATGATGGAGACATGGAAACATTGTGGATCTATGGAGTAGAAGGCGTTCATTGGTCCAGACAGGCAGAAACAGTATGTGGCAATACGTATCAGGATGGAGAGTTCCATATGATGGAGATGCGTTCCCAGCCCGGAGTACAGTATACGACCATCATTATGGGAGATACCAATATCTGTCCGTTGACCGAGAGACTGGTTCCCGTAAAGAAATATACAGAGGAATCGATGGAAATCTTTAATGCCAATAACAAGACGGCACCTTTGCCGGTAACAACAGATATGATGAGCCAGTATAACGGCGATCTGACCAGCCTGAAGAACTCTATTATTGCGGACTGCGTGGTACAGGGTGTTTCTGTGGAAGAGGGATACAAGCGGTTTGAACAGGAAGGCGGAGCCGAATGGTCTCAGGCAATCGTAGATTCCCTGAATAATAAATAAAAAGGCGACAGCATGGGAGGTTATGGTATGGCAGCTAAAATGAGAGAACTGACGGAACAGAATATGCAGGAATTTGTAAAAGAAGTGGAAAAAAGAAAAATTCCTTTACACAGTGTGCTGATCGCACAACATGGGAACCTATTGTTTGAAAAATATTATGCACCCTATTGCCGTAATAAGTTGCAGAGAATGTTTTCTGTGACTAAAAGTTTTACTTCACTGGCAATCGGATTGCTGGAGCAGGAAGGGAAAATTTCCCTGCAGGATCCTATCTGTGATTATTTCCCGGAATATCTGCCCGGGAGAGTGCATCCTTGGCTGGCAGAGATGACGATAGAAAATATGTTGAAAATGCAGACATGTTACAATATGACAACTTATAACAAGACCAGCACAACGGAAAACTGGGTGAGGAGCTTTTTCCAGACAGAACCCACCCACAGACCCGGAACTCTCTTTATGTATGATACCTCATCCTCCCATGTGCTCTGTGCGCTGGTAGAAAAACTGACCGGTGAAAAGATGCTGGATTACCTGAAAGAAAAGTTGCTGCGCCAGAATGGCTTCAGCGAGGAGTCTTATATCATAGAGGATCCCTTTGGAACCTCTATGGGAGGGAGTGGCCTGATGGCTACTCCCGAGGATCTGCTGCGTACCGGCTGTATGCTGTTAAAGCAGGAAAAGGGATCCTATGCAGCGAGAGCGACAGAACCGAGAACGGCAACACAGCTTGATGGCGATGATCGCTGGTATGGATATCAGTTCTGGATCCCGATGGAGGGGACTTTTGCAATGCTGGGGCTGGGCGGTCAGATAATGCTGGCAGTTCCGGAAATGGATCTCGTCGTTGTAACGACAGCAGATACACAGGGTATGGGCGGAGCCGAGCAGATGATACTTGCCGCAGTGAGAGAAGTGCTGCTGAAGGATTGTTTCCCGGAAAACGATGTGGAGAAAACAACGTTGCCTGTGCTGCGTACGGTATTTGAAGGAAAACCTTGTGCAGATTTCGGGAAAAAATATCCGCTGCTCCGAAATAAGTATGGATTTACATGGTGTGGTGTGACTTTTTCCGATGCGGATCAAAAAGGAGTACTCTCGTATGAAATAGAAGGAAGAGAATGTCAGCTTCCCTTTGGAATCGGACATCTGGAAGAGGGAGAGTTCCCTATATACAAGGAGAAATGTGCTTCATCCGGAGCCTGGATGGATCAAAATACGCTGTTTATCTTCTGCTGGCTGATCGGAGAAAGTGTTGCATCCATCCGCATCCGTCTCTATTTCTCAGAGGATGGACTGACCATACATATGAATAAAACAGAAGAGACAAAGTACAACGAATATATGGGATTTTTGAATAGCTGATATAGAGTAGCCGGAACGGAGGGTAAACGTTGTGAAAGAGAAAGGAAAAACTTTGCCTAAGAGGACACCTGGGGGAACCGCGTT
This sequence comes from Clostridium sp. AF34-10BH, assembly GCF_003478095.1. Taxonomy (NCBI): domain Bacteria; kingdom Bacillati; phylum Bacillota; class Clostridia; order Eubacteriales; family Clostridiaceae; genus Clostridium; species Clostridium sp. AF34-10BH. Next base: position 155,917 of record NZ_QUEC01000001.1, read on the forward strand.
CAAGCACGCCCGTGCATATCGGGGAGTCTATCTGATGGCGACACCGGTATTGGTGGCAGCATTGATATTTTATTATCTTCCTATGTTTGGTATCCGTTATGCCTTTTTTACATATAAAGGAATCAATGATCCGATCTTTGTAGGAATGAAGCATTTTGTAAAAATGTTCAGTATGCCGGGGTTTTGGAAGGCGTTCAGCAATACGCTGGTGCTGAGTATTACAAAGCTGATTTTGAATACCGGTGCGGCAGTTATTATTTCGGTATTATTGAATGAATTGATTTTTTTAAAGTTGAAAAAGGTATTTCAGACAATTGTATACATTCCGCATTTTATGTCCTGGGTAGTGGCAGCATCCATATTTTCCATGATCCTGTCTCCGACATCTGCGGGATTGGTCAATGATGTCCTGATGAAATTACACTTGATCACGGATAATATATATTTCCTCGGAGACCAGAAATGGTGGAGATTTTCGTATTACATAATTAATGTCTGGAAAGATACAGGCTGGGGAACGATTATTTTCATGGCAACGCTGGCGGGAATCAGTCCGGAATTGTATGAAGCAGCGTCGATGGATGGGGCAAACCGTTTCCAGAAGATGATCTATATTACCCTGCCTGCGTTGAATAATACAATCGTGACGGTACTTGTATTGAATCTGGCGAAAGTTATGAATTTGTTTGAGTCAGTTTTCGTATTACAGAATGATGCCGTTATCAAGGTATCGGATGTATTGCAGACTTATATCTATACGCAGACATTTAACTCCGGTGCAATTCCGGATTATGGGTATACGACAGCGGTCGGTATGTTTTCCTCTATTATAAGCTGTATTCTGGTACTGGTATGTAACAGGGTAAGCCATAAGACGAGAGGAAGAGGTATTGTATGATGAAAAAGAAAGTGAAAATTTTTGATATCGTATTGATCGTAATATTTACAGTATTTTCGCTGGTGATGATCATCCCGGTATATAAAGTACTGGTGGACTCTTTTGATCTGAAGACGGCTTATGGCATGAAGTTGTTTCCTGAGCAGTTCGGGTTCGCAGGGTATAAATCAATTTTTACCAATCCGACGATGCTCAGACCATTCCTGATTTCCTGTTACACAACGGTTATGGGAACGATCATGGGATTGCTGATCTCAGTACTTGGGGCGTATGTGCTGATTCAGTGGAAGATGCCGGGGCGGGCATTTATTGCCAATGTGCTGTTGTTTACCATGATATTTAACGGAGGTATGATCCCGACTTATCTGGTAATGAAGGACTTCCATCTGACAAACAACTTGTGGGGAGTGATCCTGCTGCCGGCAATCAATGTATATAATCTGGTGCTGATGAAGAATTTCTTTGAGGGAATTCCGGTCAGCCTGATGGAATCCGCAGAGATTGATGGTTGCTCTCATTTTAAAATTTTGTATAAAATCGTATTGCCGTTGTCGAAGGCTGCACTGGCTTCCATCGGACTGATGTATGCCGTGGGATACTGGAATGATTACACGAACTATAAGCTGTATATCACGAATTCAAATTTATATAACTTCCAGATGAAACTGCGGGCATTGATCATGGGAAGTGATCTGCCGTCTGCGGTAGAAGGAGCTACGGAAAATACAGTAAAAAATGCAGCAGTCATCGTAGCAATTCTGCCGTTTATGATCATTTATCCATTCTGCCAGAAATATTTTGTACAGGGAGTAAATATCGGGGCTGTAAAAGAATAATAAGTAATAATTATAGAAAGCAAAAATGACATCAGCATACAACTGCCAGATGTCATTTTTTGCGAAATAAAATCTCAAGAAAATCTTAAGAATTTTCGGTGGACAAACATAGGACTTTAGGGATACAATGTATTTTAGAGTGCCGGTCGAGAGACCGGATAGAACAAACAGATGAAAGGAAGCATTCATGAAAAAGAAAGTACTTGCAGCAATTTTAATTGCAGTAGGCGTTCTGACCGGCTGTGGAAACAGTGAGCCGATCTCTTCTCCGATCCAGACCGTAGAAGCAGAGCCTATTGCTACCGATACCAAGGAGGTAGAGCAGCCTGCCACAACTGAGTCTTCCGCGGATGAAGTTGCACCGGAGCACTCCTATCGCAGCGAACTTACCAACGAGTGGATCGATGAGGATCTGAAGGATCAGCGTCCTATCGCGGTAATGGTAGATAACGAGAGAACCGCACTGCCTCATTTCGGCACCGCAGATGCAGATGTTGTATATGAGATCATGAACAGTACTCTGAACGACAGAATTACACGTTTCATGGTAGTCGTAAAGGACTGGGAGAAGATCGAGCAGCTGGGTAGTATTCGTAGTGCACGTCCTACCAACTTCATGCTGGCAGCTGAGTGGAACGCAGTTCTCTGCCATGATGGTGGCCCTTACTTCATCAATGACTGGGTAGCAAAAGATTATTCCGCTAACTTCAGTGGTGGTTTCGCCCGTTTCAACAATGGTAAGGCAACTGAGTTTACCGAGTATATTACTTATGATACCTATACCAACAGCCAGAAGGGCAAGACCTATGACGGTCTGAAGCAGCGTTTTGCAAATTCCAAGTATACCACTACTTACAATGATTACTATCAGGGACCTCACTTCAAATTTGCAGACGGAGAAGTTACCTTTGATGATAGAAGTGATGCTATCAGCGCTACTACCATTGAGCTTCCTTTCAAGCACAACGGTTCTACTCTGAAGTACAACGAAGAGACCGGAACCTATGATTACTATGAGTATGGTTCTGCACACAAGGATGCTGACAGCAATGCACAGCTCACTTTCGAGAACGTTATTCTGCAGGATACCACTTTTGCAGAACTGGGTGAAGGCTACCTGATCTACAATGCCATCGACTCCGGACGCTCCGGTTACTACATTACTCAGGGTAAGGCTATCGAAGTTACCTGGACCAAGTCTTCCGAGAATGCTATCACACATTACTATGATGCGAAGACCGGTGAGGAGATCCAGATCAATACCGGTAAGACCTATATCTCTCTGATCCCCAGCGATGGTTGGAGCAGCCTTGTAATCAAATAAGTCTGACCATGACTTCAGAATTAAGAAAAAGATCCCTTCCGCAGGCAGATGCTGTGGGAGGTTTTTTTTGCGTATACGATGAGCCAAGTACTGATTTGTGCCTGCACAAGAATCTGCATTGCCGTCTGGCGATGCGCCTTTCCATGATGTAAATAAAAAAGATAATAAAAAAGTGTTTTAATACATATAACCCTAAAATCTCCGTGGAAACCACTGAAAAATTGACGTATAATACGACTTAGATTTGGAAAGACATAGATAAGAACAACTTAGGAGTGATGGCGATGAAAACGGCTAAAAAATATAATCCGGATCTGATATTGCACGGAAATCTGATCAGAGCGATCCTGTCTCTGGCAATTCCCGTAGTGATTAACAGCTTCCTGCAGACGATGTATAACCTGACGGATACTTACTGGCTGGGAAAAATTGGAACAGAGCAGCTGGCGGCAATCAATCTTGTGACACCGATGCAGAATATTATTACGAATTTCGGCAGCGGCATCACTGTGGCCGGTGCAGTCCTCATTGCGCAGTATATCGGTGCCGGGGAAAAAGAGGATGCCAGATCCATGGCAAATCAGATATTTGCCTGTGCCATGGGATTTGCCGTGGTCTGTGCCACACTGTGTTTTCTGGGAACACCCGCTATCATCAACTGGCTGGGAGCTGACGGAGGAACTGCATATTATGCAAGAGTTTATCTGCGGGTGGTCATCTGGGATATGCCCTTTTTATATATGGTCAACATTTTTTCCGCAGTACATCAGGCACAGGGAGATACGGTGCGCCCCATGTTCCTTAATCTGGGAGGTATTACGCTGAATCTGTTCCTGGATCCGTTTTTCATGATCATCCTGGATCTGGGAACTGCCGGTGCAGCACTGGCTACGCTATTGGCGAAAGCGATTCCGGCCATGGTGGCTTTCGGACTTCTGTGCAGACAGGAAAATGATATCTGCCTGAACCGTGCGTACATGCGATTACAGAGGGAAAAACTGGGAATGATCCTTAAGATCGGTCTGCCTACCGCTATCGGCGGAAGTACCATGCAGCTGGGATTTCTGCTGATGAGTAAAAACGTGTTTGTCTACGGGACGGAAGCCATGGCGGCTTACGGTATTGGCAACAAGGTGAATGGACTGATCACGCTACCCTCCAATGCCATTGGTTCGGCAACGGCCACTATCGTGGGGCAGAATATGGGAGCAAAGCAGCAGGACCGTGCGGAGAAGGGATATCGGTTTTCCATGTGGATATCGGTTGTATTTTTGTTCATAGGTGGTATGATCTTATCAAGAGATATGATTTCCACGGCAATTGTCGGAATCTTTTCCAAGGATGCGGAAGTTGTGGGCATGGCGGCAGACTTTTTAAGTGTTATGGCATTCTGGTGCTTTACCAATGGCGTATACAATACGACCTCCGGTTTGTTCCAGGGAACCGGCCATACGGAGGTGACCATGGCCATCGATGTGACCAGATTGTGGGTATTCCGTTTCCTGACACTGTGGTTCTGCGAGAGCGTCCTGCATATGGGCGTGCGCAGTGTCTGGTATTCCGTGGTGATCAGTAATGGCATTTCTGCGTTGATCCTGTATGTTTTGTACCGCTGTGGCATCTGGAAGAAGACCAGGATCAAGGTGGGAAAAGAGGAAGCCACTTAAGGAGTACTATGGAGAATAAGAAATCCCATAAGAAAAGTTTTCGAATTTATTTAAGCATCGTTGCAGTTCTTTTACTGCTTCAGGTCGTTGCCTGGAGCAGCAGAAGCCTCAGCGATGCTTATATTGATTATATTTTCCCAATCTGGGTCAATACCTACGGAAGGATTACAGGGTTGTTTCCCTTTTCCGTGGGCGAATGGTTGATTGTGGCAGGGATTCTGGTGGTGCTTGCTGCGGTTGTGCTGGGATGCAGTTTGCTGATTCCGGCGTGCAGACATTCGGAAAAGTACTGCCGGGGAGTGAAGGGATATTTTGGTTTTTTTGCATGGACGTTGCTTGCCGTATTTGCCATTATGACGCTGAATTGTACCATGATCTATCATGGGTCTACATTTTCGGAGAAATATTTCGGTGAAGAGGAAGCGCAGGAGCAGACAACACAGGAACGAACGGAGGAACTGCTTCGGATCTACAATGATATCGTCCGGCACTGTAATGAGCTCAGTGAGGTCATGGAACGGGATGACAGTGGTGCCGTGGTGTACTCGGGTGGTGTGGACAGCCGGGGTAATGCGGTGGATATGGAGGATAAAGCCATCGATGTGATGCAGAGCCTGGGGAAAAGGTATGACCAGCTGGATGGTTATTATCCCCGGCCGAAGGCTATGTTTTTCTCGGATTTCATGTGTCAGATGTATATGTGTGGCTATTATTTCCCGTTTTCCATGGAGGCAAATTACAATGATGTCATGTACATCATGGAAAAACCGGCAACCATGTGTCATGAGCTGGCTCACATCCGGGGGTATATCTATGAGGATGAGGCGAATTTTATTGCATTTCTGGCCTGCGTAGAGTCGGATGACAGTACTTTTCAATATGCGGGTTACTTAAGTGTGCTGAATTATGTGGCAAACGATCTGTATAAGACTAGACTGGCGGATCCGGACAGCTATGCGGCGGCCAGAGAGGCGGTACATCCGTTACAGGTATTACAGCAGGTGCAGGAGGACAATATCTTTGTCACAGAAGAGCAATGGGAGAGAATCAACGGAAAAGCTGTGGTGAATACGGAGACGGTGGACAGTGTTTCAGATACCCTGACCAATGCTTCACTGAAATTGAATGGTGTTTCGGATGGCATGATCAGCTACAACCGGGTGGTGGAGCTTTTACTGCAATGGTACGGGGAAAAAGAGGAGTTTTAACCGTATCATTTGTAGGAGATAGAGGAATAATTGCAAAAATTTAAAATTTTTTTGATAAGGTACTTGACATTTGGACGAAATTTGTGTAGACTACGATTGTTGTGACGCAGAGCAGTCATGAAACAAGATTGCAAGTAGGATTAAGTCGCGGGCCCAGATAGCTCAGTTGGTAGAGCAGAGGACTGAAAATCCTCGTGTCACTGGTTCGATTCCGGTTCTGGGCATTTTCGCAGGACACCATTTCTTAAAATGGCCGCCCTGCTTCATATATAAACATGCGGGTGTAGTTCAATGGTAGAACACCAGCCTTCCAAGCTGGATACGTGGGTTCGATTCCCATCACCCGCTCTAAAAACCCTTGATTTTTCAAGGGTTTTTAATTTTCATGTTGCATCCATTCCAAAAAGGTACGTCGATTCTCTTTAGTATCCTTTTTATCAAACAAAAGTCTCCAGGCATTATATTTTTCATAATTAAAAACTTGTTCAAGGTGATTTATCGGTTTGCCCGGTAATCAGCGCTGGTGTTGGTGCACTGGGCTGATTTTTTATTTCAATTTTTTCTTTTGCTCTCTCTCTAATTGCTGAATACTTTTTTCCGGTGTAGGCAAATCTTCCGGCATTGTGCCACCAAGATCTTTAATGGTGTCACGCACCTTTTTACCAACCTCAAAGTGGGTTTTATTCGCTTCCTGTTTGCCTTGAATATTTTCACGGCGGAGTTTTGCTTCCGTCTGAGTAGCACGGAAGAGGTTGGCAGCTAATTCTTCATATCCCATGTAATCGAGTATGTCTTGTGATTTCTTTAAGCCTTTACGCTCCTTTATATCGCTAGCCTTTAAACCACCATATAGTCCCATATATCCGTAATTTTGAAATATAGCATAATCCAGGGTAGTTTCAACACCAGCATCCTTGGCAGCAGCTACTAACATTTTATTATGCTCTTTCATTTCCTGCCGGATGGCGATACGTTTTTGATCTTCGGAAAGATTTTCATAATTTTCAATTAGTTCTTGCTGTCTGGTTTTTACTGCAAAGTAGGTTTGTCCAAGTGCAATAACCTTTTTTCGAGGATCACCATTTTGCACAATAAGATAACAAGCATATCGTGAAAGTTGAATATCTCCGATATCCTTACTGGTGGCACCAGCATTTACGATTTTGTTGACGTCAACAAAATGGTCAGATACCGCGTTATTACTACCTCGGCAGGCTTCTTTTGCCTTTTCAATAACCTTGCAAAAGTTTCTCCACTCAGTATATTCCAGAGCGATTTGTAAATCTCTGGCATACCAAAATTCTTGCCCGTATTTATTTACATGACGAATAGATTCAAATAGTGACTCGGTATAATTATGATGTTGTATAAATAAAGTTGACACCTTATTCTCAAGGAATTCATGTATAATAAAAGAGAATAAGGAGGAACTCTCAATGTCACGAACCCAACGTAAATACGACCAGGAATATAAGATCCAGGCTGTCAAACTTGCCAAAGAAATCGGCGGTGCTAAGGCAGCCAAAGAATTAGGTATCCCAGAAGGAACCATCCACACATGGCTGAAAGCAGTTAGAGCAGGCACATTGGATATTGGCGACGGTGCACATACTCCGGAAAGCGCGATGAGTCTTGCTGAGGAGCTTGTCATGCTCCGCAAACGCGTTAAAGATCAGGACAAAGAAATCCGGCGTCTGAAAGAGGAAAATGAATTTCTCGAGGAAGCAAGCGCTTTTTTCGCAGCCAGCCGTCGGAAGTCAGCAAGAACCAAAGAATGATGTTCATTGCCATAAAAACGAAAGACGGCGTGATTAAGGGAAAACTCTCATTCTATTGCCGGATGCTTGGCGTCAGCCGCCAGGGTTTCTACAAATATCTTGCTATTAAAGATCGCCCTTGGAAATATCAGGATCTTGCTGATGCCATGAGAGTGATCCATGCTGAGGATGAATGCAATGATACCTATGGACGTATTCGCATGTACCAAGCACTGCTCCTTAAGAATCCGACGGGAATCAAGATCCCCAGTGAACGAACCGTTTACAGGGTTATGGATGAAATAGGACTTGTCCATCGGCCAAAGCGCAAGCCAAATGGCATTACCAAGGCTGATCGGGAAGCACGTAAGTCAGATGATCTTCTGAAGAGAGAGTTCAAGGCTGATAAGCCACTTGAAAAATGCGTAACTGATATCACAGAAATCAAGGCAAAAGATGGAAAACTGTATGTTTCAGCCATCTTCGACTGCTTTGATTCCAGCGTTCTGGGACTGGCAATGGAAACAAACATGAAGGCAACTCTGTGTGAGCATACACTGGATAATGCCTATCTGGCGCATCCTGATCTGCGAGGTGCCATTGTGCACTCCGACAGAGGAAGACAATATACCAGTGAAACCTACCGTCAGGCGCTTTCTAAATATGGCATTATACAAAGCATGAACAGTGATGGTGGCAGGTGCCACGATAATGCTCGATGTGAAAGCATGTGGGCCAGAATGAAAAGCGAGCTTCTCTATGACCGCTACAATACGGAAAGCCTGACCACGGATGAGCTGAGAGTTCTTATTT
>NZ_QUEC01000001.1:164429-422643 GCF_003478095.1 Clostridium sp. AF34-10BH
GAAAGCCTGACCACGGATGAGCTGAGAGTTCTTATTTGGAGATATTTCATCAGTTACTGGAACAACAGGAGGATCTGCTCTGCCAACGGTGGGCTTCCTCCTATGATTAAGCGTCAGAGATACTACCAATCTCTGGGCCTGGCTGCATAGGAAATGATATCTTTGAGATAAATGTGTCAACCAATATTGACAATATCAAAATAACATATTATAATGCGAATGGAGGTGGTTAAATGCGTATTGGTTCGGGAGTGCAGAGTGTATCTGAATTATTTGGAAAGCGACAAAACAATAGCAAAACATCTGTTAACGGAAATGAGGCATTTCCTCAGACATCAATGAAAGTGTATTTAAAGACGGATGATATGTTGTTTTCAGGCGGAAATGGAACCGGTCTTTCGTTTTATATTAAGTATGCAGAAGAGTCAACAGATGATAATCCTGTAGTGATAGCCAAAGGGATTGATGAAAATGGAAAAGAATTTGAAGAAAAGATTAATATTAACGATATTGATTTGAGAAATGCTTCTTATGTCGAAATGAGTGCTTTGGAGGCATATTATGATGTTGATAGGGGTAATAGTCTCAGCTCTTTTCCACAAGAAACTGGTCACATGGGATTAAATGAAAGATGTGACCTTATATCCAGCTTTGAAAAGGTTATTCAGGATATGAACAAATTAGGAAAGTATGATTTGCAGATGTTTTATATGCGAAATATGAATACTTATCTAAATCTGGAAAGACAGAAAAAAGCATAAAGTTGTTTATAGATTCCTGTTGGAATGAAAATTTATACGATGTTAATTTGAAAGGAGATGAAGAAAGTAAAAAGTTTAAAGGCGTTGGTGTTGAGTTTGATGTTATGTTTGGCAATGGGAACAACTGCGTTTGCAAGTGAAGTATCCACTCAGGGACAGGCTGCCCCTAATGCAAATAAGGCAGTAGAAGTAAGCGATTGTGGCGATTTGGACGTAGTACCTGCTTATGATGACGCCGTTGCTCTTGCAGATACGATTCAGTATGATGCAAATAGAACCATTACAAGAAGCAATTCCAGAAGCGGTGTATTCAACGGAAATTATTATTACACCATTAATAACTCAAGCGTTACAAAGTTGTGCTTAAATGTTTATATGCCTAATGAAAGTGGAACAGATTATCTTCAGGGAACAATTACTCTTGTAGGAAATGACGGAACAAGTGCACCGGTACAAATTGCTAACTATTCAGGAGATTCATGGACACTGACATTTACAGGTGTTAAGGTAGGCGTTAGATACCATTTCCATTATGAGTTGTATTCTGTTGGGTCTTCGCAGGTAGGCTATATTGCTTCTGCTGCTTATGCACAATAATAGCTGCTTGAATATGGGATATTAAGCAAGCGCAACAGAATATTTTCATTGTATGTTGCATTTTATAGCAATCTGGCATAAAGTGCAACATACTATAATAAGAAAATTAGATTATATTGCTGCTGGAGGGATTATAAATATGGTAAATATGGTAAATACCGCTGTAAATAACAATATTTACGCAGGAAGAAAATCAGGTTCAAAATATAACCAATCAAAGGCTTTTCAACAAAAGGAAGTGTTAGAGACACCGGATGTTGCAGCAGTTAACAAATATGCAAATGTTCAAGAAATTTATGAGGCACTAAAGTGTAACGTGTCATGTAGAGGATATGAACAGGGGCAGGATGAAATTGCTGAGAAAGAAATTCAAAATGATGAACCAGAAATAAGCAATGATTCCAGTGAAAAAATGACAGTATGGTATCAGGGTGTTCCTTTGGAAGAGTGGGCATTAACTGATCCTAAATACACGGATTCAGAAACGGGAATTTCATGGTATATTAGAGATGGAAAATATCCGTATATGGTAGGTGAGGATGCAGAAAAGTTCCGAAAACTTTGTGAAGAATCCGGGGAGTTTGCGCTAAAGAAATTTGCGGAAATGACGGGATTAATACAGAAATTAGATGACAATACAGTAGCGTATGTGGGTGATAACGGAATTGCAGTTAAATCTAAAGATGGGAAAGAGATGTTTGTGGACACATCAGGCTTATCATATGATATTGTTATGGATATGTTCAGAAATTTGCCTAGAAATGGGAATTTTTTCAGCAATAAGTATTGGTCAGACAATATACAGAAAGCACAGGCTCGGAGCTGATGATACGTTATATTGCAAGAGTGTGTATGCTTGGACTCCGATAGGAGAAAGCAGATTGGTTCTGATTGACAGAAGAATCATATGATTTCATCATTAATTTGGCAGGCAATAATATTCAAATTATTGCCTGCTAAATTTTTACCAAAATTCTTCTAATACCGTTTTTAGACTAGGAAATATTGTTGAAAGCGTACTCTCAATATATTCTTTAGAGCAGAACTGTAGCTTTGAAATAGTATCAATGCTGTGTTTTTTACTTGATTTCTGAGTAATTTTTGTTCTGTTGGTCATTTTCTGCAAAAACAGGTCACTTTCTGCATAGGATATTTTCTTTTGCTTTGATTCCTGCTATTCTTAGAATATACAACAGATTGCTCTATATGGCACATTGAATACTGAGGAAAGGAGAAGTAAATATAATTATGAATATGCTTATAGAATGATCTGCATATAACGACAAAATGATATTAAAATAGGGGGTGATTTTGATGAAAGATTTTCATTTGAAGATTTTAGCTATAATAATGATAATTTTTGGCATATTTGGTTTAAGTACGCTTCCGTTTCTTTCCATTATTGTCCAATATATTGACTCAATAACTGGATTTAGTTCAGGAAATGGATATCTTACCAATAACATGGATTATCTTTTTAAAAGTCCTCTTATTTATATTGGTGGCTTTTTTGTTTTTAGTATCATTTTGGCAATTATTTATCTGGTTTATAGTTTTTTTAAAGCAAAGCGGGGGTGACTTCTAATGAAAAAAATAATTAGTATGGTTTTAAGTTTTATATTGATTTTGGGGTGCTCGACAACAGCGTTTGCTGCGGAGACTCATAACTATGACACTGAAAATTTGCCTCATGATGGAGCTGATTATTTTGAAACGGAAATTAAAGCTGATGAGGAAAATGAAGAACGCATTTCTGATTTTGTTACCGTATATGGTTATCAATATACCAAAGGTAGTTTAAAAAGTGGTGCATGGAGAAATGGCACGAGTGGTGGTAGTTCTACATCTAGCGCAAAATTATCATTGAATTACACTCAAGATACTTCTTATAATATTTCCTTTAAAGCTTCAGTTTCCGGTGGATATACAAATGGTGGAACTATAGGAAGTGAGTTGGGTGTTACACTAGGTGCATCAAAATCATATTCTTTAGGTAGCGGATACTCCGTAACTGTTCCAAAAGGATCTCATTATTTAATCAAATATCGTCCTATGTATTATACATATAAGGTCGTTGAGACAAAATATAAAGAAAGATATAATGAAGCATTAGGCGGCATGGAGAGATATGTGGTTGAAACAAAAACCTGCTATGTAGACGTATTTTCGCACTGGGATTTTACACATGTAGCTAAGTAAAGGTGTATGTTACACTAAATAAAAGCAGGGAACTATCTATATCCATGCTTCAAACTGGAGATAAAGCTCGTGGATCTGCCACGGGCTTTTCTCATGTTGTTATATACATTTTGCTGAAATTTTAAATTTCAGTGTAAAAGTAGATTGGTGTTTAGAAGGAATATGCAAAGTATTACACGAAAATGTCAAAGGATTACAGTTTCCTAAAACCCATAATAATTTCTGATATAATGCGATAAGTCAGAAAGGATGATGGGGCTATGGGGAAAAGAGAGCACATATACGAAATTATTGCAGAGAATATCAGAAAAGAACGCAGAAGGCTTGGAATTACACAGGCAGAGCTTGCAGAACGGGCAGATGTATCATTGGATACTATCAAAAGTGTTGAAAATGGCAGAAGGGCAATGAGTCTTGATACATATTTGAATATTGTTCATGCATTGGAGTCATCGCCTATGGTTTTGATGAGCCAGCAGCACCCAGAAAAACACATTGAGCGTTTTGCATTTATGATGAATCGATGTGACGAAAGAGAAATAGAATTTGCATTACATATGATTGAACAAATATTAAGAGGACAGGAAGATTATCTGAGTGAATAGACGGGTAGTTATCCTGTCCTTTGTCTATGACTCTTTTGCAAATTTTTCAGCGAGATGGTATATGATTTCTTCAATGGTGGGAGTATCATTTTCACATGGAAAGTCTGTCCAGAAGCGTTGCATTTTTGGATCAGGGCTTTTTAAAGCAATGGAAACTGCCCGCCCAATTTCCTGTTGGACTTCTTCTTTTGTGATTCCTTCTTTTTCGGCAATGATTTCCAAATATTTATCAACAGAGTATGTGTTTTTATCATTCATAGTGTTGTTGTGAATCCTTTCTGAGAAGGGTATTTGCGGTCAAATTGTCAGGTGCTTGAATTGTCCCGGTTGAATACCATAAAAGTAAAACAGATAATCCGTTCTATATTACATAATAACCTTGAGAGCTGTTTTCTATGCAGATTATGGCTATTTTCTATTCTATCATATACATACAGTATGGTGCATACACGCACCATATCATTATAGGACACTCTTGCGTAGAATACAAGGAGGAGGTCTTTGTAATGATAGTATATGACAGGTTATGGATCACACTCAAGAAGAAAAATATTAGCCAGTATGCACTAATTAAAGATTATGGAATAGATAAAGCACAGTTACAGCGATTGCGAAAGAATATGGTCGTAAAAACGGTAATCCTTAACAGATTATGTTCCATACTTGATTGTAAGATAGAGGACATCATGGAGTTTGTGCCGGATGAGGATATTAAGTAAAGAGATATTTCCAAAATGTAATGAGAGTTTGGAAATATCTCTTTTTTAATCCGCAAATATTTATATTCTTGGTATTAAGGTGTACAATATTCCACCTGAAATAGCTGGTTTAGTCACTCTTACAAAAGATTCGCTTACGGTACAATGAATACAGCTTAAGCAAATATATAAGGTGCCGGAAAAGAGTGGAAGGTGTACTACGATATTGTTAATAGTGGAGAAAGAATAAAAGAGTTGCGTGCGGCAAGAAGAATGACAAGACAGCAGCTTGCCGAGCAGATTGGATTGTCAGTGGATGCTCTGCGGAAAATTGAAGCTGGTGTAAATGGAGCAAAAATAGATACGCTGATTAGTATTGCTGAATTGTTTCATATAACGTTGGATTATCTTGTGTGTGGGTGTGAAAGAAAGGCAGAAGTCGATGATCTGCTGGTTGGTCTGAAGGAGAAGGAAGTACAGTTTATCCGGAATATGGTATTAAATGCCGTTGACAATATGAAACTTCTGACAGAATAAAAAAGTCGGATTGCATTTTTGATAATGCAGTCCGGCTTTTTTTATAAGGATTTGGAACAGGTGGGAGTGTTACTCTTAGTTCAAAAGAGTGTCGGTTACTGTAGAAGATGCGTGGTGTCAGTTATACTTTGTTCAGGTTCTGAGAAAAGAACCGTTGAATATTGAAAACAGAATAGGACACGCATATCCCACGAGCTTATATCGCCTTGTCTATGACAGGGTGGCAGAATCCCATTTCGTGCGATGACTATCCTCAGAGCTGTAGCCGATTATGAGAAACGTAACAGCAGGAGCCTTTAAGGATAAGAGCAGAGGGTTGTGCCTACCGGGTTAGCAGCCGGAGGTAATGAGATAATAAGTGCACCTGAATTTCAGCAAAACGCATTTTCAGAGAGTGGCTACTTTCGTAAGTCCAGATGGGCAGGAAACTACGAAGTGTTTGTGGCTGGCAAAGGATATGTTACCCGATACGGGGATGGTTAAGAAACCGGGAAGATAGTATTTTATCTTCCCACACAAACTGATTTGCAGTAACCAGCAGACAACAACGGGGCTTATAAGTGCAGAGAGCATTGGCAGGTCAGTTTATGTGAGGAGATAAAGTGTGCACAGGATATCAAATCAAAATAAAAACAGGAATGGAGATTTTAAAATGAATAAAGCAGTTATATATTTTGGAGCAACAGGAAATGAGGCAGCGGATCAGATGGTAATGCAGGTTCTTGAGGAGTATTGCACTGTGAATGGATATGAGGTGGTTGCAGTCATTTCAGAGAACGCAAGACCGGAGGGAATGACATTTCCTATGAAGTTTGCCTTTGTCGGTATGGCAGAGGTGGAAGATGTTGATGTGGTTGTTACTCTTATGAGTGATATGGTCGGTGATTGTGAAGAAACAATTATGGATAACATCATTATGCTCGGAGAGCACGGCATTACGGTTGAGACAGCAAACGATGATATGGCTGGATATTATCAGAAGATGGAGCAGGCAGGGAAAAAGGAAGATAACGGTATTGTTTCACTTGCTGATTTTATGGCAGTATTTTTCAGACGTCTCAGAGCCGACAGATAGGAGGTTTTATGAGTAAGTGTTGTGTTATCTGTGTAGGCAGGAATGCCGACAGAGCCGCAGACAGGATAGAAGCATATGCGAAGAAAGCGGATTTTGAGATTGTAGAAACAATCTTTAAAGATACGAAGTCTGTGGAAAGACTTAAATTTTATATCGAAAGAGATTCCATTATCAGTATTCTGGTAAGCAGTATCTATGATATTTCATCGGACAAAGATGTGGTAAAGGGTATTATGGAGCTTGCAGCGGAGCACGGTATCAGTATTAATGACGAGAGCAGGGGCTATGAACCTGCTCTCATCTCGTTTGAGGAGGATAATGCCGGATAAAAAGGAATTAAGCATAGTGACATTTTCATCAGAAACCGTGGTGTTTGATGGGAAAGGAGACAGAGTTGTTGCCTGCCCTACGGAACAGGAAGCTGTCGAATATATCCGTGGGCAGGAAATACCAGTTGACAGACAAGGAAGTGAATATTATGAGTGAAATAAGACGGGGCGATATCTGGATGGTTGATTTTGGAGTACCGGAAGATGAGAATGACCACAAGCTGCACGGTATCAGACCAGTAGTGATTGTGAGCAATGACAGTGCAAACAGACATAGCACGGTATTCCATGCAGTACCGCTTACAAGTAAGATTCATAAAAAGACATATCTGCCAACACATATTTTTATCAGTTCGTTTAAGGCTGTTGGATTAAGAACGAACAGTATCGCTCAGTGTGAGCAGTTATGTGATGTGAAAGATACGGACCTGATAGAAAAAATCGGGAAAGTAAGCAAAAACCAGTTAAGACAGATAACAAAAGGTATGCAGATCCAGTTGGGTATGAGTACAAAACATAATAATCCAATCGCATAAATTCCAGCCGGGGCGAAAGCTCCGGTGTTACATAGCCGTCAGCATATCTGGTGGCTTAATTTGATTGGAGGGATAGGATGACAGTTGAACAGTTGGACAAAATATCGGCACAGAGATTAGAAGATGTGGATATTGATACATTGGTGGAAGTAAACAGCATAAAGTACGCTGACGGAATGCCTGTGGAAAAGAAGGTTGCGGGAATGATTGCAAAGACAGGTAATCCGTATTTCCGCAGATCAGGAAAGAGCAAAATTAAGATTTCATTTTCTGATAACGGGGAAAGCCTGAAAGACAATTATATTGCTATGCTTGCCAATGTATAGAGCAGTCAGCCAAAATTAGGGGTGGAAATTCAGATGGATTTGTGATATCATTACAGACAAATAAGGACATCTAACCCGAAAGGGTATCAATTTCATATTTATGTTTCCATTCCTCTTGATTTGGGACTTCTAACTTAGAAAATCGAAGGAGTGGTGGACATGAACAATTCTAAAAGAATTTACAGAGCAGCCATCTATGTTAGATTATCTAAGGAAGATGGCGATCTTGATGATGTGAGAAAAGCTGAAAGTAACAGTATCTCAAATCAGAAATCCCTGATACTTAATTATTTAAAAGACAAAGAAGATATTGAAATAGTATCAATCCGTGAGGATGACGGCTATTCAGGGGCAACTTTTGACCGTCCGGCATTTAAACTTATGATGCAGGATGTGAAAGACGGTATTATAGACTGTATCGTTGTAAAAGATCTTTCGAGGTTTGCAAGAGAGTATATCGACGCAGGGAGATACATTGAGCGGATGTTTCCTGCAATGGGGATACGATTTATAGCGATCAATGATGCCTATGACAGTGCAGATACACAGGCACAGGGAAACGAGATAATCATTCCGTTTAAGAATCTTATCAATGACGCTTATTGCAGGGATATTTCCATAAAAATCCGAAGCCACCTTGAAACAAAGAGACAGAACGGAGAATTTGTAGGAAATTACTGTGTCTATGGCTACAAGAAATCTGAGATTGACCATAATGTGATTGTTCCTGACGAATATGCTGGTCCGGTGGTTCAGGATATTTTCCACTGGATAAAGAACGGAATGAGCCTTGATGCCATAAGTGACAAGCTGAATGCTCTTGGTATTCTCTCACCTATGGCATATAAGCTCAGCAAGGGAGAGAATTATAAGACAGCATTTCAGAAGAAAGACGAGCTGTTGTGGACTCCTGTTGCTGTAAGGCGTATTGCAACGAATATTATTTATACAGGAACGCTTGTACAGGGCAAAATCACAACACCTAACCATAAGGTTAAAACAAGGATATTAAAGCCACAGGAGAAATGGGCAGTATGCCACAACAATCACGAGGCACTGGTATCTTTAAGAACATTCCAGATTGTACAGCGTCTGTTGTCAGTGGATATGAGAATGGCACCGGGGAAAGACTCTATCTATCTTTTATCCGGAATAGCAGTATGTGCCGATTGTGGAGCACTTATGACACGAAAGGTGTCTACGGTAAATGGGAAAAAGTATGTTTACTATATGTGTTCCAATAACAAGAAGAATAAGAAGTGCAGCTCCCACAGGATAAAAGAGGCAGACTTGGAAAGCCGTGTATTTGATACCTTGAGGGAAATGACAGCAACACTTCTGGACGCTGATGAAGTGATAAAGGAAGCTGGCAACAATGCCAATTTCAGAATAGACCAGAAAAAGACAAAAGAGAGGATCAGTGCAAAAGAGAAAGAGATAACCAAATATAATCAGATGCTTGTTTCACTTTATGAGGACTACAAAGATGGAATCGTTGATAAATCAGACTTTGCGATTATCAAGGAGAGCTTTGAAGTAAAAAGGTCTGAAGCGGAAAAGGCAATCGACAGGTTACAGAAAGAAGCAGAAAACATTGCTGCCGGAATTGAAAGAGATACCGAGTGGCTGGAAGAACACAGGAAATGGAAAACAATGCCTTCTCTTACCCGTAATGTGGTAGTGAGCCTTATACAGTCCGTAAAGGTATATGAGGGCGGTGATATAGAAATCGTACTGGATTGTGACGATGAATACAGGAAAATCGTTGCAAGAGCCGGGGAGCTGGAAAAACAGCAGGATACGGAAAGGCTGGTGGTCTAAATGGCAAGGAAGTCAAGAACACAGCCGAAACAATCACCGGATACACTGAATGTATTATCCAAAGTGTATAAAACTGCCATATATGTGAGATTGTCTGCGGAAAAAGATGAAACGAGAGACAGAAAAACCCTGATCAATCAGAGAAATCTCATTAAGAACTTTGTGGATCAGCAGATGGATATGGAAATCCATGACATCTATATGGATGATGAAATTTCCGGTACAACATTCGACAGACCGGAATTTGAGCGTATGATGTCAGATATGAGGGCAGGAAGGATCAACTGCATTGTCGTAAAGGATTTGTCCCGCTTGGGTAGAGATTACATTGAAACGGGCAATCTGGTAGAGCGTGTATTCCCGATGATGAATATCCGCTTTGTAGCGATTACGGATAATTATGATTCCTCAAAGAAAGACGCAGACCTTATGGTTGCGGTCACGAATATAGCCAATGATCTGTATGCTAAGGATATTTCAAAGAAAATATCTTCCAGTAAGCAGGAAGCGATGGAAAAAGGTATTCCAGTTGGCAGAGTGACTTATGGGTATAAGGTGGTTCTTGATGAAAACAAAGTCAGGGTAATGGTTGAGGATAAGGAAGCCGCAGATGTTGTAAGGTGGATTTTTAATGAGGCAGAAAAAGGTACACTGCATTCTGTGATAGCGGCAGAACTGAATGCGAAGCATATCCTTACACCTGCCCAGTACAAAGTAAGGCATAATATAGAGAAACTTGAAAAGCTGCGTGGAGTTAAGTGGACTGTTGATACATTGTCACAGATTTTAAAGAATGAAGTCTATATTGGAAGATATGTGACAGGTAAAGACAGGGTATGCTTGTACAGACACGAAAAGAGGCATACTACCAATAAAGATGAGTGGTATGTTTTTGAAAATCATCATATTGCACTTATCACAAAGGAACAGTTCTATGCGGTGCAGAAGAACAAAAGAAAGGTAATAAAGCCAGCAAAAAAGCAGACCGTGAATATGCTGAAAGGCAAAATCACCTGCGGCTGTTGTGGAAGCAGTATCCATATCCACCCTGAGAAATATGGAAAGGTTTATATGTGTACGCATAGAAAAAGATATGGAAAGGACAGTTGCAACTGCCTGCCTGTAAAGGTAGACGATATATATGCAGCGGTGCTTGCTGTTATAAAGGAGCAGATACAGGTCTTTATTGACAGGGAAAAAATATTAAAGGAACATCACAATGACAGCAGTGTAATCAGACAGGAACAGGTATATACGGAAGCTGTGAATAAGTGTGTCAAGGAAATGGACAGACTTATGGAATTAAAGAGCGGTCTGTATGCTGATTACACGGAAGATTTGCTTGATGAAAAGGAATATCTGCAACTGAACAGGGAGTATTCACAGCGTATTGAGAAATTGAAGATACAGGCTGATGAATACAGGCAGGCGGCAAGTCAGTATGAAAGTGCTGAAAAGACCGTTGCCCAGTTAAAAGCTGAAATGCTCCGTTTTAAAGGAAAACGCAAGTTGACGCAGGAAATGGTCGATTTGTTTGTTGCACAGGTACGCATATACGAAAACAAGAATCTTGAGATCGTTTTGAACTATGAAGATGAACTGAAAAAATTCGCAGAACTGAATATGGAAAGAGAGGCAGGATAATGGCTGAGAAAAGAAAATTAGCCTTTTATATCCGTCTCTCGGATGCGGATGAGGAGGTAAAAGAAGGAACAAAAGACGAAAGTAACAGTATTACAGGACAGAGAAAACTCTTGTATGCGTATATCAAGAAAACAGAGGAATTTGCAGGTTTTGAGGTACTGGAATACTTTGATGACGGATATTCGGGAACAATGTTCAATAACAGGGCAGAATTCCAAAGGCTCATACAGGACGCAGAGCTTGGAAGATTTGAATGTATCATAGTAAAAGACTTTTCACGATTTGGAAGGGATTACCTTGAAGTAGGCAACTATCTGGAGTTTGTATTCCCTGCAATGGGAATGAGGTTTATTTCTGTCAACGATAATTATGACAGTGACAGAATCTTTGGTGTTACCGGAGGAATGGATGTAGCTTATAAGAATCTGATTTACCAGCTTTACAGTATGGATTTATCAAGAAAGGTAAAGAGTGCCAGAAGGACAAGAAATCTGAGCGGCGAATACACGGCATCATTTGTCTGCTATGGATACAAGAAAGATCCAGACGATAAGCATAAGCTGATAATAGATGAAGAAGCTGCAAAGGTTGTTGTGGAGATATTTTCACTGATCATTGCAGGATATAATGCAAGTGAGGTTGCCCGCATATTAAATGAGAGAAAAATCCCGACAAGAGTTCAAAACCAGTGGAAGAATGGAATCAATTATGTTCCGGTTCATAATAAAGGGGATTATATGTGGGATAATTCAGAAGTTATAGCGATTGTCCAGAATGAGCAGTACAAAGGAATAATGATCCAGAATAAATGTGAAACTGTTGGTTTTGGAGATAATAAGAAGGTTCGCAAACGAAATAAAGAGGACTGGTCTGTTGTAGAAGGTGCAATACCAAGAATAGTAAGCGATGAAATGTTTGATGAAGTCAATAAATGCTCATGTGCCATAAAGTAACACACAAGAATTTGATAGACAGCAGCCCATTATTCCGATATTGCCTTACGCACGCATCTTGTAACTTTTTCGTTAAGACTATTGACTCTGATACCTCGAAAGAGATATAATATAGTTGCTACTTAGCAAGCCTAAGTAGCGAAACTAAAGAGAGGCGACGATATGAATAACAAATATGTCCAGCAATTCAAAAAAGGCTCTCTGGAAATGATACTCTTATGCCTAATCGGACGCAAGGAAACTTATGGATATGAAATTATAACCGAATTGAACAATAGTGCGTCTGTTTTGGGATATGCGAAAGAGGGAACCATTTACCCTATTCTGTATCGTTTACAGGAAGCAGAACTAATCAAATGCCGATTGGCTCCGGCTGCGGCAAATGGCGGCTCAAAAAAGTATTATTCTTTAACTGATAAAGGCAGGAATGTACTTGATGAACTAATCTTATTTTGGTCAAGCTATGAAAACTGCGTAAACGGCTTTATAGAAAGTTATCAACAAGCGAGGGTGTCCAAATGAAAGAACAATATATCAAACAGGTTGAAAAGGAACTATCTTTACCACGCAAAATGAAAAAAGAGGTTGTGCGTGACTTGAATGAAGTTTTTGCGTCTGCTATGGAGCATGGAGAAACAGAGCAACAGGTTATCCAACGTTTGGGCACACCAAAAGAATTTGCAGACAGCACCGCAGAACAGTTTGGCATTGATAACACCACATTGAAAAAAAGGAACGGTATCATTTCTACTCTTGTTGCGCTTGTTATCGCGGTTGCTGCCTTTTCGGTATATGCTGTTGCACAATCAGGAAAAGTACCAGAAGGAGCAATCGGACAGGCAGACGCGACAACAAATATACAGATTGAGGGCGCATTTGCCTTTGATGTTTCACAAATCCTTTTGACTATTGGGTTTGTAGCAACGGCTATTGCTGTTTTGTTAATTATTAGAACCATACACAAAAACAGGAGGTAACCAATGAAGAAGTATATTTCTGTATTCGCAATCATGCTTATGATTTTTTTGGCTGCGTGTTCTAATCAAAATATCTCATCTGCACCAACCAGCAATGAGAGCAATACACAATCTAACAGTGTTACAAAATTGGAAGAGGGCGTTTGGCCTGCGAATGAGTACACGGAGGGGCTTCCTGTTCCGCCTGGTACGGTTGCATGGGCTACACTTGATACAGAACATGGGAATTGCAGTATCAACCTTACCGGCGTTAGCGAAAACGACTATAACGAGTACATGGAGATTTTGAACCAAGAAGGCTTTTCCGTAATTGAAAATGTGTCAGAGGAAATCGAGGGAGAAAACTATGTTTCTATCGGAACACTTTTGTCAAATGAAGAAAAGTGGATAAGCATCAGCTATGTTCCAGACAGTTTCGGTATCTACATTTCTTTTGTCAACAACTGAATGAACATAACGAAATAGCAAAGCCAGTCGAGCCAGTCAACGGTTAAGATGAACGGCGCATACGCGCCGCCGTTGACAGCCCCGCCCGCCTTTGCTGGCAGGCAATCAAGGGGTGGACAGCAAGGAGTGCTGCCCGCCCCGTACTATTATTCAGAGAGGGGGAATTTCCATGACCGAGATTGAAGCCTATCAAGAGTATATCCGGTGCAAGCACAACGCCTTTTGTAAAGCCGTTATTCGGTATGCCGCCATCGGGAAAATCATACGGCTGCGGCAGAAATGGGAACGGGAAATTTCCCTTGACTATCTGACAAATGAGAAGTTTGTCCAGTTTGCCGAGCCGGAGCCGGACGAAGAACACCCCTTTATCGTCTGCGGCCAGACCGTCCTGCTCTGCAACGTCACCCTTGCCGCTGCACTCTCGACTTTGCCGGAACAAGCGCAGGAAGAAATCTTCCGCTACTATTTCCTGCACCAGCCGCAGCGCGTGATCGGTGCGTACTTTGGTCAAACACGCAGCACAGCGGGGCGGCATATCCAACTTGCCTTGCAGCGGTTACGGGAGGAAATGGAGGTGAGCCGCCATGAGTAGGCTACTTCCCTATGAAACCATTGTCAAAGCCCATGAAGGCGACCCGGAAGCCGTGGACGCAGTTCTTTCCCACTATGCCGGATATATCCGATACTTTTCCAAAATGAACGGGCAAGTCAATGCCGAAGTTGAGGACTATGTGAAAGAACGGTTGATTGCCTGTCTGCTCAAATTCCAATTTGACTACCCGCCGGACGAGCCATAAAAACTGAATACTTGCCGCCCACCGGCGGCCATCGAAAGCAGTAAGTCTTGAAAAAGATTTACTGCTTTTTTCTATTCTATTTCCGGCCATTTTGCCCCTTGCCGGTTGCAGTAGTGAGTGAAAAGAAAAATTCTCTACCCCGCCAGTTGCCAAAAAGCTGTTGCCCGGATTACAGGAGCAAAAGGAAATTTGAGAAAATCCCCGTCCAGCGGGTAGATGACGGTCTTTGAAATGTATCTTTAGCGGAAAGGAAAAAAGACCGCCTACAGCGGGCAGCAAAGCCCTTTTCGAGCGTTATATTAGCGGAAAATGAGAAGCCCCCATATGCGCCGGGGTTTGCAGTTACGGAGAGCAAGATTCTACCGCAGTACCAAAATTCGCTTTTCGCTCATTTTGCCCCTGCGGGAATCTTGTTGGGGAGTGCCTTCCCCAAACCCTGCTTATGCGGCTTACGCCGCTTATCCCGCCGCAGCCATGCGGCAGCCGAAAGGAGGTTTTTACCATGCGAAAACGATACAACACACCGCACCGCAGCCGGGTAGTCAAGACACGCATGACCGAGGAAGAATACGCCGAGTTTGCCCAGCGGCTTTCTGCTTACAACATGAGCCAAGCCGAGTTTATCCGGCAAGCCATAACCGGGGCAGCCATACGCCCCATCATAACCGTTTCCCCCGTCAACGACGAGCTGCTTGCCGCTGTCGGGAAGCTGACCGCCGAATACGGCAGGATCGGCGGCAACTTAAACCAGATAGCCCGGACACTGAACGAGTGGCACAGCCCCTACCCGCAACTTGCCGGGGAGGTACGGGCGGCGGTTTCCGACCTTGCTGCCCTAAAGTTTGAAGTCTTGCAGAAAGTGGGTGACGCTGTTGGCAACATTCAAACATATCAGCTCTAAAAATGCGGACTATGGCGCAGCGGAAGCCTACCTCACATTTGAGCATGACGAGTTTACCATGAAGCCCACCCTTGATGAAAACGGGCGGCTGATACCGAGGGAGGATTACCGCATTTCTTCCCTCAACTGCGGGGGCGAGGATTTCGCCGTTGCCTGTATGCGAGCCAATCTCCGCTATGAGAAAAACCAAAAACGGGAAGATGTGAAAAGCCACCATTATATCATCAGCTTTGACCCACGGGACGAGACAGACAACGGTTTGACCGTAGACCGGGCGCAGGAGCTGGGCGAGCAGTTCTGTAAAGAGCATTTCCCCGGACACCAAGCCCTTGTATGCACCCACCCGGACGGGCATAACCACAGCGGCAATATCCATGTGCATATCGTCATCAACTCCCTGCGGATTTACGAAGTCCCGCTTCTGCCCTACATGGACAGACCAGCCGACACAAGGGAGGGCTGCAAGCACCGCTGCACCAACGCCGCTATGGAATATTTCAAGAGTGAAGTCATGGAAATGTGCCACCGGGAGGGGCTTTACCAAATCGACCTCTTGAACGGCAGCAAGGAACGGATAACGGAACGGGAATACTGGGCGGCAAAGAAAGGGCAGCTTGCCCTTGATAAAGAGAACGCTGTCAGAGAAGCCGCAGGACAGCCGACCAAGCCCACCAAGTTTGAAACGGACAAGGCGAAGCTGCGCCGGACGATACGGCAGGCACTTTCCCAAGCTGGCAGCTTTGACGAGTTTTCTTCCCTTTTGCTGCGGGAGGGCGTGACCGTCAAGGAGAGCCGGGGGCGACTTTCCTACCTCACGCCGGACAGGACGAAGCCTATCACAGCCCGGAAGCTGGGGGACGATTTTGACAAGGCTGCTGTCCTTACCCTGCTCACGCAGAACGCCCGCAGAGCCGCCGAACAGACCACAGCCATACCCGAATACCCCTACACCCAAAAGGAACGCTTGCGGGAGGAAAAAGCCGCAAAAACCACCCCGGCAGACAACACCTTGCAGCGCATGGTTGACCGGGAAGCCAAGCGAGCCGAGGGCAAGGGCGTGGGCTATGACCGCTGGGCGGCAAAGCACAACCTAAAGCAGATGGCGGCTACCGTTACCGCCTATCAGCAGTATGGCTTTTCTTCCCCGGAGGAACTGGACGAAGCCTGTTCTGCCGCTTATGCCGCCATGCAGGAAAGCCTTACAGAGTTGAAGCAGGTGGAAAAGACGCTGAACGGGAAAAAGGAGCTGCAACGGCAGGTGCTTGCCTATTCCAAGACCCGCCCTGTCCGGGACGGGCTGAAACAGCAGAAAAACGCCAAAGCAAAAGCAGCCTACCGTCAGAAGCACGAAAGCGACTTTATCATAGCAGACGCAGCCGTCCGTTATTTCAGGGAGAACGGCATTTCCAAGCTGCCGAGCTATAAAGCCCTGCAAGCAGAGATTGAAAGCCTTATCAAAGAGAAAAACAGCGGCTACAACGATTACCGGGCAAAACGGGAGGAATACCGCCGCTTACAGACTGTCAAGGGCAATATCGACCAGATTTTACGCCGGGAACGCAAGCCTGTGAAAAGGCAGGAACAGGAACGATAAAAACCACCCCAAAATGTACCCGAACCCATACAGAACAAGGAGGCTGCCCCGTACCCTACCCGCAATACCAAAGGATTTTTTAACGGGCTTACAGGGCAGAAAAACCCCGAAAATGATACCGAGATGATACAGAATTACCGCCGATACCGCCACACCAGCGGAAACGGCAGAAAGGAGCGCACCCATGCCAAGAATGAGCAAGAAACGGCGGCTGGAATGGTCTTTTTTCCTGCGGCAAGTAAAAGTCGGGAATACCACCTGCGACCGTATCACATACAACGACCTCTGCCGGGGCTGTACCCATAGCTGCAAGCAGAGCTTCCGGGCGGTTATCATACTCTGCCCCCGCTACTACTCCAAACGCCGGAAAAAGGAGGACAGGGACAATGGCAGATAACCGCAAATATTACTACCTCAAGCTGAAAGAGAACTTTTTTGACAGCGACTCCATTGTGCTGCTGGAAGATATGAAAGACGGGATTTTATACTCCAATATCCTCTTGAAGCTGTACTTAAAATCGCTGAAAAACGGCGGGAAATTGCAGCTTGACGAGCATATCCCCTACACAGCGCAGATGATAGCGACACTGACCCGCCACCAGATAGGGACGGTTGAAAGGGCTTTAGAGATTTTCCGGCAGTTGGGGCTTGTGGAGCAGCTTGACAGCGGGGCTTTCTATATGACCGACATTGAGCTGATGATAGGACAGTCCTCTACCGAAGCCGAGAGAAAACGGGCTGCAAGGCTGGAAAACAAGGCACTTTTACCGTCCCGGACAAAAGGCGGACATTTGTCCGACATTCGTCCACCAGAGATAGAGATAGAGTTAGAGAAAGAGATAGAGTTAGAAAAAGAGAGAGAGGGAGAAACGGGACACCCCGCCCCCGCCGCTTATGGCAGATACAACAATGTGATACTGACCGATACAGAGCTTTCTGGGCTGAAAACAGAGCTGCCCGACAAGTGGGAGTATTATATTGACCGGCTTTCCTGCCATATCGCTTCCACCGGGAAGCAGTACCATAGCCATGCAGCCACCATTTACAAGTGGGCGCAGGAGGACGCTGCCAAAGGCAAGGCTGCCCCGAAACAGGGCATACCCGATTATTCATGCAAGGAGGGCGAGAGCTTATGAAAAACGAGATTGAAGCTATGATTATGGATATTACAACCACTACCGCCGAAGCGGAGGACTACACAGGCGAGGACGGGCTTTTATACTGCGGAAAGTGCCATACGCCCAAAGAAGCCTACTTTGCAGAGGGAAAGACTTGTTTCGGGCGTGACCGCCACCCAACAGACTGCGACTGCCAGCGGGCAGCCCGTGAAAAGCAGCAAGCCGCTGAAAGCCGACAGAAGCACCTTGAAGAAGTGGAGGACTTGAAACGCCGGGGCTTTACCGACCCCGCTATGCGGAACTGGACATTTGAGCATGACAATGGCAGAAACCCACAGACCGAAACCGCCCGCTTTTATGTGGAGAGCTGGGAAACCATGCAGGCTGAAAATATCGGCTACCTGTTTTGGGGCGGTGTGGGGACAGGAAAAAGCTACCTTGCCGCCTGTATCGCCAACGCCCTTATGGAAAAAGAGGTTGCCGTTCGCATGACAAACTTTGCAACGATACTCAATGACCTTTCCGCCAGCTTTGAGGGCAGGAACGAATATATTTCCCGCCTTTGCAGCTACCCTCTGCTGATACTTGATGATTTCGGTATGGAGCGAGGGACAGAATACGGGCTGGAACAGGTTTACAGCGTGATTGACAGCCGTTACCGAAGCGGCAAGCCGCTGATCGCCACGACCAACCTCACGCTGGAGGAATTGCAGCACCCGCAGGACACGCCCCACGCCCGTATCTATGACAGGCTGACTTCCATGTGCGCCCCCGTCCGCTTCACGGGCAGCAACTTCCGAAAGGAAACCGCACAGGAAAAGCTGGAACGCTTAAAGCAACTGATGAAGCAGCGAAAGGAGAGCCTATGACAGAAACCAAACAGACAAGCACCACCAAAACAGACCGCCGCCCGGACTGTGTAACGGAAATCCGCATGGGCAACTCCGTCCTTACCGTTTCCGGCTTCTTCAAGCAGGGCGCAACCGACACCGCAGCCGACAAGATGATGAAAGTGCTGGAAGCGGAAGCTGCTACACAAAAAACGGCGATTTGACCGACCATAAAGAAGCAGATTTGACGCTTTTGCCGCTATACAGACAGCCGCCCCATGTGGTACAATCAAGGTACGGAATAGTGGGGCTGGCTGTCGGAAACGGAGGATTTTATGTTAAGACAGACCAACCAACAACCAATTACCGCCCTTTACCCAAGACTTTCCCATGAGGACGAGCTGCAAGGCGAGAGCAATTCCATTTCCAACCAGAAGCGTATCCTTGAAACCTATGCAAAGCAGAACGGCTTTTCCAATCTGCGCTGGTACACGGACGACGGTTATTCTGGTGCGAACTTTCAAAGACCCGGTTTTCAAGCCATGCTTGCGGACATTGAAGCCGGAAAAGTCGGGACAGTTATTGTAAAGGATATGTCGAGGTTAGGGCGAAACTACCTGCAAGTGGGAATGTACACGGAAATGATTTTCCCACAGAAAGGTGTCCGCTTCATCGCTATCAATGACGGAGTGGACAGCGCACAGGGCGACAATGACTTTGCCCCGCTGCGGAATATCTTTAACGAATGGCTGGTGAGAGATACGAGCAAGAAAATACGGGCGGTAAAACGCTCAAAAGGCATGAGTGGCAAGCCCATCACAAGCAAGCCTGTGTATGGCTACCTCATGGACGAGGACGAAAATTTTATTATTGACGAGGAAGCTGCACCCGTAGTCAAGCAGATATACAACCTCTGCCTTGCCGGAAACGGTCCGACCAAGATAGCCCGTATGCTCACAGAGCAGCAAATCCCCACGCCGGGGACGCTGGAATACCGCAGGACGGGACACACCCACCGTTACCACCCCGGCTATGAGTGCAAGTGGGCGACCAATACCGTTGTGCATATCCTTGAAAACCGGGAATACACGGGCTGTTTGGTAAACTTCAAGACTACCACGCAATCCTATAAGTGCAGTAAAATCATTTACAATGACGAGGATAAGCAGGCAATCTTTGAGAACCACCACGAACCTATCATAGACACCCAGACATGGGAACGGGTGCAGGAGCTTCGCAAGCAGCGTAAACGCCCCAACCGCTATGATGAAGTGGGCTTGTTCTCCGGCATACTGTTCTGTGCGGACTGCGGCAGTGTCATGTATCAGCAGCGATACCAGACGGACAAGCGCAAGCAGGACTGTTATATCTGCGGCAACTACAAGAAGCGCACCCATGACTGTACGGCGCACTTTATCCGCACCGACCTCTTGACCGCTGGTGTACTCTCCAATCTGCGGAAAGTGACAAGCTATGCGGCAAAGCATGAAGCCCGGTTTATGAAGCTCTTGATTGAGCAGAACGAGGACGGGGGCAAGCGCAGGAACGCCGCCAAGAAAAAGGAACTGGAAGCCGCCGAGAAACGCATAGCCGAGTTATCCGCTATCTTCAAGCGGCTGTATGAGGACAGCGTGACCGGGCGCATATCAGACGAGCGTTTCACAGAACTGTCGGCAGACTATGAAGCAGAACAACGGGAGCTGAAAGAAAGAGCCGCCGCTATCCAAGCGGAGCTTTCCAAAGCACAGGAAGCCACCGTGAACGCAGAAAAGTTTATGAATGTTGTCCGGCGGCATACCAGCTTTGAAGAACTTACCCCTACTCTGCTGCGGGAGTTTGTAGAGAAAATCGTTGTGCATGAGTGCAGCTATGACGAGAACAAGACCCGCAGACAGGACATTGAGATTTATTATTCTTTTGTTGGCAAGGTGGACTTGCCCGAATAACCGCCCGACCTATCCGACACAATGCGCAAGTGCCGGATAGGAACGGCAAAATTTTTTACACTTCTATTACTTCTTTATCACACATCAGCAAAATGCTACGGGTTGAAGCCAGAGGGATTGAAAAGAGTACAAAGAAACGTAAGAAAAATCTTTTTATCTGTCCCTATTGTGGAAGAAAGCTGATGAATTCCAGTGCAGTATGTACACCGAAGCTCCTCTGTCCAAAACGCAGGATGGTAAGGACTGGCGAATGTCAGCAGATTTTTATGCTGAAGTCAGAAGCACAGGACAAGGTGCTGGAAATCACAAAGGAAATCTGTAGAACACTTATACAGGAAGAAGAACTTAAAAAGGCATCAAAGGATAAAAGGAAGGTGACAAGCGATGAGTATTTGATTAGTGAGCTTAAAGCGGAGTATGACAGAATATCAAACAGCACAGTTTCTTGTTATCAGTCATACAGAGAGGGAAAGTACACAAAAGAAGAATATGTGCAGCTAAGAAAAACAAACCAAGAGCTGTTAGCTGATCTGGAGAATCAGATATCAGATTTGCAGGAGAAAGTTGCAAATCAGGAGCCTGACGCAGAGGAGAAGATAGAACAGCTAACCCAGTATAGTATGCTGGAGCAGTATGACGGAGATGTACTTTCTAACATAATTGATAAGGTGCTCATTTACAACGACAAAGACATAGAGGTTGTGTTTAAGGGTGAGAACTTTATCCGAAATGCAGTGTAGTAAACAAAATGAGTAATATAGAAAGCCAGTAGTGAAAAAGCTGCTGGCTTCTTCTATGGGTAGTAACGAAAAGGTTAAGAGTAATAAACTATTCTGTACTTTAAAAATCAGTAAGGGTTTGATAGAATATGTACAGAAAAAAATAAAATTTTTTTTGTCCCAGTCTTGACAGATGCAGGCTATCCGATCTGGTGGGGAATCGCAGCATGGCCGGTAGACAATTTTGTCAAAGGCAATGACTTTACGGGTAAGACCGTGATTCCGTTCTGCACCTCTTCATCTTCCGGACTGGGTGACAGCGGCAATCTTCTGGAAGAGATGGCAGGGACCGGTGACTGGCAGGAAGGTCACAGATTTAGCTCCGGTGCATCCGATGCAGATGCGGCAGACTGGGTGGCTTCTCTGAATCTGAATGAATAAGGAAATGAGGAAAGCGCAACAATGAAAGTATTGTTGATCAATGGCAGCCCCCACAGAGAGGGATGCACCTACACCGCATTGTGTGAGGTGTCCAGAGCATTAAATGATAACGGAGTGGATACGGACATTTTCTGGATTGGTAATAAAGCATTGAGTGGCTGTATTGCCTGTAAAAAATGTCAGGGCACAGGGAAATGTGTGTTCCAGGATTCGGTTAATGAATTTCTGGAGATTGCCGGAGATTATGACGGATTCGTATTCGGAACTCCCGTTCACTGGGCGGGTGCCACAGGAGCCATGACTTCTTTTATGGACAGAGTCTTTTATGCGGATCTGAATGGCGGCAGCAGCCACTTCCGGCTGAAACCGGCAGCGGCCGTGATCTCGGCCAGAAGAGCTGGAACCACAGCAACCTGGGACCAGATGAATAAGTATTTCGGTCTCATGCAGATGCCCATTGTCACTTCACAGTATTGGAACATGGCACACGGGGCCTGCCCGGAAGACGTGCGGCAGGATCTGGAGGGATTGCAGACCATGCGAACCCTTGGGAACAATATGGCATTTTTCATTAACTGCAAGAACCTGGGACTGAAAATGGGATTGAAACTGCCGGAAGAAGAGAGCCGTATACGAACGAATTTTATAAGATAATCCTGAATAGGGGAACTTTGAAACCGAAAGGCGGAAAGGTTCCCCTTTCTGGTCAGTGAAAAGAGAAGGATGAGAAGATGAATCGACGGAAATGGGTACGGGGGAAGAACAGAAGGGCGGAAAGCAATATCGTAACCGCATATCTGCAAAATATTGAGGTATCGTATTCTCATTTATATCAGGAAATGCAACAGGCAGTTTATGATAGTGAAACGTTTGCACGGGTGGATTCTGACAGTGATATCTATACATATAACCGGTCTATAATGGCAGTTAAGGAGTATTTTCAGCAGCTGGGAATATCGTATGGTACGGATTTATCTTGAAAATATGGTACCTTCGGATGTGAGCAATGCAGTGCGAAAAACGTTGGCAGATTTACATGAAAGAGGGTACAAAATAGCACTGGGCTCATCCAGTAGAAAAGCTAAGATTATTTTGAAAAAAGTGGCACTTGAAGAGGCATTTGATGCAATATCAGATGGTACCAATATCTCAAAATCAAAGCCGGATCCCGAAGTGTTTTTAAAGGCGGCAGAGTACCTTGATTTGCAACCGGAGGAATGTATTGTTGTAGAAGATGCCTATGCGGGTATTGATGCAGCAAAGGCTGGAAATATGCAGGCGGTAGGAACTGGTGAAGCATATTCGTACGCCAAAGCAGATTACCACATTAAAAAAATTGAAGAGTTGCTAACAATTTTACCGTAAAATGTTTTAAAAGATATTCTATTATTGAAAGAAATATGGGAGATAGAGCGGTATAATAAAAACTCTTGTAAAACCTTCCCGATTGTGCCAAACTGATAGCTGTGAGATGATAAATTTTGAAAAAAGAATTTCCGGATAAGGAGAGATCATGGCTGAGATATTATTGGGTTCCCATGTGGGAATGTCGGGAAAAGAAATGTTTTTAGGCTCTGTGAAGGAGGCGGAAAGCTACGGTGCCAACGGGCTGATGGTCTACACCGGGGCACCCCAGAACACTAGACGCAAGGAAATCGGAGAGCTGAGAATTGATGAGGGGATTTCCTATGCCGAAAAAGCAGGTATCCGGGAAATCGTCATTCATGCTCCCTATATTATTAATTTAGGCAACATGGAGAAGCCGGAAATGTTTGATTTCGGCGTGGAATTTCTGGCAAAAGAAGTAAAGCGTGCCGCAGCCTTTCACAGTAAGGTACTGGTACTGCATCCGGGTTCTTCCTTAAGTGCTGGTGTGGAAGCTTCTGTGGAGCAGATCGCAAAGGGGTTAAATCTGGTGCTTGACGCAGATGACAGCAAGGTCAATATTGCTCTGGAGACCATGGCGGGCAAGGGCAGTGAGGTTGGCAGAACTTTTGAAGAATTGCGGATGATTTATGATAAAGTGGATCGAAAAGACAGACTGCGGGTATGTTTCGATACCTGCCATGTGAACGATGCCGGATATGATCTGGTGAATGATTACGAAGGTGTGCTTGCGCAGTTTGACAAGATTCTGGGATTGGACCAGATCGCAGTGATCCATGTGAACGACAGCCTGAATCCCTTAGGAGCCCACAAGGACCGTCATGCCAATATCGGACAGGGTACCATCGGTTATGAGACCCTGCACCGCATCGTCCATGACGAGCGGTTTGCCGCCGTGCCCAAAATCTTGGAGACACCATGGCTGTGTGCGGAGGGCGAAGACAAGAAGACCATTCCACCTTACAAGCAGGAGATTGCATGGCTGAAAGCCTCAAAACAGATGGATAAGAGGACAGACGATTGAAAAAAAGAATCATTGCAGCAGTAGCAGTATTTGGACTTTTGGGCGGAATATTATATTTTGCATATGCACAGACAGCGGCGCAGAACAATGTGAAGCATTTCACAGCTTTTTTTGCTGTGGAGGGAGAATCTATTGACCAGAATAATGATATAAAAAAAGAAATCGCACGCCTGACAGGTGCGGATTGTGAAGAACTATGGCTGGTGGGACAGTCCAAGGAAAGTGCCTTGAACAGTTATATTGTGAGTGGGGAATATCCGGATTTTATTTCCGGAGATACCAGTCTTTATGAGGCAGGGGCATTACTTCCTTTAGATGAATACTGGGAGAATTATCCCAATATCAAAAATTATCTGACGGAAGAACAGTGGGAGAGATTCCGCAGACCGGACGGTCATATCTATTGGATCCCACAGTTTGGTGTGACCCATGGCGAAGATGTGGAGGTGACCCACTCAGGTGAAGCCTTCTGGATCCAGACCAGAGTGCTGAAATGGGCGGGGTATCCGGAGATTCATACTGTGGATGAATATTTTGATCTCATCGAGCGCTATGTGGCAGCGAACCCGGTAATGGAGGATGGAACACCGAACATTCCGTTTACGATTTTGTGTGATGACTGGCGGTATTTTTGTCTGGAAAATATTCCGCAGTTTCTGGATGGTTATCCAAATGACGGAAGCTGTATTGTGGATCCGGATACATTACAGGTTTACGATTATAACACCACAGATACTGCCAAATGGTACTTTAAAAAGCTGAATGAGGAATATCACAAAGATATTCTCGGTGCAGAAGTATTTACAGAGACCTATGAGGATTATCTGGCAAAATTATCCACGGGTGCGGTCTGCGGTATGCCGGATCAGTGGTGGCAGTTCTACTATTCGATTCAGAATGCCTATGATGAACAGGGCCTTAGAGAACAGGGCTGCGATTATGTTCCACTTCCGATTACCAGAGAGGAAGGAATCGCCAACCAATGGCATGTAACACGCTCCGCAGAGATGGATAGCTCTACAGGCTTATCCATTACGGTATCCTGCAATGACATTGACGGAGCTTTGCAGTTTGTCAGTGACCTGTTAGAGCCGGAGATTATTAAACTGCGTTTCTGGGGAAAAGAGGGAGATGATTACTGCGTGGATGAAAACGGATTGTTTTATCTGACAGAGGAGCAGGAGAAGCGTTGGATGACTTCGGAAGAAAAGAGAAAACACTTTTGTTTTTATTCTTATTTTCCACGAGTAGAAGGAAGGCTTTCCGATGGAATCAATGCGTTTTCACTGGAATATCAGACAACGGAATTTTATAAAAATCAACCGGAGGATATTCAGGAATGTTTTTCTGCTTACGGAGTGACAAATTATGTGGATATGATCGGCAACAATGAGGCTCCCGGGGCATGGTATCCCATGTACAGTTATACCACATCCCTGTCGTCTAATTCTCCTGCGGGACAGATCCGAGATCAGATGGAAGCGGTGAAACACAAATGGCTTCCCCAGGTGATCATGGCAGAAGATTTTGAGACTGCGTGGGAGCAATATATGGAAGCATATGATTCCTGTAATCCTGAGATTTATTATCAGATGTTGCAGCTTGAGGTGGAAAAAAGAGTAAAAGGATAAGTTTTTCACAAAAAAGTATAAAAAACAAATAGAAAAATACTTCCCAATTCCTTTAAACTAAAGAAAAGGATTGGGGGTATTTTTTTATGAACGAGAAGAGAAACGGAGCTTTGGACAGATATCCAATAGAAAAAAAGAGAGCAGGAAGACCATCTGTTACAGTGAAAGAAGACGGCGCAGTCATTTTTTATCTGTATGCACCGGCAGCAAAAATAGTACAGGTTGCCGGACTTGGGGGATATTTTACAAATAAGAAAATAAATCTGATGCCCGATGGGCAGGGCGGATTTTTTGCGGAAGTTCAAGATTTTCACTGGGGGATGCATTATTATTTCTGGTATGTGGACGGTGTCCGGATCTGCAATCCGTACGCCGGAATTTCTTATGGGTGTTTTGCTGCGATCAATACTTTTGAGGTGCAGGAGAAGAATGTGGATTTCTATTTTGCAAAGGATATTCCTCATGGTACGGTCAGCATCTGTAAATACGCTTCGAAGGTGAGCAGCCACCTGAAGGAATGTTATGTCTATACACCTTATGGATATGAAGAAGGAGATGAAAGATATCCGGTATTGTACCTGCAGCATGGCGTAGGAGAGAACGAGACCGGATGGATCTGGCAGGGGAAGACGAACTTTATCATGGACTATCTGATCGCAGAGGGAAAGTGCGAGAAAATGATCGTGGTCATGAGCAGTGGCTATGCCTTCAAAGATGGAGAAAAACCTGTATTTTACCCTGGAAATTTTGAGAGTGAACTGATTCACAACATTATTCCTTATATTGAAAATAATTTCCGGGTGAGAAAGGGAAGAGATTACCGGGCGATGGCGGGACTTTCCCTGGGATCGGCGCAGACTACGGATATTGTGGCAAAAAATATGAAGTTATTTTCTGCTGCCGGTGTATTTTCCGGAGTTGCTATTCATGAGATGGAACGGATCTGCGACAGCAAGGAAACATTGGATGTCGTATTTATGTCCTGTGGATGCTATGAGGATCAGATCAGAACGGGAATGAAGCAGATAGAACAAAAGTTTGAAAATGCAGGAAAGTATTGCATTTCCAAAGTATATGAGGGATATCACGAATGGCATGTCTGGAGGAAAAGTCTGTATGATTTTGTACCGTTATTGTTCCGGAAAGCGGGGGCAGAAACGGATGACATTCCGGGGGAAAGAACAGCCAGAATCACAAGACAGAGACTACAGCGACAGACCATGGAAGAACAGATACTGATGTTTGATCCGGTATACCGCCAAATCCGCTTTGAGACTGATGAAGCAGGGAGGCCTGCAGGAAAATACCCGGACATCCCTCACGGAATCTGCATTACGGAACAGGGAAGGGCAGTCGTATGCTTCGAGGCACCGGAGGCAGTCTCGGTAGAAGCCACCCTGGACGGAAAAGAATTCCTAAAACTCAGGAAAGATCAGGAAAGACAAGGATATTGGACAGGGGAAATCCACAACATCACGCCGGGATACCATAATGTGTATTTCAGGGCGAATGGTACGGATGTAATCAACCCGGATGCTCCGGTGGGATACTCGGGAGACAGGGCTGTGAACTATCTGGAAATGCCGGATCCGGAGTTCCCGCTGACAGAACTGGCGGATACAGTGCACGGTCAGGTGCATATACATTATGATTATCTTGCGGAGGAAGAGAAAGTAAGTACGATCTATGTATATACACCGGCATATTTTGAAAGAGCGGAAAAAGAGCAGAGCGTAATGATCTTAAAAGCACTTTCCACAGAAACTGCGTCCTGTTTCCTGCACCAGGGGAAAATACCGAACATTATGGAGTATTTTCTGGCAGCAGGAAAAGCCGTAGAGACTATATTGGTGATGACCGATGCCGAAGAGACACCGGAACGGATGCAAAACATTATAAAGAAATATATTCCGGATGGACAAAAAGCAAAAGCAATTGTCATGGAACGAAGCGACGGAGAAGATTGGAATTCCTTCCGGAGACGATTTGCAGCCTGCCGGATATAAAATTATTACCTGCATTTCCTATATTTTCCCGGGTGTTTGTGCAAGGAGAGCCGGACTATAATAGAACTGATAAAAGTTCGGGAGGGATAGAAATGACAGGATCGGCAGCACCGAAGGATCCGGAAAAGGCAAGACCTTTTTTCTATATATTAAAAGACAAAGATATTTTTGGAGAACGGCAAAAGGACGGAACCGGAATCCAGTTTATCTATGAAAGCGACGGACGGCTGATCAACAGTGCACAGATCACGGGAAATGTTACGGATAAGGAAGAACTGACACTTCTGGAGACAGTAGAGGGATTTGGCAGACTGGTACATAGTATCGGCGTAAGCGTGGAGACGGACCGGCCGGAAGAAACCGCAGAATTTGTATTTCAGATGTATGGGAAAAAGGACCTGTACGGAGGTGGAACGAATCTTACGACTTCTCTTAAGTGTGACGGCATGGAACATAGAATCTATCTGTCGGATTACAGGTGGACAGAGGATGATCATGTGCCGGGACAGATTAAAATTCTGTTTGCAGCGCCGGAGCGGATGGGAAAAGTCAGTGTAAGACTCTTCCTAAATGACGGATACGAAGCACCTCCGGAGGAAGAGGATCTGTTTATAGATATGCATTCGGAAGAATACTGCGGCATGATCAGCCGCTCTCTGTTGCAGCTGGGGAATCCTTATCGTATCCGTAAGGCTATTGAAAAATCTAAGGCAGGAAAAGAGGTAACGCTTGCCTATATCGGTGGATCTATCACGCAGGGAGCCGGAGCTATACCAATCCATACGGAATGCTATGCATATAAGTCCTTTCAACTGTTTCAGAATCGTTTTTCGACACAGAACAATGTCAGGTTTATCAAAGCCGGAGTCGGCGGAACACCTTCAGAACTGGGAATGATCCGGTTTGACCGGGATGTGCTCAGGGAAGGGGAACGACCGGATATTGTGGTTATTGAATTTGCAGTAAACGATGAGGGAGATGAGACAAAGGGTGTCTGTTATGAAAGCCTGGTGCGGAAAGTGTTGAAACTGCCATGGAAGCCGGCAGTGGTTCTCCTGTTTTCGGTATTTGCAAATGATTGGAATTTACAGGAGCGGTTAAGGCCGGTGGGGGATCTTTATGATCTTCCCATGGTGAGCATCCTCAATGCGGTCACTCCACAGTTTTCATTAAAGTGCGGCGAGGGAAGAATTTTATCTAAAAATCAGTTTTTTTATGATATGTTTCATCCCAATAATACCGGACATACCATTATGGCGGACTGCCTGCAATATCTGTTTGAGCGTTGTGATGCAGCAGAACCTGCAAGAGTTGGGACTTTTGTGGAAGGAATGACGGAGGAACAGATCCTGTCGGAAAAGCTTTTCGGACCGGCAGTGATCGGTGCTGATTTTGAAAGAATTTTTTTGCTTGATAAGAAGAACCGTTATGTAGGTGCCAAAATCCGGACGGGTAGTTTTACTTCCACAGATATAGAATTGCAGAGTGTGGAAATGGACGGAAGCCTTACACAGACACCGGAATTTCCGTATAACTGGATGTATGATGGAAGCAGACCGCAGATGCCGGGATTTGAAATGGAGATTACCTGCAAGTCACTGTTTCTTATATTTAAGGATTCCGGAGAAATGGATGTGGGGAAGGCCGATGTATTTGTAAATGATGTATATTGTATGACGGCGGATCCCCATAAGAACAATTGGCTGCATTGTAATGCTGTATTACTGTTTTGGGAGACAGAAAGCAGATCCCATAAAGTACGGATTACAGTGACAGAGGAAGACCAGAATAAAAAATTTACAATCTTAGGATTTGGATACACAATATAGAACAGAGTGAGGAAAACAAAATGGTTACAGCAAAGAATCCAATTTTATCCGGTTTCTATCCGGATCCATCCATATGCAGGGCAGGAGAGGACTATTACATTGTGAATTCCAGTTTTGTGTATGCACCGGGAGTTCCAATTTTCCACAGCAGAGATCTGGCGCACTGGGAGCAGATCGGGAATATTCTTGACAGACCGGAACAACTTCCGGTGAAGGGAAGTGAAATATCACAGGGGATTTATGCACCAACGATCCGCTTCCATGATGGATTGTTTTACATGATCACTACCAATGTAAGCTACGGAGGCAATTTCATTGTAACGGCAAAAGATCCAGCAGGACCGTGGTCGGATCCTTATTATCTCGGCGAAGATGCTCCGGGGATCGATCCCAGTCTTTTCTTCGATGATGACGGGAAATGCTATTACTGTGGTACACGACCGAATCCGGAAGGAGTCCGCTATAACGGAGACTGGGAAATCTGGGTGCAGGAACTGGATCTTCGGCAGATGAAGCTTGTGGGAGAAAGCATGGCAATCTGGAAAGGGGCTGTAAAAGGAGTTATCTGGCCGGAGGGACCGCACCTTTATAAGATCGACGGTTACTATTATCTGATGCATGCAGAAGGAGGAACCGGACCGGAGCACAGCATCAGCATTGCAAGAAGTAAAAAGCTGTTCCAGTGGTTCGAGGGCTGCCCCAGAAACCCGATCTTCACCCACAGGAATCTGGGGAAAAACTATCCTGTGATCTACGCAGGACACGGAGATCTGGTGGAGGATGGTAAGGGGAACTGGTACGTGGTAATGCTGGCATCCAGACCTTGTGAAGGACACAGCAGCATGGGAAGAGAGACTTTTCTGGCGAAAGTCACATGGGAAAATGGATGGCCGGTGATTGCAGAAGGCGTCGGGCATCTGGAAGATACATTGGAACTGCCCACAAAGGAATACCGTTTTCCAGAGGAAGTAAGCAGTACTTCCGATCATATCAGTTTCTGGGAGAAAAAACCGGACAAACGGCTGGTAAGTGTAGAAGAAATCTGTGAAGAAAACTATTCGCTGAGTCACCGTCCGGGGATGCTGCGGCTCTATACAAAAAAGGAAAAAATATCTGACTGCAATCATTGTTCCTATTTCGGAATCCGTCAGAAAAATTATGCATTCTATGCAGAGACTGGGATGGAATTTGAACCGAAGCAGGAATGTGAGACAGCGGGAATGGTGTTGTACCAGAATCATGAAAATCATCTGCGCATGGAGATCCGGAAAAGGGCTGACGAGAATTATTTTGTTGTGACAGCCTGTATCCATGGGGAAGAGAGAATCCTTACCGAAAAGCCGGTAGGAGAAGGTAGACAATTCTTTAAAATACGAATGCATTGCGACAGGCAGAAGGCACGGATATGGCTTTTTCGGGATGGCAGGGAGATGCTGATTGCTGAGGATATCAGTCTG
The DNA here is from genome assembly GCF_003478095.1 of Clostridium sp. AF34-10BH. Classification (NCBI taxonomy): domain Bacteria; kingdom Bacillati; phylum Bacillota; class Clostridia; order Eubacteriales; family Clostridiaceae; genus Clostridium; species Clostridium sp. AF34-10BH. Next base: position 195,614 of record NZ_QUEC01000001.1, read on the forward strand.
CTTCCTTATACCACGGAGGAAGCAGGGGGATTTGTGGGATGTACGATAGGAATGTACGCATCTGCCAATGGACAGGACAGCAGTAACTATGCTGATTTTGCCTGGTTTGTGCAGAATGCCGTATAAAAATGTATTGCGGGCAGATCGTAGATGTCCTATAATAAAGAAGAGCAGGCTACAGAAACGTCTGCTCTTTTTCACATAAATGAGGAGAGGATCTTATGGGGAAGGCATTACATAAGCTGGGTCTTTGGATGGATGATTTCACCATCAAAAAAAAGTTTTATATTTTCTATGTTGTCTGTGTGTTGATTCCCCTGATTGTAACAGACAGTGTTGTGTTCCTGACGACTGCAAAATTTGACAGAGAGCGCAGGGAGCATGAGATGTCTAATATTGCCAGTGCGGTGGAATACAGTCTGAGCAGTATGATCGGAAATGCCGGGGAGATAGGCAACAGTATTTATACCAATCGCGATTTTGAAGAGTTCTTATCCAAAAGATACACTAATTCTGCAGAATATGTGGCGGCATATCAGAATTTCCTGAGCGGGACGTTATTGGAAAATGCACTGGGAATGAACAGTATGATATTTACCCTGTATACGGATAACGATACCATTGTAAACGGAGGAAGGGTCAATACTCTGGATAAGCTTAGGAATACAGAGAGTTATCTGCGGCTGAATGAAGAAGCGAAAAGCAAAGGGCTCTTTTTTGTCTATGATGACAGCAGTTCCAAAATCACAAGGGAACGGCGCATCATTTATCTACAGCGGCTGGATTTCTATGATGCAGAGACAGAAAAGTATTTAAAAATCGAGTTTGATTATGGCAGTATGGTGCGCACCATTAAAAACATGAACTATGATAATGAGGTTCTGATCTGTGAAGGAGATCGGATCCTTCTTTCCAATGGACAATACGGCAGCTACGGCAGTGAGTTTCAGCGGCTGGATAACGCAACAATGAGAGAAGCCTATGAACATACCATCAGTCTGTATGGTACGGAACTTACGATTTATGTAAAGCCGGTAGAGAACAGTTTTCTTACAAGCATCCGGAACGAACTTCCCATCATATTGCTGCTCCTTGCGGTGAATGTTATTTTTCCCTTCTGGTTCGTTCAGATATTCAACCGTTCCTTTACAAAAAGGATTACAGAACTGAGCAAGGTATTTAAATCAGTGGACAGTGATCATCTTATTCCAATGCCCTGTGAAGAAGGTAAAGATGAGATCAGCAGTATGATACGCAATTATAATCGCATGGTGGAACGTACCAATGGACTGATCGAGACTGTATATAAGAATAAAATCCATGAGCAGGAGATGCTGGTGGGAAGAAAAAATGCGGAGCTTCTCGCATTACACAGCCAGATCAATCCCCACTTTTTATTTAATGTACTGGAAAGCATCCGGATGCACAGCATTTTGAAAAAAGAAAACGAGACAGCCGACATGGTGGCCAAACTGGCGGTGATGCAGAGACAGTATGTGGAATGGGGCAATGATTCCGTGAGTATCTTCCAGGAGATTGAATTTGTGAAAGCTTATCTGGCGCTTCAGAAGTATCGTTTTGGAGAACGGCTGAATTATGACATTGAAGTAGACAGAGAATGTGAAAACTTCAAGATACCCAAGCTTACGATTGTAACCTTTGTGGAAAATGCCTGTGTGCATGGAATCGAAAGCAAATCCAGTCCGGGATGGATATTTGTAAGGATAGGCCGTCAGGGAGAACGGCTGGAGATAGAAATTGAAGATACCGGAAGCGGTATGGCGGAGGCCAAACTTACAGAGCTACAGAACAACATGTGCAATGCCGACATTGAGATGCTCAAGGGCGGCGGAAGAGTAGGGATTATTAACGCCTGTGTCAGATTGAAAATGGTAACGGAAAACAGAGTGGAATTCTGTGTAGAAGGAGAAGAAGGAGTGGGAACCACGGTTACGATACGGATTCCCTGTTTGCAGGAGGGTAAAACAGATGCTGAAAGTATTGCTGGTAGATGACGAGCCGTTTATTTTACAGGGATTGAAACTTTTAGTAGATTGGGAGAAGGAAGGCTTTCGGATTGCGGGAACAGCAGCAAATGGGATGGAAGCACTGGCTTTTTTGAAGAAGGAAAAGGTAGATCTGGTTATTGCCGATATTAAAATGCCTCAGATGACAGGACTGGAACTGCTGGAACACATCCGTAAAGAGAAAATTTCAGATGCATATTTTGTTATACTGAGCGGATATGCGGAATTTAGTTTTGCACAACAGGCAATGCAGAATGACTGCACGGATTATCTGCTAAAGCCGGTAGACAGCGAGATTCTGTGCAAAGTACTGAATAAGGTACTTGCTCTGCGCAACAGAGAGGAGCTGGATCATGAAAAGAACCGGAAGCTGGAGCAGGCTTATCTGGCAAGACATATGATTGCATTGATCCAAGGGAAGTTTGATGACCTGAATGTCAGATATATACATGAACACATGCGATGTGGAACCGGTGTGCGTTATGTGGAGATCCAGACGGAAGGATCCTATGATGATGAGGGAACGACAGATCGAGAAATGCGGACATTACAGAGGCGGCTGTATGAATACAGCAGGGAATATCTGAAAGAAGATGCAGATCTGAGTGTGTTTGATGTTTCTGTCAATGAAAAAATCTACGATATCGGACTGATTTTGTTTGATTATGTTCCGGAAAAAAGTGGGATGGATGTAAAACGGTATCTGGAACGATTCCGGGAATATCTTGCATCAAATTTACAGACAAATGTGGTGATGCTGGCAGGAAAAAAAGTGCAGGATATCAGCAGCATAGCAAAGTCTTACGGCAATACCTGTATGCTTCGTTCTTTTCAGGGGTTTCGGACAAAGAAGGATATCTATTTCTATGAGGAGGAGGTCCAGGTATCTCCGGAAGGACTGATCCTGTGTAAGCAGAGCCTGGATGGCCTGCTGAAGGCAATCGAACAGAACAATCATCTGGAAATCCGGGAGGCGGTGGCTTTCTTTTATGAAGAAATGTGTAAACGCGGTATTTGCGGGGAGACGATGACCCTGAATATTAATTATCTGTTGTTTCAGCTGATCCACTTAGCCTGTGAACAGGATGATGACGTGAACCAGGAGGAAATCTTAAGGGTCATCAGTGAGAGCAGCTTTGAGACCGGGGTAAAGCGCGGAAGTAAGGCACATCTGACCAGATTTGCCTGCGAATATGCGGATTATCTGTCACAGCTGCGGAAGAATGTATCCAGAGGAATTCTGGGTATGGTGGAAAAAGAGATCCGGGAAAATTACGCTTCAAATATTACACTGAAAAGCCTGAGTGAGAAATATTATGTCAACAGTGCTTATCTGGGTCAGCTTTTCCGGAAAAAGTACGGACAATCCTTTAAAGACTACCTGAACAATTACCGGATGGAGCAGGCTGCGGATGCCTTGTTGCGTACCGATAAAAAGATCGTTCAGATCGCAGAAGATGTGGGCTACCATGATCTGGATTATTTTACGAACCGTTTTATTCAGATCAAGGGCTGCACTCCCGCAAGATTCCGTAAAAAGATGCAACAGGGAGAGTAAGAGAATAAAAGACAGGGGAAATTACAGGACTACCTATAATTTCCCCTGTCTTTTGCTATAGTTCCTCTGATTGTTAGTTCCTCTCAAAAAGGTAAAATAGATTTATCGAAAGGGAGGTAGTTACAACATGAACAAAAAGAGACTTGTAAGCATGTTACTTGTGTCAGCAATGACAGCGGCACTGTTCACCGGATGTGGCAGTGACGGAAACCAGACATCCGGAGACAGTACAACGAGCGCAGGAACCAACAGTACCACAGAAGAAGCAGGCATCAAAGAATTCACCGCATTTTTTGCGGTAGCGGGATCTGAGATCAATGACGACAATGAAGTGCAGCAGCTGATCGCAGAGAAGGTAGGCGCCAAAGTAAAAGAGACCTGGCTGACCGGACAGACCGCAGATGAAGCTGTGGGTACCATGATCGCCGGTGGCGAGTATCCGGACTTCATTGAGGGACAGACTGGAACCAAACAACTGTATGAGGCAGGAGCATTGGTAGCACTGGATGATTATCTGGATGATTATCCTAATATCAAGAATCTGTTTACTGATCTGGAGTGGGAGAAGCTTCGTCAGGAAGACGGCCACATTTACTGGATCCCTCAGTTCAGCTGCATCAAGAACGAAGAGAAGGTATGTACACATAATGATGAAGCATTCTGGATTCAGGCAAGAGTTCTGAAATGGGCAGACTATCCCGAGATCCGGACCATGGATCAGTATTTTGATCTGATCGAAAAGTATAATGCAGCAAATCCTACTATGGAAGACGGAACAGCCAATATTCCTTATACCATTCTCTGTGATGACTGGAGATACTTCTGTCTGGAGAATGCACCTCAGTTCCTGGATGGTTATCCTAATGACGGAAGCTGTATGGTAGATCCTGAGACGCTGACGGTACTGGATTACAACACTTCCGATACCGCAGTAAAGTATTTCAAAAAATTAAATGAAGAATACCAGAAAGGCATTGTAGACCCCGAGTCCTTTACCCAGTCTTATGATGAGTATATTTCCAAACTTTCTACAGGACGTGTCCTGGGTATGATCGATCAATGGTGGGATTTCGCTTACACAGCAGGCGATGCCATCAAGCAGGCAGGACTGGATGCACAGGGATGCGATTACATTCCTCTGCCGATTACAATTGATGAAAGCGTAAAGAACCAGTGGCATAATGCCGGTGGCGCATTCAACTCAGGAAGCGGACTTGCAATTACTGTAAGCTGTAAGGATGTTCCCGGCGCACTGAAGCTGATCAATGATCTGCTGGATCAGGATATCCATAACCTTCGTTTCTGGGGTGTGGAAGGTGTTGACTATGAAGTAGATGAGAACGGTGAATTCTACAGAACACCGGAGCAGAGAACGCAGGCTTCCGATACAGAGTATAAGGCATCCCATATGTGCTCTTATTCTTATTTCCCTCAGTACAACGGAACCAGTGATGATGGTATCAATGCAAACAAGCCAGATGGCCAGGCGAGGGAATTCTTCGATGGATTAAACGATGATGTGAAGGAAGCATTCCAGGCATACGGTGCGGAGACTTACGTGGAAATGCTGGGCACCAACGAAGCACCCGGTGAATGGTATCCTATGTGGTCCTTCTCCAATAACTTCAATACCAGCACACCCGGTGGTATGGCATGGACCAAGATCGGTGAAGTAAAGCATGAGTATCTTCCTCAGGTAGTTATGGCAGCTGATTTCGACAAAGCATGGGCGGATTATATGGATGCATATAATGCCTGCAAGCCGGAAGATTTTATCAGTGAATTACAGGCAGAACTGGACAGCAGAATGGAACTGGCAGCAAAGTTCAAATAAAAACATATAAATGAAATTTGAGAATGGGCAGATGCAGGTAAAATTTCATCTGCCCGTTTTTTAAGGAGCGAGGATATGTCGTTAACGAGAACAAAATCGAAACAAAAAGTAAAACAAACCAGAACACCTATCACATGGAAAGAAATCAAAAGGCAAAAAGTTCTGCTTTTCTGGGCAGGAGTAATGATGATCTATGGAGTGATTTTTTACTATCTTCCCTTAGCCGGATGGACGATGGCATTCCAGAATTATAAGCCGCAGTTGGGAATCCTGCACTCCGAATTCGTGGGACTTCAGAAGTTTCAGATGTTATTCTCGGATGTGACATTCCTGCGGGTCATCAGGAACACACTGGCCATGGGCGTGATCAACCTTGTGGCAACTTTCGTTACCGCAATTGTATTTGCAATTCTATTGAATGAAATCAAGAGTAATGGTGGGAAAAAGACAGTACAGACGATCTCTTATCTGCCACATTTTCTTTCCTGGATCATCGTAACCGGTATCCTGCATGATATGTTGTCTGGTACCGGAATTGTAAATGAAGTATTGGTAAATCTGCATGTGCTCAGCCAGCCGATCAATTTCTTTGCCCATCCTGGGTACTTCTGGCCGATTGTAGCATTTGCAAATGTCTGGAAGGAGACAGGATGGAATGCCATTATTTATCTGGCGGCCATCACATCCATTGACCCTTCCCTGTATGAAGCTGCTGCCATTGATGGCGCAGGAAGATGGAATAAAATTAAATATGTTACTCTTCCGGGAATCAAACCGACCATCGTAATTTTATTGCTGATGAATGTGGGTAATGTATTAAATGCAGGATTTGAAATTCAGTATCTGTTAGGAAACGGATTGATACAGAAGTTCTCCCAGACGATTGATATTTATGTATTGAAATGGGGCATCAGCCAGGGAGATTATGCAATAGGTACAGCCGCAGGTATTTTCAAGAGCCTGGTAAGTATCATCCTGATCGTTCTGGCCAATCAGTTTGCAAAACATAACGGCGAAGAGCAGTTATTCTAAAACAGAAAGAGATGGTAATTACAATGATAGATACAAAGTATAAGATCAAATCCAAAAAAAATGACATTTTTCCGTTCATAAACGGCATCATCATGGTCCTGTTTGTGATCGTAACGTTATATCCGGTGCTGAATACTCTGGCAATCTCTTTGAATGATGGTACGGATGCCCTGCGGGGAGGAATCTACCTGTGGCCGAGAAAATTCACCTGGAAAAACTATACGACGGTTTTACATAAAGATAATCTGATCACAGGCGCTTATATCACAGTTGCCAGAACACTGATCGGAACCCTGTTGTCTCTGGCAGCCAATGCGATCCTTGCTTTTATTGTCAGCCGCAAAAGATTCCTGTTCCAGAGAGAGGTTTCCCTGTTCTGGGTCATCACCATGTATGTAAACGGTGGAATGATCCCGACATTCCTTTTATATAAGGGGCTGGGGCTTACCAACAACTTCTGGGTATATGTGATCCCTGGAATGGTAAGCGCATTTAACATGCTGGTAATCCGTACTTATATGAACGGAATCCCTGACAGCCTGGAAGAATCTGCACAGCTGGACGGTGCCGGTTACAGCACTATTTTTCTTAAGATCTATTCTCCGCTGTGTAAGCCGGTTTATGCCACAGTAGCCCTGTTTGTGGCGGTAGGACAGTGGAACTCCTGGTTTGATGCCATGCTTTACAATCGCATGAGCAGTAATCTGACCACATTGCAGTATGAATTGATGAAGCTGTTATCCTCCGTAACCAATCAGGGAACTTCAGCGGAGGCAATGAAGAATGCCGCAGGAACCGTAACACCGACTTCCGTGCGTGCAGCGGCAACGATCATTACCATGCTGCCCATTATCTGTATTTATCCTTTCTTACAGAAGTACTTTGTAGCCGGACTTACTTTGGGTGGCGTCAAAGAATAAAAATCGGAGAACGAGCAAATGGCAGGAGCATATCAGACTGGAATTTATCGAAATGTATTGAAAGAGTGCGGTTATGATGAGACCGCAATCGGGGAAAGACTGGAACAGACCTTTGAAACCATATTTTACGGAACGGAGGCACAACGTTTTTATCATGAGGCAGGCGGTGATATGGCGTATCTGGAGGATACCGGCAATCATGATGTACGCACAGAGGGAATGTCCTACGGCATGATGGTCTGTGTCCAGATGGATAAGAAGGCAGAATTCGACCGCCTTTGGAAGTGGGTGCGGACTTATATGTATATTCCGGCAGGACCCTGCCGCAACTATTTTGCCTGGTCCTGCAGCACGGATGGAACGCACAATGCAGAGGGACCGGCACCGGACGGAGAAGAGTATTTTGCCATGGCATTGTTTTTTGCATCTGCCCGCTGGGGGGACGGAGAAGGTATTTTTGCTTACAGCAAAGAGGCAAAAGCAATCCTGCGGGAATGTATCCACAAAGGGGAGCCTGGACATCCGGGAGAACCTATGTGGGAGCCTTCCAATCATCTGATCAAATTTGTCACAAACATGGATTTTTCTGACCCCTCATATCATCTGCCTCATTTTTATGAGTTGTTTGCGGAGAAGGTGGAGGAAGAAGACCGGGAATTCTGGAGACAGGCTGCGGCAGCCAGCAGAGAATATCTGCATAAGGCATGTCATCCACAAACCGGTCTCAGCGCAGAATACGCAGACTATGACGGGACACCCCATGCTGGGCATCAGGAGATCTTCGGAAAGCATGACTGGTACTACAGTGATGCATACCGCACCATAGCCAACATTGCTATGGATCATCTCTGGTATGACAAAGATCCGTGGCAGACGGAGATCGCAAACCGGCTGCAGAGATTTTACTGTGAAGAGCAGAGAGAACACTGGGACGGTGTGTTCCTGATTGATGGAACAAGACTGGAAGAGAAGGCACTGCATCCGGTTGCCATTGTAGCAGTCAATGCACAGGCATCACTGGCAGCAGACGGTCCTCATATAAAGGAATGCGTAGACCGCTTCTGGAATACTCCGCTCCGCACCGGGGACAGACGATATTATGATAATTTCCTGTACCTGTTTGCCATGCTGGCACTTTCGGGAAATTACAGAATTTACAAATAAAGAGAGTGACACATGATTAGCACGGACCGCAGCGGAGCTGAGAAGTGGGAGTGCGTACCACGGAGCAAGTAAAGCTGTCCGTGGAACATGCCGATGTGGCAGTAATGTGCCTTGGACTGGATGCAACCATAGAGGGAGAACAGGGCGATGCCAGGAATGAATATGCCAGCGGAGACAAACTGGGATTAAATCTGCCGGGACTTCAGGAAGAACTTCTGGAAACTGTTGCAGCGATGGGAAAACCGGTGGTGGTTCTGTTAATGGCAGGAAGCGCCATAGATCTGCCATGGGCGGAACACAACCCGAATGTGAAAGCCATCGTGGATTGTTGGTATCCGGGAGCCAGAGGTGGTAAGGTAATTGCCGAAATGCTGTTTGGAGAATTTTCCCCCTCCGGGAAACTGCCGGTGAGATTTTATCATGGAACAGAAAATCTTCCGGTGTGGAATATTAGGGATGACTATGAAAGAAGAGAAGATATACCGGCAGGAAGCAGTGGTGCCGGATCGGGGACTGCCCTTTAAGCTATTCCGTTTCGAAGGTGCAGACGGAAAATATATATGTGAGGCGCATCAACATAGCAGTGTTGAAATATTTGCCTTGCGGGAGGGAAAGGTAGATTTTTATCTCGGCGATAAAAAATATGTCCTTCCGGCAGGAAAGTTTATAATTGTGAACAGCAATGAAGTGCATTCCATTCATACATCGGGACGAAATGAGGCAATTGTTTTACAGATCCCAATGGAAAAACAGATAATGCGGTTTTCCGGTGAAAAAAAGGAAGAGGATGGAAAACTTTTTGCATTACTTGAGAAAATGTACAGACAGCAGATCAGAAAAGAGTACGGCTATGAACTGTTGATGCAGAGTATCTTTTATCAGCTGAAATATCTTCTGGTAACCGCTTATCGGATACCTGAGGAAAAGAAGGATTATTATCCGGGGAATACTCATTCAGGACATCTTGAAAGAATTACTGGATACCTTCGGGAACATTATGCAGAAGAAATTTCACTGGAAACCCTGGCAGCAACATTTGGATATTGCCCTACTTACTTGTCGAAAATGTTCCGTCAGTATGGCAGAATCAACTATAAAGATTATCTGCGGAGCATCCGGTTTGAACATGCATTGCGGGAACTGGAGGAAACGGATCTGACCATAGGCGAAATTGCATTAAAGAACGGTTTCCCCAACAGTCAGGCTTTTTCCAGACTGTTCCGGGAGAAATACGGTATTCTGCCAACAGAGTATCAGAGAAGACAAAAAGAAAATGACAGCGCAGCTTTTCTAATGATTCAGATCCAAGCAGAAAGTTCCTTACTCGGCAGATGTTCAGAACATCAGACTCTGAAACAAAAAGAAGATTATTAAGCCTATATAGCTAATAATCAGAAAAAAATTTATGGAGGAATTTATGAACAGACAAGAGGCAGTCAGACGAGCTACTGAATTGGTGGAGCAGATGAGCGTAGAGGAACTGGCTTCACAGCTGCGCTTTGACGCAGATGAAATTCCACATCTGGATATTCCGGAGTATAACTGGTGGAATGAGGGCCTGCATGGTGTTGCAAGAGCGGGTACAGCAACTGTTTTTCCACAGGCAATCGGGCTTGGAGCAACTTTTGATGAAGAACTGCTGGAGCGGGTAGGAGTTGCCGTTTCTACGGAGGCGAGAGCCAAATATAATGAAAATGAAAAACATGAAGACCGTGATATTTATAAAGGAATTACACTTTGGTCGCCCAATGTCAATCTCTTCCGGGATCCCCGCTGGGGGCGTGGACATGAGACTTATGGAGAAGACCCGACACTGATTGCAATACTGGGTGTTGCATTTATCAAAGGTCTGCAGGGAGAGGGAGAATACCTGCGCACGGCAGCGTGTGCCAAGCATTTTGCAGTACATTCCGGCCCGGAGGAAAAACGACACTATTTTGATGCAAAGGTTAGCATGAAAGAACTTTGGGAAACGTATCTTCCGCAGTTTGAGGCCTGTGTCAGGGAAGGAAAAGTCGAAGCGGTTATGGGCGCATACAACAGAACCAATGGTGAACCATGCTGTGCTCATAGTTATCTGATGGTGGAGGTTTTGAGAAAACAGTGGGGATTTCAGGGACATTATGTTTCAGACTGCTGGGCTATCCGTGATTTTCATGAACACCATAAGGTGACAGACAGACCGGAGGAAAGCGTCAGACTGGCTCTGGAGATGGGCTGCGATGTTAATTGCGGATGTACTTATCAGAAAATCCTGAATGCCTATGAAGAGGGGCTTATTTCCAAAGAACTACTGCAGAAATCAGCCATTCGTTTATTTACGACCAGATTCTTGCTGGGAATGTTTGATGAGACAGAATATGATCATATTCCGTATGAAGTTGTTGAATGTAGGGAACATATTGAGCTTTCCATAGAGGCAGCATGCAAGAGCGTCGTATTGTTAAAAAATGATGGTATTTTACCCTTAAATAAAAAGAAACTTAAAACAATTGGAGTCATTGGTCCCAATGCCAATTCCAGAGAAGCCCTGATCGGCAATTATCATGGGACGGCTTCAAGGTATGTTACTGTACTGGAAGGTATTCAGGACTATGTAGGCGATGATGTCAGGGTACTTTATTCAGAAGGCTGCCATTTGTTTTTAGATCAGGTAGAAAAACTGGCAAGAGAGGATGACCGTATCTCTGAGGCAATGACAGTTGCAGAACATTCGGATCTTGTTATTCTGTGTCTGGGACTGGACGAAAGTCTTGAAGGAGAAGAGGGCGATACAGGAAATGCATATGCATCCGGAGACAAGCAGGGGCTGATGCTTCCACCTTCACAGCAGAGGCTTTTGGAAACCGTGGCAGAAATGGGAGTTCCGTTTATTGTATGTATGATGGCTGGAAGTGCTATGGATTTGAACCTGGCAGATGACAGGGCGAATGCAGTTCTTCAGACATGGTATCCGGGAGCAAGAGGTGGAAAGGCAGTTGCAGATATACTCTTTGGAGAAATATCACCTTCGGGTAAATTGCCGGTTACCATTTACCGCAATTTACAGGGGATGCCGGATTTTGATGACTATTCCATGAAGAACAGGACATATCGCTTTGTGGAAAAAGCTCCGCTTTATCCATTCGGTTATGGGCTGAATTATGCTGATACACTAGTTATGAGGGCGGAATTGACGGAAGATGTGGTATATGCACAAACGGAAGAACAGAGTGTAGGTGTTGAAGTAACCGTTGCAAATCACGGAGATGTTTTTACAGAGGATGTATTGCAGGTCTATGTACAGGTTGAGGATATCAACGAAGTGCCCAATCCTAAACTTGTCGTGTTTAAGCGCGTACAGCTTGCACCGGGAGAAGAAAAGATGGTGACACTGGAAATTCCGATGAGGGCATTTACCGTTGTAGATGAAGAAGGTAAATTTGTACATACCGGTAGGGGAGCAGATATTTATGTTGGCTTTGGACAGCCGGATGAACGGACGAAGGAACTGACCGGCAAGAAGTGTCTGAAGATTCATATATAATGATTGTAATGATATGTAGCGTTCTCATTTCGGTCAACATTTGATTAGAGGTATGTATGAAAAAATGAGTCTGTGTGACGATTAAAAATGTCATCACAGACTCATTTTTGCGATTAAGGAATTTAATATTTCTTCCAACAGGACGGCAGCAGGATCACGAGCATGGGGAAGAGTTCCAGTCGTCCGGCCAGCATATCGAACATCAGCACGCATTTGGACAGAGGACTGAACAATGCGAAGTTCTGGGTGGGACCGACTAACTCCAGGCCGGGACCGATATTGTTCAGGGTGGCCAGTACTGCGGTAAAGTTTGTGCTCAGGTCATATTCGTCCAGACAGACGATCAGCAGGGAAACGAAGAGTACGATAAAATAAGCCGTCATATAGACATTGGTGGAACGAAGCGTCTCGTGGGACAGATTGTGTCCGTCCATCTTGATCTTTTTCACCATCCGGGGATGGATCATCATGGACAGCTCCTTGCGGATCGCCTTGAAGAGGATCAGCACACGGGATACCTTTATACCGCCACCGGTACTGCCAGCACAGGCTCCGATCATCATCAGAAGCAGAAGGATCGTCTTCGACAATTGCGGCCACATATTGAAATCCGTGGTGGCAAATCCGGTGGTGGTGATGATCGTTCCTACCTGGAAAAAGGAGTGCCGCAGTGTCTCTCCCAAAGTTGCATAGAGCGGGCGGATATTCCAGGCGATCGTCAGAGCACTGGCGAAAATGATCAAAAAATACCAACGAACTTCTTCGATGGAAAAAGCTTCCTTAAACTGCCTGCTTAACAGACAGAAATATACCGTATAATTGACACCGCTTAAGATCATAAGTATCGTTACTGCATTCTGTATCAGTGGAGAGTAACCGCCGATACTGCTGTTCTTGACACCGAAACCACCGGTGCCGACACTGCCGAAGGTCGTACACAGGGAATCAAACAACGGCATACCGCACAGGCATAGCATGATCACGCCCAGAACAGTGATCGCCATATAAAGTCCATAGAGGATTTTCGCAGTATCCCGTACTCTCGGTACCAGCTTGCTGACGGAAGGACCGGGGCTCTCCGCACGCATCAGGTTCATGGTGGAGCCACCCATCATCGGCAGGATCGCCATAATAAATACAAATACGCCCATACCGCCGATCCAGTGAGTGAAGCTGCGCCAGAACAGGCTGGCATAGCTGAGTGCTTCCACATCGGACAGGATACTGGAACCTGTGGTCGTAAAGCCGGAGATCGTCTCGAAGAGAGCATCAATATAAAAAGGAATCTCTCCGGTGAGAACGAAGGGAATAGCACCGAAAACAGACATGACAAACCATCCAAGGGCAACGGCAGTGAAGCCTTCCCTGACGTACAATTCCTTAAAACGTCCTGTGTGCCTGAAACTTAACAATTTTCCTAAAATGAAACAAACAGCTGCGGTCACCAGATAGATCAGTGCCACATGATATTCTCCGTAGATCATACCCACGATCCAGGGAAGCAGTAAGAATAAAGCTTCAAATTGTAAAATAAATCCGATAATAAAACTCAATATCGCAAAATTCATGATAATGTCCTTCTATAAAATTACCCTTCAATAATATCTTTAATATCATTCAGCCGTGCATGTGTCAGTACTACGACCACATAATCGCCTACATGAAGCTCGTCCTGACCACTGGGAATAATAGCCTGTCCTCCGCGGACGATGGAACAGACCAGGATATTTTTCCGGATGTGCAGACGGTTCAGAGGTATATTGGTAACGGCAGAATCCTCTTTGATGTAGAATTCCAGTGCCTCTGCATGACCGTCTTCCAGCTTATACAGATTCTCCACATTACTGTTGAGAGATTCATTCATGGATCGTGCATATTTAATGATCATATCTGCAGTTACCAGACGCGGATAGGAGATCGTATCCAGCTTGATATCACTTAAGACACCACTGAAGTTGATACGGTTGATCTTGGTGACTACCTTTGCGCGGGAAGTCCGTTTCGCATACAGTGACAGGAGGATATTTTCCTCATCCAGTCCGGTCAGTGCAGCAAAAGCATCCACGTTCTCCAGCCCCTCCTGTATCAGAAGACGTTCATCCGTACCGTCACCGCAGATAATGGAAGCCTTGGGCAGCAGTTCACTCAAATGCTCGCAGCGAGCGGGATCCTGATCGATGATCTTGGTATGGATGCCGACTTCTAAAAGTCTTCTTGCCAGATAATAAGCAATGGTTCCGCCACCGACGATCATGGCAGTACGTGCCCTGCCGGCGCCGATACCGATCTTTTTGAAGAAATCATTAGCCTTGGGAGGAGTGGACACAATAGCTACCACATCGCCTTCCCGGAAGACAAAATCACCCCGGGGAATCAGCACCTGATTATCTCTGGTGACCATACATACCAGTACATCGCATTTTAAGGTGGTACGGATGTGGATCAGTTCATAATTATTTAAGAGACAGTCATGGGTCACGCGGAAATGCAGAAGCTCGATCCTTCCCTTGGAAAAAGTATCGATCTTAACTGCAGAAGGAAACTGGAAGATCCGGGCAATCTCGGCGGCACTGGACAGCTCCGGGTTGATGATCATGGCAAGCCCCAGCTCTTCCCGCAGAAAAGCAATCTCATTATTGTAGATAGGGTTGCGGACACGGGCGATGGTCTTACAATGTCCCGCCTTTTTCGCAATGACACAGCACAGAAGATTCTGCTCATCGGATCCGGTCACGGCGATCAGCAGATCCGCATGGTCAATGCCGGCCTCAGACAGTGTCTGGAAGCTGACACCATTGCCCACGATGCCCATGGCATCCAGATCATCCGTGATGGAATTCACCTTTTCCTCATTGGTATCGATCACGGTGATATTGTGATTCTCACCGCCTAATTGCTCTACCAGGGTGTAGCCAACCTTGCCGCAGCCCACAATGATTATGTTCATAAAAACCTCCAAAACAAAAGTCATAAAAACAGTTATCGCTTATTATACCACACTATAGAAAAAAAGAGAAGATTGGAAGGAATATCCTGTCCACGGAGACATATATTGTAACTATTCAGAGCATTAAATATCAGCTAAGTCTTGATGAATGCCTGCATTCGCAAAGGAGAAGTTCCGAAGGAACGATTTTGCGCATGAGGTTCTGAATAGTTACGGGAGGAGAAACATGGACAGCCTGCTTCGTATTTTTCCGCAAAAGAGAAGAGCATTCTGGCAGAAGACAGCGGATAATGGGGAAAAAATCTGCGAGATCCGTCTACGTGTGGACAGGCCGGTGATCGTGGAAACATCGAGAGGAGATTATTTCTTAAATAACGGCGGGGAATGGCAGGAGCATCCTTACGGAGCGCATCTGGTGACGGAAGCGGAGATACGGGAGTTGATCGCCTGGCTGTGTCAGGATTCGGTGTATGCTTATGCCGATGAGATCAGACAGGGCTTTTTGACTGTGGAAGGCGGACACCGGATCGGATTGTGCGGACAGGCTGTGTTGGAAAATGAAACAGTGATCCGCACTCTGAAAAATATTGCGTTTATCAATATCCGGGTCGCCCATGAGATCCGGGGAGCAGCTGACGGTATCCTGCCAAAATTATATAAGAAAGGAAAATTTCAGAATACCCTGATTGTATCGCCTCCGGGATTCGGCAAAACCACTCTGCTCAGGGATCTGATCCGTCAGATTTCCGATGGTAATACGTATGGTGCGGGACTTCGGGTGGGAGTGGTGGACGAGCGCTCGGAGCTGGCGGGAAGCTATCTGGGAAGACCTCAGAATGATCTGGGGATGCGGACGGATGTGCTTGATGGCTGTCCCAAGGCTCAGGGGATGTTATTACTTTTGCGTTCCATGTCACCTCAAGTCATTGCAGTGGATGAACTGGGGGAGGAAACGGACAGGCTGGCCTTACAAAAAGCAGCGGCCTGCGGCTGCGGTCTGCTGGCCACTCTGCATGGAACGGATGAGACGGACGCAGCAAAGCGCCTGGGTGAATCCTGCCTGCGACAGATATTTGACCGCATAGTGATCTTAAAAGGAAGGGGACGGATGGAATGCAGATGCTCGGAGGATTTCTGATTCTGTTGGGATGCTTTGGAATGGGACTGTGGTATCGGCAGCAATTCTTAGGAAGATTATATACGATCCGGGAACTCATCCGCATTCTGGAACAGTGGATCAGTGAGATCCGGTACAACGGGTCAACACTTCCGGAATGCTGCCGACAGACCGGCAGACAACGGAAAGACAGGCTGGGAGAGATCTGCACCGAAGTATACCGTGAATATGCGGAGACGGAGGATGCTGGTTTTCTGGAACTGGCGGAGAAAAGCTTTCGCAGACAGCTGCGGATGCTTCCTCTGAAAAAAGAAGACATTGAAGAGTTTTTGCGTTTTGCGGAAAAAGAGGGCTATGCGGATGAAACGATGCAGATAAAAAGTATCGAATTGTCCAGACAGGGACTGGAACATACGGCGGATATGCAGCAGCGGGAAATTACACAGAAATGCAGGCTCTCCGTAGGACTGGGAGCCATGAGCGGTCTGCTGATACTGTTATTGTTAGTCTGATGCCGGTTCCGGAGACCACAGAGAGAAGAGAAAAGGACGGGGAAAGATGGGAATAGGACTGATCTTTAAAATAGCTGCGGTAGGAATCCTTGTAACGATACTCAGCCAGGTCTTAAAACACAGCGGCAGGGAGGAACATGCTTTTCTCGTCAGCCTTGCGGGACTGATCCTGGTTCTTAGCTGGATCGTTCCGTATATCTATGATCTGTTTGATACCGTACAGACTCTGTTTTCGTTTTAATAGGAGGAAATATGTCCGAGATCATTAAGATTGCATTGCTTGGAATCGCCGGAGTTCTTTTTGCCATACAATTTAGGCAACAGCGGCCGGAATATACGCTGCTGATCGGATTTGCCCTGAGTGTGCTGGTATTTTCCTATGTGCTGGGGCTGACGGGACAGCTGCTGGAGGAGTTTGCGGGATTACAGCAGTACCTCGGGGATGCAAAAGGGTATCTCGGTATTTTGATGAAAGTGGTGGGGATCACCTACCTGTGTGAATTCAGCGCCGGAATCTGCAAGGATGCCGGATTCGCAGCGGTATCGGATCAGATCGAGATTCTGGGAAAACTTTCGGTACTGTTTGCGGGACTGCCGATTCTGCTTACGGTGATCCGACAGATCTATGGTATTTTATAAGAGTGAGGGAGCAATGGATGCAATGTGGCAGGAATATGGCATGGAAGAACTGGAAAAAGGGATGCAGAAGCTGTTTCCGGCCTCCCGGATCTCCGTGGCGGAATTGATGGGACAGCTGCTGCAGGGAGATGTGCTGGGGGCAGCGGGAACCCTGTTGCAGGAAGTGATACAGGGAATGGGAGCATCTGCTGCGGGCAGGAAAAATATTCTGATCTGGCTGATCGTACTGGGGATCCTTTCTGCACTGCTGATTCATTTCGTGGAGGTTTTCGACAAACATCAGATTGCGGATTTAAGCTTTTACTTTATCTATCTGCTCATGGGAGTGATCCTGCTGCAATGTTTTTCCGGGATTCTGGGAACCGCAAGAGAGACGGTGGAAAATATCGTGTTGTTTGTAAGGCTGATGGTACCTACGTATCTTCTTGCGGTGGGAGTGGCCTCGGGGCCGGCTACAGTGGGAGCCGGGTATCAGCTGATGCTGCTTCTGATCTATGGTACGGAAAAAATACTGTTGGGTGTGGTACTACCACTGATTTACTGCTATGGCCTGTTGACCATGATCAACGGGATCTGGGTGGAGGAAAAGCTGACACTTTTGACGGAACTTCTGGAAAAGGCGGTGGGCTGGATTCTCAAGGCTTCTCTGGGAGTGGTCACGGGGATCAGCGTGTTCCAGTCATTGATCACACCGGTATTGGATTCCGTGAGGACCTCCGCCGTGGAAAAGGCACTTTCGGCACTGCCGGGGATCGGAAATGCGGCAGACGGGCTTCTGGAGCTGGCGGTGGGTTCAGCCGTTGTCATCCGCAACAGCATCGGCGTACTTTTGCTGTTACTGCTTCTGGCGGCGTGTGCGGCTCCGCTTCTGGAGATTTTGTTTACTGCGTTTTTGATCAAGTGTGCGGCAGCTTTTATGGGGATCGTCAGCGATAAAAGAGTGACCAACTGTACGGATCATATGGGAAATGCAGGGATGCTTCTGTTTCGTACTGCGGGCACAGCCATGCTGTTGTTTCTGATCACATTGGCACTATTAGCTATCGGAAGCAGGGGGAGGTAAGAGGATGCAATGGTTATACCGGGTGATCGGACAGGCCGGGATCTTCCTGATCTGTGCACAGACCGTAGTGCATTTCAGACCGAAGGAGTCCTACGATAAATATTTGAAACTGTTATTATCCGTTATGCTGTTGCTGCAGTTGTTACAGCCTGTTCTGACCATGTTCGGCGGCGGAGACGGCTGGAATGCAGAAGAACAGGTGACAGGATTTATGCAAGAATTGCAGACCGTGCTGACCCGGGCCTCCGAACAGGCAGAACAGTCGCAGGAAGAGATCGGGAATACGGCAGCTGCTGTGGCGCAGGAAGCCGGGGAAGGATATGACCCGGCAAATGTGTGGGAGCAAGATTCTGCACAGGGAGCTGTTACAGGAGAAAACAGTGGGGAAGTATCGGATCAGAAGGAAACAGATAGGGAAAATGCAGAAACGGAGGGGATCCATGTGGACATTGCACCAATCCGGCTGGAATGATGGAGAAGTCTGCCGGAGAGTTAAGGAAAATGACGGTAGAAAAACCGGAGCCAGGGAAGAAAAAGAGGTGAGAAGCAATGGGTGAATTCTGGGAAAAGATCACAGGCAGCATTGGTACAGGTAACGGTGCAGGCGGTTCCGGCCCTCCGAAATGGTTCCGTCGGGACAACCTGTTGATTCTGGTATTGTTGGGTGTCCTATTGTTTATCATCGCCCTGCCGGTGAAAAAGGAGGAGCCACAGGCAGCTTCCGTCGGCACAGAGACTGCAGAACAGTACAATGCCGGAATTTTCACTTCTCCTTCGCAGACAACCGGGGAACAGGAGACGGCGGTAGATACCGAAACCCGGGCGGTGGCAGCGGGAAGCGCGGAGGAATATACCGCCTATCTGGAGGGAAAACTGAAGAAAATGCTGGAATCCGTCCGGGGACTGGGAGAGGTGGAAGTCATGATCACATTGGAATCCTCGGAGGAAAGAATTGTGGAAAAAGACATGACCGCGGATCGTTCCCAGACAGAAGAACAGGACTCCGCCGGAGGAACCCGCACCGTGAGTTCTTCCAATACCGGATACCAGACCGTCTATCAGGACGGCAGTCAGGGCACACCGTTTGTAGCGAAGACGATCACACCCAAAGTGGAGGGGGTGCTGGTGGTGGCGGAAGGAGCCGGAAAAGGCAATATGACCAGTGAAATCACGCAGATCGCACAGGCACTTTTCGGTGTGGAAGCCCACAAAGTCAAGGTGTTGGAAAAATGAGTCACAGGAAACATATCCGCACAGACGGGTACATACAATAGAGTATAAAATCAAGAAGGCAGATACAGGCCTTTGGAAAAGGGGAACGCAGTGAAAAACTTAATTAAGAAGAATCAGCTTATGATTACCGCACTTGCCATCATGATAGCCATTGCAGGTTATCTGCAGTTTGCGGGGACCAACCTGGAAAAGGAGTATCTGGCGTCGGATAATACAGAAGATCTCAGTGCAGTGGATTCCACAGACATTGTCACAGATATGGAAAGCCTGGATTCGGATGTGGAGATCGTCATGGAAGATTATCTGGATGAAGATATGCAGGTGGCAGAGGCTACGCCGGACGAAGGGGAGATTCCCGGGGAAGCAGTGTTGACCGGAACGAACGGTGTGGAGGTACTGTCTGCTGCAAGACTTTCCAAGGAGCAGACCAGAGCCCGGAATAAAGAGACCTTATTGGAGATTATCAACAGTACTGAGCTCAGCGATGCCCAGAAACAGGAAGCGGTGGACAGCATGGTGCGCATGACTGATATCGCGGAAAAGGAAGCGGCGGCCGAGGTGCTTTTGCAGGCGAAAGGTTTCAGTGAAGCTGTGGTCAGCATCAACGGGGATGCCGTGGATGTGGTGGTCAATGCCGCAGAACTGACGGATGTGCAGCGGGCACAGATCGAAGATATCGTAAAAAGAAAGACGGATATTGCGGCGGAAAATATCGTCATCAGCACCATTGCACAGTGATATTTTTGTGTACATAGGGGAAAAATTATGTTATGATACCAAGGGTTACAATTAAAAAGCCTACGCAAGCTTGCTTGCAGGAGGCTTTTTGAATTCGTAACCCGTACCACATGAGCAAGCAGCCATTTTCGAAGAAAATGAGCGGATTACGAATGCGGTCCAGATTGTGAGAGTGCGAAGCACGGAACAATCTGGATGGTATCATAACTTAACCTGGAAAACTTGACAAAAGGAAGAAACAATGAAGAGAGTCTTTTTAATTGTATTGGACAGCTTCGGTATCGGACAGATGCCGGATGCCGCAGCTTACGGTGACATCAATGTAAATACACTGGGGAGCGTGTCAAAGAGCCCTTATTTTCATATGGAAAATATGAAAAACATGGGTTTGTTTAATATTGACGGCGTGGAAGTGGGAGAGAAAACAGACCATCCCACGGCAGCTTATACCCGCATGACGGAGCGTTCCCGTGGAAAGGACACGACCATCGGACACTGGGAGATCGCAGGTATCTATTCTCCCAAGCCGCTGCCTACCTATCCGGACGGCTTCCCCGAGGATGTGCTGGAAGAGTTCCGGATCCGCACCGGCAGAGATGTGCTGTGCAATAAGCCGTACTCCGGCACACAGGTCATTGCGGATTACGGGGACGAGCATGTGCGCACCGGCAAACTGATCGTATATACTTCCGCAGATAGTGTGTTTCAGATCGCTGCCCATGAGGATGTGGTTCCTGTGGAGCAGTTATATGATTATTGCCGTATCGCCAGACAGATCTTACAGGGAGAGCACGGCGTGGGCCGTGTCATTGCCAGACCTTTTATCGGTGAGAGCGGACATTATACCCGTACTCCCAGAAGACACGATTTTTCCCTGCTGCCTCCCGCAGTGACAATGCTGGATCAGCTGAAGGCCGCCGGTAAGGATGTCATTGCTGTGGGTAAGATCCAGGATATTTTCGTAGGCAGGGGCATTACCGAGCATGTATACACTTCCGGCAATGCGGAAGGCATTGAGCGGACACTGGAATATCTGGACAAGGATTTCGAAGGACTCTGCTTTATCAATCTGGTGGATTATGACATGCTCTACGGCCATAGAAGAGATGTGGACGGCTATGCGAAGGCACTGGCTTATTTTGATGAAAAGCTGCCGGAAATCCAGGCACACATGAAGCCGGAAGATATTCTGATGATCACGGCAGATCATGGCTGTGATCCCGCATATACGGCTACCACGGATCACACCAGAGAATATACTCCGTTTCTTATGTACGGTGCGCCTGTGACGCCGGGAAATCGCGGAACCAGACCGACTTTTTCCGATATCGGAGCTACGGTATTGGATTATTTCGGAATCCAACCGGAGTTTGAAGGAAGCTCTGTTTTAAAGGCAGATCCATCATAGATAGCAGATCCCGAAGAACTGTGAAAATAGATTTTTAGAGATATAAGAGATATATTTGGAGGACTATAGTAGTGAGTAATAATTATACAGAAGAGATCAACCGCCGCCGGACGTTTGCCATTATTTCCCACCCGGATGCCGGCAAGACGACCCTGACCGAGAAGTTCCTGCTCTACGGAGGAGCCATCAACCTGGCAGGAAGCGTAAAGGGTAAGGCAACGGCCAGACATGCGGTATCCGACTGGATGCAGATTGAGAAAGACAGAGGTATTTCCGTTACCTCTTCCGTATTGCAGTTTGAATATGACGGTTACTGCATCAATATTCTGGATACCCCGGGACATCAGGATTTCTCTGAGGATACCTACCGTACCCTGATGGCAGCGGACTCCGCAGTTATGGTCATCGATGCTTCCAAGGGTGTCGAGGCCCAGACGAGAAAGCTGTTCAAGGTCTGCGTGATGCGCAAGATCCCTATTTTCACCTTCATCAACAAGATGGACCGTGAGGCAAGAGATACCTTTGAATTGCTGGATGATATCGAGAAGGAGCTTGGCATTGCCACCTGCCCCATTAACTGGCCCATTGGTTCCGGTAAGGAATTCCAGGGTGTCTACGACCGTGAGAAAAAGTGTGTGATCGCATATTCCGATACGGAGAAGGGAACGAAGGAAGGAACTTCCACCGAGATCCCCATTCAGGACGAAGAACATCTGAAGGAACTGATCGGAGAGGATGCAGCGGACAAGCTGCTTGGCGAGGTGGAACTGTTGGACGGTGCCAGCGCAGAGTTTGATCTGGAGGAAGTGCAGAAGGGTAACCTGACCCCGGTATGCTTCGGATCTGCTTTGACCAACTTCGGTGTGGAGATCTTCTTAAAGCATTTCCTGAATATGACTACCACGCCGCTGCCAAGAAAAGCAGACATCGGCATGATCAACCCGACGGAGCATGAGTTCAGTGCCTTTGTTTTCAAAATCCAGGCTAACATGAACAAGGCTCACAGAGACCGTATCGCATTCATGCGTATCTGCTCCGGTAAATTCGATGCCAACATGGAAGTGCGTCATGTGCAGGGCAATAAGGTTATGAGATTATCCCAGCCCCAGCAGATCATGGCGGATGAACGTAAGATCTTAAACGAGGCTTATGCGGGTGATATTATCGGTGTCTTCGATCCCGGCATTTTCTCCATCGGAGATACACTGTGCATGCCCAGGGAGAAGTTCCAGTATGAAGGTATTCCGACCTTCGCACCGGAGCATTTTGCCAGAGTGCGCCAGGTGGATACCATGAAGAGAAAACAGTTCGTCAAGGGCGTAGAGCAGATCGCTCAGGAAGGTGCCATCCAGATCTTTCAGGAGTTCAATACCGGTCTGGAAGAGATCATCGTCGGTGTGGTAGGTGTGCTGCAGTTCGATGTACTGAAATACCGTCTGGAGAACGAATATAACGTGGAGATCCGTCTGGAGAACCTGCCTTATGAGCATATCCGCTGGATCGAGAATAAGGATGAGATCGACCTGGCCAAGCTGTCCGGTACTTCCGATATGAAGAAGGTCAAGGACATGAAGGGTAATCCTTTATTGCTGTTTGTGAATTCCTGGAGCATCGGCATGACTCTGGACCGTAATAAGGGACTGGTGCTGACGGAGTTCGGACGCAATTAGTAATTATATGGAAACAAAAAGTGTGTAGGGGGATAGAATGCGGAATAAGAAAAAGTTATGTGCCGGAATTCTGATGTTACTGCTTTTGACAGGATGCTCCTCACAGGAGGTTCTGCAGGAAGTACCCCAGACCATCGTGCTGCCCGAGTCACAGATAGATACTATGCCTGTGCAGGAGACGGCGGCTGCGGAAAATGACAATACAGAGAGCTTTTCCCTTTTAGAGGAGGGAGGCTCTCGTTTTGCATATGAGAGTCTGGATGCGCAGGAACAGATCTGGTATCAGGAGATCGAGCAGGCGATTGGGTCTATGGATGACACGATCAAACTGTCCACGGAACCGTTGGAACAGGGAATGGATGAACAGGACATTGACAAAGTATTTCAGTGCGTGCTGATAGATCATCCGGAGATTTTTTACACCACAGGATATACTTATACCAAATATTCCAGAGGGGAGAAAACCGTAGGAATCGACTTCGCAGGCACTTACGATCAGACGAAGGAAGAGGCCGTAGCGCGGGCGGAGGCCATTCGCAGTGTGACGGCGGAATGGCTGTCCGGTATGGAAGAGGCGGCTTCTGAGTACGATAAGGTAAAAGCGGTGTATGAGGCGGTCATCTTTTCCACAAATTATGATCTGAGTGCGGCGGATAATCAGAACATTGCCTCGGTATTCTTAGGAGGAGCCTCTGTCTGCCAGGGATATGCCAAAGCCACCCAGTATCTGTTGAATCATCTGGGGGTGATGTGCACCCTGGTGCAGGGAACGGTGGATACCGGAGAAGCTCATGCCTGGAATCTGGTACAGGTGGACGGGGACTATTATTATGTAGATACCACCTGGGGAGATGCCTCTTACCGCATGGAGAATGGCAGCGAGCAGAGGAGCCTGCCGGAGATCAATTATGATTATCTGTGCGTGACTACAGAGGATCTGCTACGGACGCATCGTATCGAAGCGGTGATCCCTATGCCGGAATGTACGGCGACGGAAGCAAATTATTATGTGCGGGAAGGTTCCTACTTTACTTCCTATGACCATGAACAGATGCAGGCGGTCTTCGACAGAGCCATAGAGGGCGGCAGAACGGAAGTGACGATAAAATGTGCAGATGAACTCTGTTATCAGGAAATCTGTCATGCATTGATCGATGAGCAGGAGATTTTTCCCTATATGCAGATACAGGGGAACAGCAATACCGTCACTTATGCCCAGAACGGGAAACAATTATCCTTGACTTTTTGGGTGACAAATGAATAAGGATTTGGTATACTGTAACTAATTAGTTATTATTAGGAGGATCAGCTATCATGGAAAAAGAAATAGATAAGAAGAACCTGGTATTAAGGGAAGACGAGAGCATCGGTACCGTACAGATCGCCGATGATGTAGTGGCTATGATCGCATCTTTAGCGGCTACCGAGGTAGACGGTGTCAGCGCCATGGCTGGTAATGTTACCAACGAACTCATGAGCAAGGTAGGCGTTAAGAGCCTGACCAAGGGTGTCAAAGTAGAGGTGCTGGACAAGAATGTGACCGTGGATCTGACTGTGACCATGGAGTACGGTTACAATATTCCCGCTACCTGTCAGGCAGTACAGCAGAAGGTGAAAAATGCCATTGAGAATATGACAGGACTGACCTGCTCTGATGTGAACATCCGTATTGCCGGTGTGAACATGAAGAAGGATAAATAAGAGGAATTACAGGAAGATATTATGGGAAGACACGAGCAGAGAGAACAGGTTTTCAAACTTTTATACCGCGTGGAGTTTCATGCACCGGAGGATATGCCGGAACAGATCGCATTGTTCCGCGAGAATAATGAGGAAGTTCCTTCCTGGCAGGATGCAGATGCCATTGCGGCCCGCTTTGAGAAGATCAGGGAGAAAATCCCCGAGCTTGACAGGCTGTTGAATGAGAATACCGAAGGCTGGGATACCACCCGTATGGGAAAGGTGGAGCTTGCAGTACTGCGCCTTGGTGCATATGAGCTGCGCTATGATGACGATATCCCGAATGGCGTTGCTATTAACGAGGCAATCGAGATTGCCAAAAAGTACGGACAGGAAAGCTCTGGCGGATTCGTCAATGCGATCCTTGCCAAGATCATGAAATCCGGTGAGTAGGATACAGAACGTAATCAGCGTACGACAACTGAATACTTATATCAAAAATATGTTCACGCAGGATTACTTTTTACAGATGGTATCTGTAAAGGGTGAGGTAAGCAACTGTAAATACCATCCCTCTGGACATATTTATTTTACGTTAAAGGATTCTGCCAGTGCCCTGAACTGCATTATGTTCGCCGGAGACCGGAGAGGTCTGGGATTCCGGCTGACGGAAGGGCAGCAGGTAATTGCGAAGGGCAGTGTGAGTGTATTTGAGCGTGACGGCAGATATCAGCTGTATGTGAAGGAAGTGACGCAGGACGGCGCCGGAGCCCTCTATGAAAAATACGAACAGCTAAAACGGGAACTGGCGGAAGAGGGCATGTTTGCTCCGGAGTACAAGCAGCAGATTCCGAAGTATATCCATACCCTTGGGGTAGTCACGGCAGATACCGGCGCTGCTGTCCGGGATATCATACAGATCGCCTCCAGACGGAATCCTTATGTGCAGATTATTTTGTATCCGGCGCTGGTACAGGGGGCTTCGGCGGCTCCTTCCATTGTGAACGGAATCCATGCACTGGAGAGACAGGGCGTGGATGTCATGATCGTGGGACGCGGCGGCGGCTCCATTGAGGATCTGTGGGCGTTCAACGAGAGAATGGTGGCACAGGCAGTATTCGACTGCTCTGTTCCCATTATTTCGGCGGTTGGACACGAGACGGATACCACGATCATTGATTATGTGGCGGATCTGCGGGCACCGACCCCGTCGGCAGCGGCAGAACTGGCAGTGACACAGGTCAGTGATATTGAGAATGAGATTCTGGACAGACAGGACAGGCTGTATCAGCGGATGGGACGAGTGCTTCAGCATAAGAGGCAGCAGGCGGATCAGATGGAAATGCGCCTGAAATATTTAAGCCCCGCCAGCCGGATACGGGAGAAGAGGACTTACAGCATACAGCTGGAAGACCGGCTGCAGAACCGGCTGCAGGCGATCCTGCGGGAACGCAGACATAATCTGGCATTGTATATTGAGAGAATGAAAGCGGTCTCTCCTTTGGAAAAGTTAAACAGTGGTTTTTCCTATGTGGAGGATACCGATGGGAAAAATATCCGTTCCGTGACCCAGGTGGAAGCAGGGGAGCGCCTGCGGATCCGGGTGAGTGACGGCGTGATCGATACCCGGGTGGAACAGATACAGAAGGAAGAAAGACTTCCCGGATAGCATTTACCGGTATCCGGGGGGATGCAGATAGATGCGGGCAGCAGACGGAGGTGCTATTTTGGCAGGAAAAAAGAAAACGGAAGCACAGGAACCACAGAGCCTGGAAGAGAATTTTTCCGCAGTGGAAGAACTGATCGGACAGCTGGAAGCAGAGGATATTTCCCTGGAGGAAGCTTTTACGGCGTACAGCAAGGGCATGAAGCTGCTGAAACAGTGCAGCGAACAGATCGACCGGGTGGAAAAACAGGTCATGAAGCTGAACGAAGAGGGCGGACTGGAACCGCTGGATCCCCAGTAAGCATACAAGTATACCGGCAGGTAGAGGAAGGTTGGCATCAGACATGGAAGAAACATTATTCAGACAGGAATTGCAGAAGAGAACGGCAGCAATCGAAGAATTGCTTAAGGAATATCTTCCGGCGGAGGAAGGATACCAGAAGACCGTTATTGAAGCTATGAATTACAGCCTTATGGCAGGCGGAAAGCGTCTGCGTCCCATGCTGATGCAGGAGACCTATAAGATGTTCGGCGGCGACGGTGATATTATAGAGCCTTTTATGGTGGCGATCGAGATGATCCATACATATTCTCTGGTACACGATGATCTGCCGGCCATGGATAATGACGAGTACCGCAGAGGCCGCAAGACTACCTGGTCTGTGTACGGAGACGGAATGGGAGTTCTGGCAGGAGACGGACTGCTCAATTATGCCTTTGAGACTGCATTTCGTGCTTTTCCGGCATGCACCTCGGGAGAACCGGTAGATCCGAATTACCCGAGAGTGGCGGCGGCACTGAATATTTTAGCCCGCAAGGCAGGAATCTATGGGATGATCGGCGGCCAGAACGCAGACATTGAAGCGGAGGAACAGGCAGAACCTCTGACCACAGAACAGATCCTGTTCATCCATGCCAACAAGACGGCAGCCCTGATCCAGTCGGCCATGACTATCGGAGCTACGCTGGCAGGGGCAACCGATGAAGAGATTGCGGCATTGGAACTGTGTGCCTACAATGTCGGCATTGCATTCCAGATCCAGGATGACATTCTGGATGTGATAGGGGACAGCAAGGAGCTGGGAAAAGCTACCGGAAGTGATGCACAGAATCATAAGCAGACCTATGTGACTTTACACGGACTGGAAGAATCCGGCAGAGAAGTGGAACGGCTGACCGGGGAAGCGGTAGCGATTCTGGACAGCTTTTCGGGAGAACATGAATTCCTGAAGGAGCTGTTGCTGCACCTGGTCCATAGAACGAAATAGCAGAGGAAAAGCCAATGTTACTGGATAAGATCGAGAAAGCAAACGATATCAAAAAAATAGATAAATCAGACTATGGGGAACTGGCGGAGGAGATTCGGCAGTTCCTGATCGAAAAGATCAGTGTGACCGGGGGGCATCTGGGTTCGAACCTGGGAGCGGTGGAACTGACCATGGCACTTCATCTTGCTCTGAATCTCCCGGAGGACAAGATCATCTGGGATGTAGGTCATCAGTCTTATACCCACAAAATATTAACGGGCCGCAAGGACGGTTTCGATGTCTTACGCCAGTTCCATGGCATGAGTGGGTTCCCCAAGAGAAAAGAAAGTGATTATGATGCATTTGATACCGGACACAGTTCTACCTCCATATCCGCAGGACTGGGACTGGTGAAGGCAAGAGATCTCAAAGGGGAGAAGACCACCATTGTATCCGTGATCGGAGACGGCTCTCTGACAGGAGGCATGGCTTACGAGGCCTTGAACAATGCAGCCAAACTGGAGACGAACTTTATTGTGGTATTAAACGACAACAATATGTCCATCTCCGAAAATGTGGGCGGTGTTTCCAAATATCTGAACAATATCCGTACGGCGACCGGATATCTGGATCTGAAAGAGGGCATATACAACGCTCTCAAGAGAAAACCCGGTGGCGACGGTATTGTCAACAGTATCCGCCGGGCCAAGAGCAGCTTCAAACAGCTGGTGATCCCCGGGATGTTTTTTGAGGATATGGGAGTGACTTATTTAGGCCCGGTAGACGGACATGATATCGAAGGCCTGATCAAGGTCATTGAGGAAGCCAAGAGAGTCAAGGGAGCTGTGCTGGTGCATGTGATTACCCAGAAGGGCAAGGGCTATGGACCGGCGGAGAAACATCCCGCCAGATTCCACGGGGCAGAGCCTTTTGACATCGAGACGGGAATTCCTTCCCATCCCCGCACCGTGGCCAATTATACGGATGTGTTTTCCACCGTTATGTGCAAGCTGGGCCAGCGGGACGAACGGGTAGTGGCAATTACGGCAGCCATGCCGGACGGCACCGGCTTAAAGCGCTTCCGGAATATGTACCCGGACCGGTTCTTTGATGTGGGAATTGCGGAGGAACATGCGGTGACCTTCGCAGCAGGACTGGCAGCAGGAGGCATGAAGCCTATTGTTGCGGTGTATTCTTCATTTTTACAGAGAGCCTACGATCAGATCCTGCATGATGTGTGTATTCAGAATCTGCCGGTAGTGTTTGCTATAGATCGTGCAGGGCTGGTGGGGAGTGACGGTGAGACCCATCAGGGTATTTTTGATTATACCTATCTGTCGGGAATTCCCAATATGCATATCTGTGCGCCGAAGAACAAATGGGAATTATCAGATATGATGAAGTTTGCCGTGGCACTGGATGCGCCCATTGCGGTGCGATATCCCAGAGGAACGGCTTATGCCGGACTTGCCGAACACCGTGCCCCCATTGAACTGGGCAAGGCGGAGTGGATCGCAAGAGAGGGCGGTATCGCATTGTTTGCCGTAGGCAGTATGGTAAAGACAGCGGAGGAAGTCCAGAAGCTTCTGCATGAAAAGGGTTACAAGGCAAGTATCATCAATGCCAGATTTATCAAGCCCATTGACGAAGAGGCAGTACTTTCGGCCTGTGAAGATCATGAGATGATCGTGACCATGGAAGAAAATGTCCAAAGCGGAGGATTCGGAGAAAAGGTGTTGGACTGTCTGAATGACCACGAGAAACGGATCAAATGTGTCATGGCAGCTATTCCCGATGCTTATGTGGAACATGGAAATGTAGAGCTTTTGAAAAAGGAGATCGGATTGGATGCGGAAAGCATCACGGAGAAAATTCTGGAAAGATTATAAATAATTAGGAGACGAAGATGAAAGAACGACTGGATGTGATTCTGGTAGAGCAGGGGTATGCTCCTTCCAGAGAAAAGGCAAAAGCCATCATAATGTCCGGCAATGTCTATGTCAACGGACAGAAGGAAGACAAGGCCGGCACCGGATTTGATGTCAGCAAGATCAAACTGGAAGTCAGAAATCATACCATGAAATATGTCAGCCGCGGAGGCCTGAAGCTGGAAAAGGCAATGGAACAGTGGGGATTTCTGCTGGACGGCATGATCTGCATGGATATCGGTGCATCTACCGGAGGCTTCACGGACTGCATGCTCCAGAACGGAGCCACGAAGGTGTATTCCGTGGACGTGGGACAGGGGCAGTTAGCCTGGAAACTGCGGAATGATGAGCGGGTGGTATGCATGGAACAGACCAATTTCCGTTATGTGACCCCGGAGGATATCCCGGATGCTCTGGATTTCGCCAGCGTGGATGTGTCCTTTATTTCTCTGACCAAGATTTTGATCCCGGCGAGAAATCTGTTAAAGACCGGCGGACAGATGGTGTGTCTGATCAAGCCCCAGTTCGAGGCCGGCAGAGGCAAGGTGGGCAAGAACGGTGTGGTGAGAGAGCCTCAGATCCACGAGGAAGTGATCCGCAAGATCATCGATTATGCGGACAGCATCGGTTTCGAAGTACTGCATCTGGAATATTCCCCCATCAAGGGACCGGAGGGCAATATCGAATATCTGCTGCATATCCGTAAGCCGGAGGAGATCTCCGAAGAAAAGCTGGCGCTGACCGAGCATGAAGCGGAGAGCGCCTTACAGACTATTATAGAGGAAAAGACCGGACTGTCCTATACCCCTGAATGGGATGCCGTAATCAAAGGTATCGTAGACAACTCTCATACCCTGTAACAGACAAGGAGTGCGAAGCTATGAAGCATTTTCTGATATATACCAACAAGCATAAGGATCAGAAGCTTGCGACCACGAAACGAATCCAGAATTATCTGGAAACCAAAGGCTGTACGGTGAAATTAAAGGTCAAGGAATCCGACTGGAAGGAAGAAGCGGATTCCGTGGCGGAAGAGGAAGCAACGGACATTCCGTTAGATGTGGACTGCATGATCGTATTGGGCGGCGACGGCACGGTGCTGCAGGCAGCCAGAGAGACGAAGAAGATCCTTGTCCCCATCATCGGAGTGAATCTGGGAACCGTAGGTTATATGACGGAGATCGAACTGTCTGGATTAGAGGAATCCCTGGACCGCCTGATCCGGGATGACTTTAAGAAAGAACGCAGAATGATGTTAAACGGTAAAGTCTGCTGTGCGGATGGAACCGTGTCGGAAGGCTGGGCTTTGAATGACATCGTCATTTCCCGAAGCGGATCCCTGCAGATCATAGAATTCAACATCTATGTCAACGGACAGCTTCTGAATCATTACAAGGCAGATGGAATGATCGTGACTACACCGACAGGATCCACGGGATATAATCTGTCGGCGGGCGGGCCGCTGGTGGAGCCCAAGGCGAAACTGATCACCCTGACACCGATCTGCCCCCACAGCCTGAACCAGAGAAGCATTATCCTGTCCCCGGAAGATGAGATCGTTATAGAGATTCCCGGTGGCAGAGAGGGCAAAAGCCAGACCGTGGAAGCCAATTATGACGGCAGCCACAAAGTGACCATGTGTACCGGAGACCGGATCCGTATTGTGCAGTCGGAGAAGATCACCGAGTTTATTCAGCTGAATCAGGTAAGCTTCCTGGATGTATTGCATCGGAAAATGAGAGATTCCTGACGAATTGTTGTGAGAAAGGCATGAGGTCAAGATGAAGAAAACAAGACATCGCAAGATCGTGGAGATTATAGAAAAAAGAGATGTGGAGACCCAGGAGGAACTGGCGGGCTATCTGAAGGAAGCCGGTTTTGCTGTGACACAGGCTACCGTATCCAGAGATATCAGAGAACTGAAGCTGTCCAAAGTACCCACCGGTGGCGGCAAACAGAAATACGTCATTTTAAAACAGGATGACAGTCATATGGGAGATAAATACATCCGCGTCCTCAGAGACGGTTTTATCTCCATGGATATGGCACAGAATATTCTGGTGATCAAGACCGTATCCGGCATGGCCATGGCAGTGGCGGCGGCACTGGATGCCCTGAAATTCTCCGAAGTGGTGGGATGTATCGCCGGAGATGATACGATCATGGTGGCAGTGCGGACCGTGGAAGATACCCAGATCCTTATGGACAAGATCCATCTGATGATAGAAAGGTAAGACAGGGGGAAATACATGCTTCGTAGTTTACGCGTGAAAAATCTGGCTCTTATCCGGGAGACAGAGGTAGAGTTCGGAGAAGGACTGAATATACTGACCGGTGAGACCGGTGCCGGTAAATCATTACTCATTGGATCAGTGAATCTGGCACTGGGAGGAAAGTTCGAGAAAGACATGCTCAGACGGGGAGAAGAGAACGGTCTGGTGGAACTGGTCTTCGACTGCGAGGAAGAAAGGCTGGCGGAAAAATTAAAGAGCATGGATCTGGAACCTTCGGAAGACGGAACCGTGATCCTGAGCCGAAAACTTTCCTCCGGGAAAAGCATCTGCCGTATCAATGGAGAGACCGTGACGGCAAAGCAGGTGAAGGAACTTTCGGAGCTGCTGATCGATATTCACGGACAACATGAGCACCAGTCTCTGCTAAACAAGAAAAAACATATGGAGATCCTGGATGCCTATGCGGGAGCGGAATTTGCAGAATGCGCAGGGCGGGTGGCTGCACTTTATCATGAATGTACTGCCCTGGAGAAAAAGATCACAGAGGAAACTCTGGATGATACCTCCAGAAGCAGAGAACAGTCTCTGGCGGAATTTGAACAAAAGGAGATCGCGGATGCTTCCCTGCAGCCCGGAGAAGATGAGGAACTGGAACAGGCGTACCGCAAAATGTCCAACAGCCGAAAAATTGCGGAAAGCCTGGCGGAGAGCTATCAACTCAGTGGCAATGATGCGGAAGACGGTGCCGGGAATTCTTTGAGCAGGGCACTGCGGGCATTGCGTAGTGTGACCATGTATGATCCTGCACTGGAACAGATGGAGGAACAGCTGGCAGAGGTGGAAAGTCTTTTGTCAGATTACAATCATGATGTCTCCGAATATATGTCGGATCTGGAATTTGATGAAGAGGATTTTCGCAGTACAGAGGATCGTCTGAATACCATCAATCACCTCAAGGGAAAATACGGCAACACGATCGAAGAGATCCTGCGGTACAAAGAGGAAAAAGAAGCTTATCTGGAAAAACTAGCGGATTATGATGCCTATATGCAGAAATTGAACGCCGAGTGGGAGGAAAAGCAGGCGTTACTGAAGAAAGCCTGTGAAGAACTGTCTGAGATCCGCAGAAAAAACGCAGCGGTACTGACGCAGAAATTGAAAGATGCGCTGATAGGTCTCAATTTCCTGACGGTGGAATTTGACATCGCAGTCAGACCCGGTCAGGCCATTACAGCAAAAGGCTATGATGATGTGGAATTCCTGATTTCCACCAATCCCGGAGAAAGTCTGAAACCTTTGAACCAGGTGGCCAGTGGCGGTGAACTGTCCCGGGTGATGCTGGCGATCAAAACGGTACTGGCAGGGAAAGATGCCATTGATACATTGATCTTTGATGAGATCGATACCGGTATCAGCGGCAGAACCGCATGGAAAGTAGCGGAGCAGCTGAGTATTCTGGCAGGAGCCCATCAGGTCATCTGTATCACTCATCTGCCTCAGATCGCAGCCATGGCGGATGTGCATTTCATTATTGAAAAGAGCAGTACCGATGATATGACCATTACGGACATTCACAAGGTGGCAGAAGAGGAAAGCCTGGCGGAGCTGGCAAGACTGTTAGGCAGTGATGCACTGACGGAAGCGGCGCTTTCCAATGCAAAGGAAATGAAAGAACAGGCAAACGGGTTTAAAGAAGCCAGATAAGGGAAATGCTATAGTGAAAGAAACATTGAAAAAGGATGAAGAAATACTTCATCCTTTTATTTTGTGCAAATTCAACCAAAATAAAGCACCATATTTGTGAATTAAATTGATTGAATTTGACTGAATATGAAGATATAATAACATCATAAGAACAAGAAAGATGACAGACAGGAGGGATAGAAATGATTTGTACCGTGACCTTCAATCCGTCACTGGATTACATCGTGTCCGTGGATGACTTTCAGCTGGGGATGACGAACAGAACCTCATCAGAGCTGATTCTTCCGGGAGGAAAGGGAATCAATGTATCTATCGTACTGAAGAATCTGGGACTGGATTCCACAGCCCTGGGATATGCGGCGGGATTCACCGGAGAGGAACTGATCCGAAGATTGAACGAGTTTGGCGTAAGTGCTGATTTCATCAAAATCGATCACGGAATGACCAGAATCAATCTGAAGTTGAAAAGTATTGACGGAACAGAGATCAATGGCTGTGGCCCGGATATTGATGCAAAAGCTTTGGAACAGCTGATGGAAAAGATTGACAGACTGGGAGACGGAGATGTCCTGGTATTGGCAGGAAGTATTCCTTATACCATGCCGGATGACATTTATCAGAGAATTCTGGAGAGAATTCAGGGAAGAGGTGTTCTCACCGTAGTGGATGCCACCAGAGACCTGCTGGTAAAGGTATTGCCGTATCATCCTTTTCTGGTAAAACCCAACAACCATGAATTGGGGGATATCTTCGGTGTGAAGCTCTCCACAAGGGAAGAGGTGGTTCCATACGGCAGGAAACTGCAGGAGATGGGAGCACAGAATGTACTGATTTCCATGGCAGGGGAAGGTGCGGTGTTGATCGCAGCGGACGGACAGGGCATGGAAGCTCCGGCACCGAAGGGAACACTGGTGAACGGTGTAGGTGCAGGTGATTCCATGGTGGCAGGTTTCCTGACCGGATGGATGGAAAAGAAAGATTATGTACATGCGTTCCATATGGGAATTGCTGCAGGAAGCGCCAGTGCATTTTCCGAGAATCTGGCCACCGGAGAAGAAGTCTTGCAGGTATTACAGCAGGTAGAACAATAACAATGATAAATATAAAAAGAGAGGATGGGTCACAACATGAGAATTACAGATCTTTTGGACAAAAATAGTATTTCCCTGAATGCGGCACCGGCTGACAAAAAGGAAACATTGGATCTGGCAGTGGAACTGATGGCAAAAAGCGGAAAGCTGTCTGATGTGGAGAAGTATCGTGAACAGGTCTATGCAAGAGAGGAAGAGAGTACCACGGGAATCGGAGAGGGCATTGCGATCCCTCACGGAAAATGTGATGCGGTAAAGGCCCCCGGACTGGCAGCCATGGTGATCAAAAACGGTGTGGAGTATGAATCTCTGGACGGGGAACCGGTGACACTGCTGTTCCTGATCGCAGCACCGAATACAAAGGATAATGTACATCTGGATGTGCTGAGCAAACTGTCCGTGATGCTGATGGATGAAAATTTTACCACTTCCCTGAGAAACGCAAAAAGCGTAGATGAGTTTTTACAGATCATTGATGCAGCAGATGAAAGTGCCAAGAGCATTGATGACAGATTAAGTGATACCGGTATTACCACCGAAGAGAATAAGGGCGTTAAGCTTCTGGCAGTGACCTCCTGTCCTACCGGAATCGCTCATACCTATATGGCAGCGGAAGCTCTGGAAAAGGCAGCAAAAGCAGCAGGATGCCAGATCAAGATCGAGACCAGAGGCTCCGCAGGCGCAAAAAATGTACTGACTGCAGAAGAGATTGAAGCGGCGGACTGCATCATCGTGGCGGCTGATGCCAAAGTACCCATGGACCGCTTTAACGGCAAGAAAGTCATCAGCTGTCAGGTATCCGACGGTATCGGCAAGGCAGAACAGCTGGTAGAACAGGCAGTAAACGGTAATGTGGAAGTCTTCCACGGTGAGAACGGAGAGGCAAAGGCAGCCGTAACCGGTAAGGAAAGCGCAGCTCATAAGATCTATACCCAGCTGATGAACGGCGTATCCCATATGCTTCCTTTCGTAGTCGGCGGTGGTATCCTGATCGCCATTGCCTTCCTGATCGATGGCCTAAGCATTGACATCAATGCACTTCCGGCAGATCAGAGAGGCAATTTCGGTACGATCACTCCGGTAGCGGCAATGTTCAAGAATATCGGCGGCGTGGCATTCGGACTGATGCTTCCGGTACTGGCGGGCTTCATCGGTATGGCAATCGGTGACAGACCGGCACTGGCACTTGGCTTTGTAGGTGGCATGATGGCAGCCAACGGAAAGTCCGGATTCCTGGGTGCACTGGCAGCAGGTTTCCTGGCAGGCTATCTGATCCTGGGACTTCGCAAGATCTGCGATAGGCTTCCCGATGCCATTGAAAAGCTGGCACCGGTACTGATCTACCCGGTAGTGGGTATCCTGATCATGGGACTGGCAATGAATTTCGTGGTAGAACCGATCATGGGTGGCATCAATACAGGACTGAATAATTTCCTGAGTGGTATGGGTGATTCCAGCCGGATCGTACTGGGACTGATCCTGGGCGGCATGATGGCTATCGATATGGGTGGCCCCTTCAACAAGGCAGCTTATGTATTCGGAACCGCAGCAATTACCGCAGGCAACTACGATATCATGGCAGCTGTTATGATCGGAGGTATGACTCCTCCCTGTGCCATTGCACTGGCAACCCTGTTATTCAAGAATAAATTCACCAAGGAAGAGAGAGACGCAGGTCCCACCAACTTCATCATGGGCCTGGCGTTCATCACCGAAGGTGCGATTCCTTTTGCAGCATCCGATCCTCTGCATGTGCTTCCTTCCTGCATCATCGGTTCGGCACTGGCAGGCGCCCTGTCCATGGCATTCCACTGCACACTGATGGCACCTCACGGCGGAATTTTCGTATTCCCTGTAGTAGGTAACGCAGTGATGTATCTGGTGGCACTGGTGGCAGGTACGGTAGTGTCCGCACTGCTGTTGGGTGTATTGAAGAAAAAAGTAACCACATGAGCAAAAGGAAAGCTCTGAAAGAGCGGTTTTACGAATGTGGGTGCTGAATAGTTACCGTAATATAAAAAATCAGAAAAGGAGATAAGAAAATGAAAGAATTTAAATATGTTATCACAGATCCCGAAGGTATCCATGCCCGCCCCGCAGGAGAACTGGTAAAGGCAACAAAGGAATTCCAGAGTGCCATCACTCTGACCAAGGACGGCAAGACCGGAGACTGCAAGAGAATCTTCGGCATCATGGGTCTGGCTGTTAAGGCCGGCAACGAGATCACCCTGACCTTCGACGGTGAGGATGAGGAAGCAGCTTATGCAGCTGTTACGGAATTTGTGAAAGCAAACCTCTAAGTAATCATAATATTATCGTCAGGAGAGGAGAAAAGTCATGGAAGTCTACCAGGGAAAAAGTGTATTCGGCGGAATTGCCATTGGCAGGATCAGTGTTCATAAGAAGGATGAGCAGCAGGTAAAGCGTGTGAAGATCGAGAATCCCGACCGGGAGATCGCCCGTTACAGACAGGCCAGACAAACCGCCATGGAGCAGCTGCAGAATCTGTACCAGAAAGCCTTGAAAGAAGTGGGAGAAGCCAATGCAGCTATTTTCGAGATTCATCAGATGATGCTGGAGGATGATGATTACAATGAGTCCATTGAGAACATCATTCATATGCAGCAGGTGAATGCAGAGTATGCGGTGGCTTCCACCGGAGACAATTTTGCACAGATGTTTGCCTCTATGGAGGATGACTACATGAGAGCCAGATCTGCGGATGTCAAAGACATTTCCGAGCGCGTATTAAGCGTGCTGGGTGGCAGAACGGCAGGCATGGCGGCATCGGAAGAACCCGTGATCATTGTGGCAGACGACCTGGCACCCTCCGAGACGGTACAGTTGAACAAGGATCTGGTATTATCCTTTGTAACGGTACATGGATCTGTGAATTCCCATACGGCGATCCTGGCCCGCACCATGAGTATTCCGGCACTGATCGGCACCGATATCCCTCTGACCGATGCCATAGACGGAAAACTTGGTATCGTGGACGGACGAAACGGCTGCATCTATGTGGATCCCGATGAAGATACTCTGTCGAAAATGCAGCAGCTAAAGCAGGAGGAGCAGGAGAAGAAAGAACTGCTCCAGACCTTAAAGGGACGTGAAAATATCACTATTGACGGTAAGAAGATCATGCTCTATGCTAATATAGGTAACAGCAAGGATCTGGCGGCCGTATTGCGGAACGATGCCGGCGGCATCGGCCTGTTCCGCAGTGAGTTTTTATATCTGGAGAGAGAAACCTTCCCTACCGAGGAAGAACAGTTTCAGATCTACCGCACTGTGGCGGAGACCATGGCGGGAAAGCCTGTGATCATCCGTACACTGGACATCGGTGCAGACAAGAAGTGCGATTACTTCGAAATGGAACCGGAGGAAAATCCGGCCATGGGATGCCGTGCCATCCGTATCTGTCTGACCAGACCGGAGATCTTCAAGACACAGCTCCGTGCATTGTTCCGTGCCAGCGCATTTGGTAATATCTCCATTATGTATCCTATGATTATAAGTGTGGAGGAAGTACATCAGATCAAGGAAATCGTGGCAGAGGTAAAGCAGGAACTGACAGAACAGGGGGTGGCTTTCGGAGAACCGAAGCAGGGTATTATGATCGAGACACCGGCTGCCGTCATGATGAGCGCAGAGCTGGCGAAGGAAGTAGATTTCTTCAGTATCGGCACCAATGATCTGACCCAGTATACACTGGCCATCGACAGGCAGAATCCGAAGCTGGATGCATTTTACGATCCGCACCATCCAGCAGTGCTTCGCATGATACAGATGGTCGTGGAGAATGCCCACAAGGCAGGTATCTGGGCGGGCATCTGTGGAGAACTGGGAGCAGACCAGACACTGACCAGACGTTTCCTTGCAATGGGTGTGGATGAATTATCCATGTCTCCCGGAAGTATTCTTCCCGTGCGTAAGATCATACTGGAGACAGATGTGACAAAGGAAAGAGAAAATAACAATTTATGCTGACAGAACAACGTTATGAGATCATTCTGAAATTATTGGAAGAAAAAAACAGCATTACGGTGGCCGAGGTAAAAGATCTGTTAAATACGTCGGAATCCACGGTACGCCGGGACATCACAGCATTGCATAATGCCGGGAAGCTGGTAAAGGTCT
Source organism: Clostridium sp. AF34-10BH (assembly GCF_003478095.1). NCBI lineage: Bacteria > Bacillati > Bacillota > Clostridia > Eubacteriales > Clostridiaceae > Clostridium > Clostridium sp. AF34-10BH. The sequence continues at coordinate 234,692 of NZ_QUEC01000001.1, forward strand.
TTGGAGGTGCTGTGGCATGTGACCGGACGGTGATAACACATGAACCCACGGTGGAACAGAAGGCAGAAGTCAATGTGGAAGCCAAACAGCTGGTGGCTGCCAAGGCGGCAGCACTGATCCAGCCGGAGGATTTCGTCTATCTGGATGCCGGAACCACCACGGCATGCATGCTTTCTTTTCTGACGGAGAAAAGTGCCACCTTTGTGACCAATGCAGTAGCTCACGCCAAGACGCTGGCAGCAGCGGGATTCCGCGTGTATCTGGTCGGCGGAGAATTGAAGGGCTCCACGGAGGCTGTGGTAGGCAATCAGGCACTGATGAATTTACAGAGCTATCATTTTACCAAAGGCTTTTTTGGAACCAACGGGATCAGCAGGCAGAGTGGCCTGACCACACCGGATATGAATGAGGCCATGGTGAAAAAGACTGCCATGGGACAATGCAGAGAATGTTTTATTCTGGCAGATCATTCTAAGTTCGGAAATGTCAGCTCTGTGACCTTCGGGGCGTTTCAGAGCGGAACGATTCTGACGGACGACTGCCCGGAGGAATATAAAAGCAGTGGGAATGTGGTCATTTGTGGTTAAACTGGAGAAAACTGTAAACCGCAAATCCCGGTGATCACAGATTAAAAATAGGAATGTGACGTACACTATACCCTATACAGCAATGGCAGAAGTTCAGTGGGGGAATGTGTATGAAGCTATGGATTACGGAAACGGAAAAAGTAAAAAGGCAGGCAGGAGAAGATGCAGTCATCATTTTGCAGCTCTGGAAACAGAAGGTGCGCAGACTGCGGATTTACCGGGCCTGCCTTTGTGCTGCCCTTATCCTGGCCGGTATGGGACTCTTTGGCTACAGCTATTATCTGGTGGACAGCAGTATTCCCTCTGTTATTTATATGCGGGCGGAATCGGAGGAATCACTGGCACTGGATATTCCCGCAAAAGGTGAGATTTTAAGTGTCAGTGAACAGGGAACCAGTAATATTCCCCAAGGTGCCGTGACACTGGATCTGAGTCAGCCGGTGACTATGAAGACCGGAATGACGGACAGCCTTGAGATGCAGGTGAAGCTGTTCGGGATCCTGCCTTTTAAGCAGGTGGGGATCCGGGTGATCGAGGATCAGCAGCTGATCCCGGTAGGTGTTCCCATCGGAATCTATGTCAAGACCGAAGGGGTAATGGTCATAGGTACCGGAGAGTTCCGTTCTGTCAACGGGGAGAAGGTGGCTCCGGCGGAACATATTTTGAAAAGCGGCGATTATGTGGTGAAACTGAACGGCACGGAAGTGGCGGACAAGGATGATCTGATCACCCGGATCGAAAACGGTAATGGAGAAGCAGCGATTTTGACGATCCGGCGGGGCGAAGAATATTTTGATGTTAAAATCGATCCGGTACAGGATCAGACGAAAAAATATAAGATCGGTGTCTGGGTCAGGGACAATGCCCAGGGTGTGGGAACCATGACCTACATTGACAGTCAGGGAAATTTCGGAGCACTGGGGCATGGAATCAATGATGTGGACACCAGCAACCTGATGGAAATGAATGACGGAACCCTGTACCAGACGGAGATCATCTCCATTCAGAAGGGAACGGCCGGTCATCCGGGGGAAATGACGGGAATGATCGTCTATTCTGATGACAGGATTCTGGGGGATATTACCAGCAACAGTGTCCGGGGAATCTTCGGCAAGTGCAATGACAAAGCACTGGCACTGGGAACGGAAGAGGCGATGCCCATTGGATTAAAACAGGAGATCCGAAAGGGACCGGCGCAGATTTTGTGTACCGTAGACGGCACCACCAGATACTATGATATCGAGATCACCGACATTCATCTCGATCATGACAACGTGAACCGGGGAATCGAACTGAAAGTCACAGATTCTGACCTGATCGCCCTGACCGGAGGAATCGTCCAGGGAATGAGCGGTGCACCTATCATCCAGAACGGTAAATTCGTAGGGGCCGTCACCCATGTTCTCGTGCAGGACAGTACCAGAGGATATGGGATTTTTATTGAGAATATGCTGGAGCAATAAGGTTGCCGTCCGGCAGTCAATATGGTAAAATAAATTAAGTATGCATTCAAATGCAAAAATGGATTTGTAATGTGAGGAATAGGGAAAATGCGCTGACGTATGAAGAAGATGCGAAGAAATGTCTGACCGCCGGAATGAATGCACATCTGGCGGAACCGTTCCAGATGGAGAAAGCGATCGCAGCCATTGCGGAACATTGTAAGAAATAATAATTTTGGGCAGATTTTTCAGAGGATAGGGATATAGAGGAGAAAGAAAATGAGTATACAGCAGCTCAGAAATCTGACAACGCTCTGCTATATCGAGCAGGACGGAAAATATCTGATGCTTCACCGGGTGAAGAAGGAAAATGACATTAACAAAGACAAATGGATCGGCGTGGGTGGTCATTTCGAGGCGGACGAAAGCCCGGAGGACTGTGTGCTCCGGGAAGTAAAGGAAGAGACAGGGTATACTCTGACGGCCTACCGGTTCCGGGGAATCATCACCTTTTTATACCGGGACGTCTGTGAGTATATGTGCCTGTATACGGCGGATGGATTTACGGGGGAACCGAGGGAGTGTGACGAAGGAACGCTGGAATGGGTGGAGATCAATAAGGTGGAGGAACTGGATCTCTGGGAAGGGGACAAGATCTTTTTCCGGCTGCTTCGTGAGAACCGCCCCTTTTTCTCCTTAAAACTGTCTTACGATGAGAATGGTATCCTTCTGGATGCAGTACTGGACGGTGAGCCGATAGCGACAAAGGAAGGCAGAAAAACGCCAGAGGCGGAAAGTGGGACAATGAATTGAATTTTACGGAATTTGTACGGAACTATCACATACAGTTAAACGAACAGCAGATGCAGGCGGTACAGGCCACGGAAGGTCCGGTACTGCTTCTTGCGGTTCCAGGAAGCGGTAAGACCACCGTACTGGTCAGCAGACTGGGCTATATGATCTATTGCCTGGGAATAACACCGGAGTCGATCCTGACAGTGACCTATACGGTGGCGGCAACGAATGATATGCGCAGGCGGTTTGCGGGGATGTTTGGAGAAGCGGATGCAGAGCGGCTGGAGTTTCGCACCATCAACGGCATCTCCCAGAAGGTACTGCAATATTTTGCCTACCGTACCGGGAAAACGCCTTTTCAGGTGGCAGACAAGGAAGCCTCGGCGGCCGTCAAACAGTCTTTTCTGGAAGTAACGGGGAAATACGCCACGGAAAATGATATCAAAGAGACCCAGCTGGATATCACCTATGCGAAAAATATGCGTCTGACACCGGAGAAAATCCGGGATATGGACACGGATGTGGAGAAATTCCCGGAGATATTCCGTACTTATAATGCGAAACTCAGGCAGATGCAGATGATCGATTACGATGATCAGATGATCTACGCCCTCAGAATTCTGGAACAGTATCCTGAGGTACTTGCACATTTCAGGGAGCAGTATCGGTATTTCTGTGTGGATGAAGCGCAGGATACTTCGAAAATACAGCATGATATGATCGACCTGCTGGCGGCGCAGAGCCGGAATCTGTTTATGGTGGGAGATGAAGACCAGAGTATCTACGGCTTCCGGGCAGCTTACCCGCAGGCACTTGTCTCCTTTGAGGACAGACACCCGGGAGCAGGGATCCTTCTCATGGAGACCAATTACCGCAGCAGGCAGGAGATCGTCCGGGCGGCGGATACTCTGATCCAGAAGAATAAAAACAGACATCCGAAGAAGATGACCGCGGCCAGAGAAGGTGGTGGCTGCGTTACAGAGATCAAGGCAGTATCCAGACAGGGACAGTACAATTATCTGCTGAAAGTAGCCCAGGACTGTGAACAGGAGACGGCAGTATTATACCGGAATAACGAAAGTGCACTTCCCATCATTGATCTGTTGGAACGTAAAGGATTGTCCTACCGGGTGAAAAATTCGGATATGACCTTCTTTTCCCATCCGGTGGTCAACGATATCTGTGATTTTATTCAGTTGTCTCTGGATCCATGGGATGGGGAGGCATTTCTTCGGATCTATTACAAAATGGGAGCCGGTATCAGCAAAAAGGCGGCCATGGAGGCGGTGGATGCCAATACCAGACGACTGACACTGTTGGATACGGTGGCGGAAATGGATGAGGTATCCGTTTACACCAGAAAACAGTGCAAGGCACTGGCTACCCATCTGGACAATATGCGGTATGAGTCAGCAGGAAAAGCTATCTACCGGATCCTGAATTATATGGGATATCAGGAATTCATGGATACCCACGGGTTGGACAGTGGCAAGGCGGAGATATTAAAGGCCCTGGGAGATCAGGAGAACAGCCTGTTTGATTTCCCTGCAAGATTACAGAAGCTGCAGGAGATGATGCGAGAGGGCTGCGGGGATCCGAAGAGTAAGTTTATCCTGTCCACGATCCATTCCAGCAAGGGACTGGAATACACAAGAGTGTATCTGGCGGATATGCTGGCGGGAGTGATCCCTTCCCAGATTCCGGGGAGGGGCTGTGTATCGGATTCCCCGGAGGCAAATGCCTATGAGGAAGAGAGAAGGCTTTATTATGTGGGAATGACGAGAGCGAAGGAACAGCTGTATGTATTTACCTTTGGACCGAATCTGACCTCTGCTTTTTCAGGAGAAGTGTTTGAGAAAACGAAGCCGTTAAACGCTGTAAGAAAGACCGGTACGGCTGTCGGGATCAGAGGCTCGCTGCTAAAGACACCGGACAAAAAGGTGCAGAAGCTGCCGCCACGGGAAGTGGAGGCCTGCATCGCAGCCTGTGAGTCCGGACGGGAAGTACAGCATCAGAAATACGGAACCGGCAGGATTGCGTCCGTATCGGCTGACGGCATTGCCCAGATTCTGTTTGCAGGCGAAAACAGTACCAGAAAAATATCCCTTCCCATTGCGTTTTCCGGGAAGATACTTACCTTAAAATAATACATACCAGAGAGGGACAGCGATGTATACAATCGTAGTGGCAGATGACGAAGAGGAATTACGCAGAGCAATCATAAGGAAGATCGACTGGGGGAGCATCGGATTTCAAGTCGTGGGGGAAGCGGAGAACGGCATCGAAGCTTTGGAACTGGTGGAGAGGATGGAACCGGATCTGCTGCTTACGGATATCCGGATGCCTTTTGTCTCCGGAATCGAGCTGGCAAGACAGGTCAGAGAGGTACGTCCTACCACACAGATCGCCTTCTTAAGCGGCTTCGATGAATTTTCTTATGCCCAGCAGGCCATCCAGTACAATATCATCAGTTATATGTTGAAACCTATCACTATGGTGGATCTGACGGAAGAACTGAAGAAGATCAAGCTTAAGATCGACGGAATCTTTGCGGAATTTGATGCCAGAAAACATGATAATCCGGATCTGCAACAGTTTTTTCTGCCCCTTTTGCTAGATGATTATGCCAGCTTTGAGGGGCAGGACCGGGAGGAACTTTTACAGGAACAGGCGGTTGGCAACGGCTTTTTGAAGGATCGTAATAATGCCTTTCAGTATGTGGTGCTGGCCATCACGGTGGAGGATACCAACGGGAAGAACCGTACGAGACCGGAACTGGTACATTCCGTGGATATGATACTGCAAAAATATATGAAGCATTATTCTTTTGCCATGGACGGCAGGATCATTGCAGTGCTGGCGGCCACCACGTCGACCTTCGACCGGTATCTGCATATTGCCGTGGGAGAGATGGTACAGAGTACGGAACGCATTCTGAAAATGCATTGTCATATCGGTGTCAGCCGTATCAGAGAACATCTGGGAGAATGCCACGAGGCCTACAGAGGAGCTATGAGTGCATTGGGATATTGCACTCCGGGAGAGAGCAACATCCATTATATTGCCGATGAAGAGCGGGATAACACCATGGACATGGAGCTGGCGGCGGAATGTGTTACTCAGATGGAGAATCTGATCCGTGGTGGTTCCCGAGAGGAACTGGAAAACTATCTGAAGGATGCATTTGGCAAACTGGAGGTGCAGCAGGATGCTGCCCTGAAATGCAAATTCCTGATCTTCCGGATGTCCTCGGCGCTGATCCGCATTGCCTATACGGTGACAGAAGATTCCGCCCTGTTCCAGCGTTTTGCCATGCTGGAAGGTCCGATACGGGAATCCAGGGATCGTTTCACGGCACTTTGCCTGGAAGTATGGGAACTGGTCAATGCGGGCAAGAAAAAGAGCAGCCAGATCCTGTGTGAAAAGGCCATGCAGATCATCGACAAGGAGTATGGGGATCCGTCCCTGTCTCTGGTGGGCGTCAGCAACAGCATTCATGTGAGCCCCAATTACCTGAGTGCCCTGATCAAAAAGGAGACCGGGTCAAGCTTCGTGGATCTGTTGACGAAAAAGAGGATCGAAACGGCAAGGGAACTGGTACTGGGCAGTTCCATGAAGATGCGGGAGATTGCGGAGCGCTGCGGTTACAGCGATCAGCATTATTTCAGCTACTGCTTTAAAAAGTATTGCGGGGTATCTCCCAATGCCATGCGACAGGAGAAAGAATAAGATATGAAGAAGCAAAAAACGTCCCTTTCTTTTATCATTACGACATTAGTGGTGGGACTGGTTACCCTGTTTTTGCTGTGGTCCACTTTTTACTTTTTTTCTCTTTATGTCGGAAGTATGAAACAGGCGGCACATACCAGCAGTGAACAGGCGGTGACTCAGGCTTCCAATACCATTTCTAACTACATCGGAGATATGCAGGAGATCATGAGTCTGATCGAGAAGGATCTGACAAAGAGCGGCGGAAGTACCGGGCAGACACTGGAGACTCTTTGCAGTGTCCGGTCGGATCTGGTGGCGGTCTATATCTATGATGAGCAGGGGAAGCTGGTGGATTCCCATACGGGAACTCATACTCTGAAGGGACATTATCTGAAGGATCTGTCTTATATCGAACTGGATTCCTACAGCCCCGGGGTACTCTATCTGTCGGAACCCCATGTGGAATCTATGTTGCAGGACTATTATCCCTGGGTGGTATCGGTCTTACAGGAGATTCCCGGAGCAGACGGACAGAAGCTGCGGGTAGTCATTGATATCCGTTTCTCCAAAATATCGGATTATGTGGACGATGTGGGAATCGGACAGCATGGCTACTGCTTTATCACAGACAGTAACGGAGAGATCATCTATCATCCCCAACAGCAGCTGCTGTATTCGGGTCTTAAGACGGAAGCCACGGAGGGACTGGATCTGAGCCACAACGGTTCCTTTGAGACCGAAGAACTGATCTGTAGTGTCCGGGCGCTGGATAACTGTAACTGGAAGGTGGTGGGTGTCAGCTATATCAGTGAACTGGTGACGGCCAAAGAGATGGAACTGGTGGGAAACATCTGTGTCATGCTGACAATCATTCTGCTGACGACCATGGTGGTCAGTGTTCTGGTATCCAGACTGGTGACCAATCCGGTGCAGCGTCTGATCCGGGCTATGGAAGAGTTCGAAAAGGATGCTGCGGGATATGTTTATCAGCCTGTGGAAGGCACCACGGAGATCGAGGCACTGTCACAGTCCTACGAGCACATGGTAAGAAAGATCCAGAAACTGATGAAGCAGGTACGTCAGGAAGAGATTTCCCTGCGCAAAACGGAGTTAAAGGCTCTGCAGGCCCAGATCAATCCCCACTTCTTATATAATACGTTGGATGCCATCGGGTGGCTCTGCGAGGAAGAAAGGTGTCAGGATGCCGTGGAGATGGTCAATGCTCTGGCGAAACTGTTTCGTATCAGTATCAGCAAGGGGCACGAATTGATCACCATTGAAAAAGAAGTAGAGCATGCCAGAAGCTATTTAAAGATCCAGAATTTCCGCTATAAGAATCAGTTTTCCTATGAGTTTCAGGTGGAAGAGGACTGTCTGCAATATTACTGTAACAAGATCACCCTGCAGCCCATTATCGAAAATGCCATCTATCACGGACTGGACCGCATGGTGGATGAAGGGCGGATTCTGATCCGCATCTACAGCGAAGGGGAAGATGTGGTCTTCCGGGTGGAGGATAACGGTGTCGGTATGTCAGAGGAACAGTGTCGGTCGATCCTTCATAAGGAGCCGGGAGATAATTCTGGCATCGGCATCAAGAACGTCAACGACAGGATTAAGATTTATTTCGGAAAAGAGTACGGTCTTTCCATAGAAAGCGAACTGGATGAAGGCACTACTGTGATCATACGGATGCCAAAGGTGGAAGAAAATGCAGCGGCAGGATGGGAGAAAGTATGAGAAAACAGAAAATAAAAAAAATACTGTCCCTGCTGGCTGCGGGTGTCCTGCTTCTTATGAGCATGAGTGGCTGCGGAAAAGAAGCTGAGACAGGGAAAACCCAGGTGGCTATGATCGTGAAGTCCACGGAGAGCGCCTTTTTTAAAAGTGTCTTTGCGGGTGCCCGGGCGGCGGCTACGGAATACAATCTGAATGTTACGTTTAACGGCCCGGAATCGGAAGAAGATTATGTGACCCAGAATGAGATGGTGCGGCAGGCCATGGAGGACGGAGTGGATGTGATCGTTTTCTCTGCGGTGGATTACAATGCCAATGCGGAGATCATCGGTCAGGCAGCCCAGAGAGGAATTAAGATCGTTGTCATTGACAGTGATGTCAACAGCAGTATGGTAAGCTGCCGCATTGGGACCAATAACCTGCAGGCCGGTGTGAAGGCGGCGGAAGCAGCTCTGGCGGTGGGAGAAGACGAACTGTATATCGGTATCGTGAATTATGATGTGAATTCCGCCAACGGGCAGCAACGGGAACTGGGATTCCGGCAGACGGTGGAGCAGGACCCGAGAGTAAAGGATATTACCACCATCAATGTCCTTTCCACCACGGAGGATGCCAGAGCGGGAGCAAAAGAGATGCTTTTGTCGGATTCCAGGATCAATGTGGTGGTGACCTTTAACGAATGGACCAGCCTCGGTGTGGGCTGGGCCATCCGGGATCTGGACCGGGGAGACAGGACGCAGGTGGTGGCGTTTGACTCCAATGTGGTCTCTGTGGGAATGTTGGAGACCGGGGAGGTGGATGCCCTGATCGTGCAGAACCCCTATGCCATGGGGTATCTGGGAGTGGAGACGGCAGCGAACCTGATCAACGGACAGACCGGCGGCCCCAGCGTGATAGACACAGCCACCACTATTGTGACCAGAGAGAACATGTACGAGCGGGAGAGCCAGAAGATATTGTTCTCTTTTGAAGAGAGAAAGTAACTATTCAGAACCCCACTCGCAAAACCGCTCTTTCAGAGCTATTCTTTTGCTCATGTGGTTACTTCGCCGAATAAGCATTACATAATTCTTACGAATGCAAGCGTTCGACGAAATTATGTAATGCTTTTCGGCTCTGAATAGTTACAAATTATGTACAGAACATGAACAAAATGTGTACAGAATAGTATATTTTTTAACCCCATGCGTAAGATTTTGTATATCTTTTATGTACAAGATGCCATATAATTACCTCATCAAGAGATGAAACACATACATTTTCATCAAAACAAGGAGGTATTTTATATGAAAAAGTTCATGTCACTACTGTTGGTCGGCATTATGATGCTCAGCCTCGTAGCGTGCGGAAAGAGCGGCGGAGGAAAGGGAGAGTTGAATGTAGGAGTATTCTATTACACCTACAGTGATACATACATCTCCAGCGTGCGTACTGCACTGGATAATGCGCTTACCGAAGCAGGCATCAAGTTCCAGAATTATGACGGCAACAGTAACCAGACCACCCAGAACGAGCAGATCGATACCGCTATTGCACAGGGTACCAACCTTCTGATCGTCAACATCGTAACATCCGGTTCCGTAGACGCTTCCCAGGCCATCGTTGACAAGGCAAGCGCAGCAGGAATCCCCGTTATCTTCTTCAACCGTGCGGTAGAATCCGATGAGGATGAAGGTAAGGTATTAGGCAGCTATGACAAGTGTGCATTCGTTGGAACCGATGCTCCCGAAGCAGGTCATATGCAGGGTAAGATGGTTGGTCAGTATGTAGTAGACAACTTCGATGCTATTGATCTGAATGGCGATGGCAAGATCAGCTACGCAATGTTCATGGGTCAGTTAGGTAACGTAGAAGCAATCTATCGTACCCAGTACGGCGTAGAAGATGCAGATGCAGTGATCACCGCAGCAGGCAAGCCCGCTCTGGAGTACTTCGATGCATCCAATACCGATAAGTATCAGGTTGACCAGGACGGTAACTGGTCCGCAACCGCAGCTAACAACTACATGACCACCAACCTGTCTCAGTACAATGAGTCCGCTGGTAACATGATCGAGCTGGTTATCTGCAACAACGACGGTATGGCTGAAGGCGTTATCTCCGCTCTGAATGACAAGGGCTACAACTTAGGCGATGGCAACTGCACCACCATTCCTGTATTCGGTGTTGATGCAACTGACGCAGCCAAGCAGCTGATCGCAGACGGCAAGATGACCGGTACCATCAAGCAGGATGCAGAAGGTATGGCAAACGGTATTGCTTACCTGGCTAAGAACATCCAGGCTGGCAAGGATCTGATGGCAGATACCGACAGCTTCAACATCTCTGAGAAGGTTAGCAACAAGATCTACATCCCTTACGCTACTTACACCGGAGAATGATCTGAATAACAAGTAAATAAAAGAAGCGGCTGCTGCATCTGGCAGCGGCCGCTCTTTATGTATAGGAGGATGCGTATGGGACAGGAAGTATTACTTCAGATGACAGACATATGCAAGGAATTCCCCGGCGTAAAGGCACTGGATCATGTATCCCTTACCGTAAAAAAAGGAACGGTACACGCGCTCATGGGAGAGAACGGCGCCGGTAAATCCACCTTAATGAAGTGTCTGTTCGGCATCTACAGTAAGGATGCAGGCAAGATCGAACTGGAAGGCAAGGAAGTCAATTTCAAAAATTCCAGAGAAGCACTGAATAACGGAGTGGCCATGGTTCACCAGGAACTGAATCAGGCACTGAAAAGAAATGTCATGGATAATATCTGGCTGGGCCGTTATCCCATGACAGCAGGCATTATGGTCAACGAGCACAAGATGCTGGAAGACACCAACAAGATTTTTGAAGAACTGGGGATCGCTGTAGACCCCAAGAGAATCATGAGTACGATGCCGGTATCACAAAGGCAGATGGTAGAGATCGCGAAAGCGGTATCCTACAACAGTAAGATCATTGTATTTGACGAACCTACTTCATCCCTGACGGAAGAAGAAGTGGAGCATCTGTTCAAGATCATCAATATGCTTCGTGACAGAGGATGCGGTATTATCTATATTTCTCACAAGATGGCAGAGATCCTGCGGATCGCAGATGAAGTCACCGTCATGCGTGACGGTACCTGGATCGCAACAGAGCCTGCACAGAACCTGACTACAGACAAGATCATCAAACTGATGGTAGGCCGTGAACTGACCAACCAGTTCCCGCCCAAGACCAACAAGCCCGGTGAAGTGGCATTGGAGGTAGAACACTTAAGCGCGAGATATTCCTTGCTGCAGGATGTATCTTTTAAGGCTCGAAAGGGTGAGATCGTAGGTCTGGCCGGACTGGACGGCAGCGGCAGAACGGAGACACTGGAGAATATCTTCGGTGTGGCCACCAGAAAAGACGGTGTGATCAAACTGGACGGCAAAGAGGTCAGAAACCGCAATGCCAGAGAGTCCATTAAAAACGGTTTTGCACTTCTGACGGAGGAACGTCGTGCCACCGGTATCTTCGGAATCCTGAATATCCGGGAGAACACGGTGATCTCCAGTCTGAAGAAACATAAAAAAGCAGGATTTTATCTGAGTGATAAATCCATGGAGAAGGACACTGCATGGGCCATTGATGCCATGCATATCAAGACACCTTCCCAGAAGACGAAGATCCGGTCACTGTCCGGTGGTAACCAGCAGAAGGTTATCCTCGGCAGATGGCTTCTCACAGAGCCGGAGGTGCTGATGCTGGATGAGCCTACCAGAGGTATCGACGTAGGTGCAAAGTACGAGATCTACCAGCTGATCATCGATCTGGCCAATAAGGGCAAAGTTGTCCTGATGGTATCTTCGGAGATGCCGGAGCTGCTGGGTGTATGTGACAGAATTCTTGTCATGAGCGGCGGTAAGCTGGCAGGAGAAGTAGATGCCAAAAATACGACACAGGAAGAGATCATGTCTCTTGCTGCAAAATATGTATAGGAGGATATGCGTATGAATCCCGGCAAAGCAATTCAGAATAAAATTAACGGCGTAAAGCAAAATTTTGCAGACTACAAGAAGCTGGACAGCAGAGACAAGAAGACCTATTGGAAAGAATTTTTACTTAACAATGCCTTATACATCCTGCTGATCGTAGCAATTATTTACACTTACATCCAGAACTCCAATTTCCTGTCGGCGGCTTCCATTGTCAACATCATCAGCCTGTCCGCGGCGAACCTTCCCATTGCCTGTGGTATTGCAGGATGTATCGTATTGACAGGTACCGACTTGTCCGCAGGACGTGTGGTAGGACTGACCGCATGTATCACGGCATCCCTGATGCAGTCCGTGACTTATGCCACCAAGATGTTCCCGAACCTTCCGGTACTTCCGATCCCTCTGGTGATCCTGATCGTACTGTTGGTCGGCGGTATCGTGGGATGGGTCAACGGTTTCTTCGTAGCGAAATTCCAGTTGCATCCTTTCATCGTAACTCTGGCTACCCAGTTGATCGTATACGGCCTACTGTTAATGTACATCATGATCAACGGCAATAACGGTCAGCCTCTGTCCGGTCTGGATCAGCACTTCAACGATGTGGTAAAGGGAAGCGTGATCTCCTTCAATGCCGGCGGCGCGAGAATCGCCATTCCCAACTATGTATGGCTGGCAGCTTTGATCGTTGTTATCATGTGGTTCATCTGGAACAAGACCACCTTCGGTAAGAACATGTTTGCAGTAGGTTCCAATCCCGAAGCAGCAAAGGTATCCGGTGTTAACGTAATGAAAACCACCATTTTAGTACATACACTGGCAGGTGCCATGTACGGTCTGACCGGTTTCATCGAGTCTTCCCGTATCGGTTCCAACACAGCAAATACCGGATTGAACTACGAGTGTGATGCCATTGCAGCTTGCGTTATCGGCGGTGTCTCTTTCGTAGGTGGTACCGGTAAGATCAGTGGTGTCGTACTTGGTGTATTTCTCTTAAGAATCATCTTCGTAGCACTGAACTTCCTGTCCATCAACATGAACATGCAGTATGTGATCAAAGGACTCATCATTCTGGTTGCCTGCGCGATCGATATGAGAAAGTACCTGGTAAGAAAGTAATGACATAAGACTCCCCCATAGAAAACATCCGTGACTGCTTGCAGGTAAAGGATGTTTTCTACGTGGGTAGTAAAACAATATGAGTATGAAGGACGACAGTCCGGAATACGAATATTGGTTGCAATTTCGAGAGTGCGCAGCACATAGAAATTGCTTATGATAGATTAGGAAAAGGAAAAATTATGAATCAGGAACGAGTGACAACAGAGAATACAGAAGAAAAGGCAGCAGAAGTCACCACGCAGTCGGAAACGACGCAGCAGCCGGAGAAAGCAATCCGTCCGAAAGGAAAATGGTTCGGCCGCGGCATTTACGGAAGCAAGGATGTTCCCATCCGCATTCTGGATGGCCTGATCGGTGTCCTGATCGTGGTGATCGTGGGAATGATTATTTTCTTCGCGGTACGCGGTGGATTCAACATTGTGTACGATACGGACGGCGGAAGTGAAGTGGCAGCCCGGAAGGTACGCTACGGTGAATTCCTTACAGAGCCCGAGACCCCTTATAAGCCCGGCTACACCTTTGACGGGTGGTATACGGAAAAAGAAGGAGAGACAGTGCTGTGGTATTTCCAGTCGGAGAAAGTCACCGGCGATATGACTCTGACCGCTCACTGGGTTCCCGCACAGTTCACCGTGAAATTCGACTATGACGGCGGCACCGGTGCCGACGGTTCCGCCGTGGAATCCAAACAGGTGACCTTCGGCGAGACCTATGGCGAACTTCCCACCCCGGTAAAAGAAGGGAGTACCTTCGCTGGCTGGGAGTACAGCGGACAGACTATTACTGCAGACACCGTCGTCCAGATGACCGGGGAGCATGTGTTGACAGCCACCTGGAATTAACTGAAGAGTTAGTGAAATATCCCCGTAGCCCGTATTGGGGCTAAGAACCGCAGACCCGTTTCCACTTCGGATGCAGACCGTAGCGGTACATAAGCGAGGAAAGTACCCTCGCTAAGTACCGACGGCTGCTTAGAGTCTGCTTGTCCTTACCCCAACGCGGGCTACTGTTTTTTCGCAGGCTTTCCAAAACGCAGAATGCCCGCGGCGGATGGAATGTCCTTCCGAAGATGTTTGTCGGGAGGTGGTGATATTTTCTCGAAAAGTGTTGAACATCAGGGTGGAGCGAACAGGACGTTCGCGACAGGCGGACGTTGCCATGGATGGCAACTGGAGCCGTGCACGGACGGGTTAGAACCGCTACTCACTTTTCGTCAGAAAATTCCCACCGGGAGACCTTACATCGAGGAAGGATGTTCCGTTCGCCGTGGGCATTTGGGATTCTTTGTTAACCCAGTTAAAAACCACCTTCACATACTGCAGGCAGTACACGAAGGTGGTTCTATTTATAAATCTTCTTAAGCTTTCTTATTGATCATGGCACGTTTCCTCATGGTCGGATCCAGAATCTTCTTACGGATACGCAGGTTGGTAGGAGTTACTTCCAACAGTTCGTCGGTATCGATGAAGTCCAGAGCCTGCTCCAGAGACAGGATTTTGGGCGGTGTCAGACGCAGAGCTTCGTCAGCACTGGAGGAACGGGTGTTGGTCAGCTGCTTCTTCTTGCAGACATTGATCTCGATGTCCTCACTGCGTCCGGTCTGACCGATGACCATACCGGAGTATACCTTTTCACCGGGTCCGATGAAGAGAGTACCACGCTCCTGCGCATTGTACAGACCGTAGGTGATAGCTTCACCGGCTTCAAATGCGATCAGGGAACCCATTTTACGATACTGGATATCTCCCTTGTAAGGGCCGTAGTCGTCGAATACGGTGTTCAGAATACCGTTACCCTTGGTATCGGTCATGAACTCACCGCGGTAACCAATCAGTCCTCTTGCGGGGATGGAGAACTCCAGACGGGTGTAAGTGCCGCCGGAAATGGAACCCATGTTACGAAGTTCACCTTTTCTCTGACCAAGCTTCTCAATAACAGCACCGGCAAATTCATTGGGAACATCGATGTAAGCCAGCTCCATAGGTTCTAACTTCTTGCCGTTCTCATCGGTATGATACAGAACCTCAGCCTTACTTACTGCAAACTCAAAACCTTCACGACGCATATTCTCGATCAGTACGGACAAATGCAGCTCACCACGGCCGGATACTTTGAAACGGTCAGGAGAATCGGTCTCTTCCACACGCAAGGATACATCGGTATTTAACTCGCGGAACAGTCTGTCACGCAGGTGACGGCTGGTAACGAATTTACCTTCCTGGCCTGCCAGGGGAGAGTCGTTGACCATGAACTGCATGGCGATGGTAGGCTCACTGATCTTCTGGAAAGGAATGGGTACCACATTTTCCGGAGAGCAGATGGTGTCACCGATGTGAAGCTCGCTGATACCAGAGATGGCAACGATGGAACCGATGCCTGCTTCCTTGACTTCTACTTTATTCAGACCGTCGAACTCATACAGCTTGCTGACCTTGGTCTTAATGATCTTGTCGGGGTTGTGGTGGTTACAGATGACCACATCCTGGTTTACACGGATGGTACCGTTGTCTACTTTACCGACACCGATACGTCCTACATATTCATTATAATCAATGGTACTGATCAGTACCTGGGTAGCCGCATCCGGATCTCCTTCGGGAGCGGGGATGTAGTTTAAAATGGTCTCAAACAGAGGTTCCATATCAGTACCCATTTCGTCAGCATCCAGAGAGGCAATACCGGCCTTTGCGGAAGCATATACGAAAGGACAATCCAGCTGAGAATCATCCGCATCCAGCTCTAAGAACAGTTCCAGTACCTCGTCTACGACCTCATCGGGTCTTGCTTCGGGACGGTCGATCTTATTGATACATACGATAACGGGAAGCTTTAATTCCAGTGCTTTACGAAGCACGAATTTGGTCTGGGGCATGGCACCCTCGAAGGCATCCACCACCAGGATAACGCCGTTTACCATTTTCAGGACACGCTCTACCTCGCCGCCGAAGTCCGCATGGCCCGGGGTGTCGATGATGTTGATCTTGGTACCCTTATACATAACGGCAGTGTTCTTGGACAGAATGGTGATACCACGCTCACGCTCGATATCGTTGGAGTCCATGACACGCTCAGCAACTTCCTGATTTTCACGGAATACACCGCTTTGTTTTAACAGCTCATCCACCAGAGTGGTTTTACCGTGGTCTACGTGAGCAATGATTGCAACGTTTCTGACATCTTCTCTTTTTTGTCTCATAAAAATCCTTGCCTTTCTAAAAATGCGTGCAACTGATTCAATCTTTTTTCAAACTGTTTCAGTATAGCACTTATCATTTCCGGACGCAAGAAAAAACCGTGGAAAATCAACGCTTTTGGTGGTTTTCTATATGAAAAAGTATGGAAAAGAAATCCCTTTTGTGCGTAATTTGCCCTTTTGTGCGATGAGTTTTAGTACTCAAACGATGGATTTTAGAGTATAAATAGTAGTGCAATACATAAAGATTGTTGTAGAAGAGTCAGAAGATGTAGAAGGGAGAACAAAAATGACAGATAAGGTTATTGAAAACAATCAGGTAACGGTGATGGGGGAAGTGGTAAGCAATTTTTCCTACAGCCATGAGATCTATGGGGAAGGATTCTACATGGTGGACATCAAATGTACGAGACTGAGCGACAGTTTTGACATTATACCAGTGATGGTCTCAGAAAGATTACTGGACGTGACAGCCAGCTATGTCGGAATGCTTTTGTGTGTGAACGGACAGTTTCGTTCCTACAATCGTCATGAGGAGCGCAAGAACAGACTGGTGTTGTCTGTGTTTGCCAGAGAAGTGAAATTTATTGAAGAAATGGAAGAAAGTTCGAAGACGAACCAGATTTATCTGGATGGATATATATGTAAGGAACCGGTGTATCGTAAGACACCGTTGGGAAGAGAAATAGCGGATCTGCTGCTGGCGGTAAACCGTCCGTACGGAAAATCCGATTATATTCCCTGTATCTGTTGGGGACGTAACGCCCGTTATGCGGAGCATTTCAAGGTAGGAGAGCGCTGTGCGATCTGGGGACGGATCCAGAGCCGTGAATATATGAAAAAACTGGATGAAGAGCATGTGGAGAAAAGAGTAGCTTTCGAGGTATCCGTCAGCAAACTGGAACTTCTGGAGGAGGCACAGGTGCAGGAATCCATCGTCTAACGACAAAAGATTGCAAAAAGTGACAATATATGGTATAAAAGAATGCATAGATATTAGTAACTGTGTACAGCTAGGGAGCGTCAGATACGCAGATAGACCATGAGGTGTGGAATGGCAGAAGGATGCATCTATATTTATACCGGCGATGGCAGAGGCAAATCACCGGCAGCGATTGGAAGAGCGGTACAGGCAGCGGTAGAAGGCAAGAGGGTCGTTATTATTCAGTTCCTGAAGGGAAAGGGACTGGGGGATTCCGATTTTTTACGCAGAATGGAGCCGGAGATCAAGCTGTTCCGTTTCGAGAAATCGGACGGTAATTTCGTGGAATTACCGGAGGAAAAGAAGCAGGAGGAGATCCAGAACATCCGTAACGGGATCGGCTTTGCCAAGAAAGTACTGACGACTGGAGAATGCGATCTGCTGATCCTGGACGAAGTGCTGGGACTGGTGGAGAAGGATATTATTACGGAAGATGACCTGAAGGCATTACTGGAATGCAGGGGAGATACGGATGTGATTCTGACGGGAATCACCCTGAACGATGAGATCTGTGTTCTGGCGGATGAAGTGTCCAAGATTGAAACGGTAAAATTCAAGGTCTGGGATTGACAGTCACATGGGTTGATGCTATCATAAAACTATATTTAAAAAGATAGAGGTTGCGTTTTTCAAGAGTATTTTTTCGGAGGTAACAGGTACCGATGAGGGAAGAAGAAAGGGGAACACGCCGAAAGATAAGGTATCCTGTATATGTTATCTTGGGCATACGTTTAAGAAGCGTATGACTGTCATCTCGTGAGCAGATGGGGCGCTATCAAATAAGCTTGGATAATCAGCGCCGGCGCCATTGTGCGCTGGCGTTTTGCAAATGGAGGAAGCATATGGCTATTTTTAAAGGAGCAGGCGTGGCAATCGTCACACCCATGAACGAGGACGGATCCGTCAATTATGAGAAATTCGGTGAACTGATCGAATTCCAGATCGCAAACGGCACAGATGCTATTATCGTATGCGGTACCACAGGTGAGTCATCTACCCTGACCCATGAGGAGCATCTGGATACTATCAAATACTGTGTGGACAAAGTTGCAAAGAGAATCCCCGTAGTAGCAGGTACCGGTTCCAATTGTACCGAGACTGCAGTATACCTGTCTCAGGAAGCGGAGAAATACGGCGTGGACGGCATTCTGCTGGTAAGTCCCTACTATAATAAAGCAACCCAGAAGGGACTGTATCGTCATTTCAAGACCGTTGCGGATTCTGTGAAGGTTCCCGCTATTCTGTATAACGTACCCAGCCGTACCGGCTGCAATATTCTGCCGGAGACCGTAGTGAAGCTGTGTAAGGACGTGGAGAACATCGTAGGTGTCAAGGAAGCCAGCGGCAACATCAGCCAGATCGCTCACCTGGCAGCCATCGGACAGGGCGTTGTGGATATTTATTCCGGTAATGACGACCAGATCGTACCCATTCTGGCCCTGGGCGGAGTCGGAGTTATCTCCGTACTTTCCAATGTAGCACCTACACAGACCCACGAGATCTGCCAGAAGTTCTTTGACGGAGATGTGGCAGGCAGCCGTCAGATGCAGTTAGATGCCATGGATCTGTGTAACGCGCTGTTCTGTGAAGTGAACCCGATCCCTGTAAAGACCGCACTGAACATGATGGGAATGGGAGCCGGTGCGTTCCGTATGCCTCTGTGTGAAATGGAAGAGGCCAATGCCAAGAGGCTTGAAAAAGCCCTGAAGGATTATGGTATCCTGTAGGCTGGAAAATAGAGAGCAAGAGTGGAAGAATCCCGCCTGTGAAATTTTTGTCATGGGCGGGATCTTTTTTCAAAAAGTAACGATTCATAGTGCGCTTTTGCAAATGAATATGAGGGCTGCTGGATCGTTATTACAAAAATCATGATAGATAGGAGAAAAGAAAAATGGTAAAAATAATCATGCATGGATGTAACGGTAAAATGGGACAGGTGATCAGCGGACTGATCGCAGCGGACCCCGATATGGAACTGGTGGCGGGAATTGATGCCAGAGACGATGGACACAATCCCTACCCTGTATTCACAGATATTTACAAATGTGATGTGGCTGCAGATGCAATCATTGATTTCTCCGCAGCCGTGGCAGTAGACAAGCTGTTGGATTACTGCGTGGAGAAAAAGCTTCCCTGCGTGCTGTGTACCACTGGTCTGTCCGAGGCACAGCTGGCGAAAGTAGACGAAGCAGCGAAAAAGGTGGCCATCTTAAAATCCGCCAATATGTCCTTAGGTATCAACCTGATGTTAAAGCTTTTGAAAGAAGCTGCCGGAGTGCTGGCCAACGCAGGCTTCGATATGGAGATTGTGGAGAAGCACCACAATCTGAAGGTAGACGCTCCCAGCGGCACCGCACTGGCACTGGCAGATTCCATCAACGAGGAATTTAACGGTGAGTATGAATATGTCTATGACCGCAGCAACCGCAGAGAGCAGAGACCGAAGAAAGAAATTGGCATCAGCTCTGTCAGAGGCGGCACCATCGTCGGTGACCATGATGTGATCTTCGCCGGGGCAGACGAAGTGGTAACCTTCTCCCACACCGCCTACTCCAAAGCTGTCTTCGGTAAAGGCGCCGTACAGGCAGCCAAGTTCCTGGCAGGCAAGCCCGCCGGCATGTACAACATGTCTGATGTGATCGATGCAGCGATGTAATTACCGGGTAAAGTCATGAACTGACGAAGTGGATGGATGCCATGGCGATGATGTTTGTCGCAGAGTGTTGACATTTTCTTGAAAAGTGTTGAAGAACAGGGTGGAGCAAACACGATGTTTGCGACAGCCGATCCGCACTACGGATGGTGCGTGTAGGCGTGCCCGTGTTAAGTAGAACAAATGAATCACTTTTCCTAGAAAATTCACACTCGGAGACCTTACACCGAGGCATGGTATCCGTACGCTTCGTGAAGTAACATAGAAAGGTGAATTTCATGAACGAAATGGAACAGAAGGTTCTAAAGACCCTCTCACACCAATACAAAAATATAGCGGCAGCCTCCACAGAGATCATCAACCTCCAGTCCATCCTGAACCTCCCCAAAGGTACGGAACATTTCCTGACGGATATCCACGGAGAATACGAACAGTTCAACCATGTCCTGAAAAACGGTTCCGGTTCCGTACGCCGCAAGATCGACGAGGAATTCGGCAACACCATCAGCAACAAGGACAAAAAAAGCCTGGCAACCCTGATCTATTATCCAGAGAGCAAACTGGAGATCGTGGAAAGAGAAGAGGACAATCTGGAGGACTGGTACAAAATATCCCTTCATCGTCTGGTACAGGTCATCAAACGTGTCTCTTCCAAATACACCCGCTCCAAAGTCAGAAAGGCATTGCCGAAGGATTTCGCCTATGTCATCGAAGAACTGATCACGGAGAAGGAAGAAATCCAGGACAAAGAGGCATACTATAATGAGATCATCCATACTATCATCCGCATCGGCAGAGCGCCGCAGTTTATTATTGCGTTAAGCCACCTGATCCAGCGGCTGGTCATCGATCATCTGCATATCGTCGGTGATATTTACGACAGAGGTCCCGGCCCTCATATTATTATGGATACTTTGTGCGAATACCATTCCGTGGATGTCCAGTGGGGCAACCATGACATGGTGTGGATGGGCGCGGCGGCCGGAAGTCTGGCCTGTATCGCCAATGTGGTCAGAATGTCTGCCAGATACGGTAATCTCGCCACTCTGGAGGATGGCTACGGCATCAACCTGCTGCCTCTGGCTACATTTGCACTGGAAACTTATGAGAATACCAACTGCGATGTCTTTACCATCAAGTTCAATACCGATTACAATACCAAGGATCTCGGGCTGGACACCAAGATGCATAAAGCAATTGCTATCTTGCAGTTCAAGCTGGAAGGACAGCTGATCATGAGACACCCGGAGTTCCATATGGAAGACCGGATGCTGTTGCATCGGATCGATTTCGAGAAAAAGACGATCTGCGTGGACGGCAAAGAATATCCCATGAAAGACGTGGATTTCCCTACGGTGGATCCTGTACATCCTTACGAACTCACGGAGGAAGAGAGCAAGGTCATGCTGCGCCTGCAGCAGGTGTTCATGCGCTGTGAGAAACTGCAGCGCCATGTAAAATTTCTGTTTTCCAAGGGCGGCATGTACAAGATTTACAACGGCAATCTGTTGTATCACGGCTGTGTCCCCTTGAATCCGGACGGCAGTTTCATGCAGGTGGAGATCTGCGGAAAAGAGTATTGCGGAAAAGCACTGTACGACATTCTGGAATATTACGCCAGAAGAGGTTATTATGCCAAGGAAGCCAAAGAGCGCGCTCTGGGACAGGATATGATCTGGTACATCTGGGCAGGCCCCGGTTCCCCGGTGTTCGGCAAGGCAAAAATGGCTACCTTTGAGCGGTATTTCCTGAAGGATAAGGAGACTCATATAGAAGAGAAAAACAGTTACTATAAGCTGTTGGAAAATGAGGAAGTCATCGGCAGAATCTTAGAGGAATTCGGTCTGGACAAGGCCGATGCCCATATCGTCAATGGTCACGTGCCCGTGGAACAGATCCATGGGGAATCACCCATCAAATGCGGCGGTAAGCTGCTGATCATCGACGGTGGCTTTTCCAAAGCATATCAGAAAAAGACGGGAATTGCGGGATATACGCTGGTATGTAATTCCAGAGGAATGCGTCTGGTAGCCCATGAACCTTTTGAATCTACGGAAGCGGCGATCATCAAGGAATCGGATATTTTCTCGGATTCCGTGGTGGTGGAGAATTTCCCCCGCAGAAAACTGGTGGCCGATACCGATACCGGCAAGGAGATCCAGGAGAATATCTTCTATCTGGAAGAACTCCTGGAGGCTTACCGGGAAGGTACGATCATGGAAGAGGTATAACTTATCTCTGGCCGGCTCCGGTGGTGGCAGTGGTAGAATCGTTGTTACCTGCAGTATCATTACCGTTGCCTACCAGGTCGTTGGTGATATCGGAGACACCGTTTGCGGCATCGTCCACGATATTGCCTACGGTATCACCGGCTTCTCCGATGGCATTGCCTGCATTGTCCAGCATGGAATCATTTTCTCCTACGGTGTTACCGTTGCCGTTCATGTCACCCATAGTGCTGTCGGTAGCGGCAGTTCCGGTCTCTGTGGTCTGCGCCTCTGTGCTCCCCTGAGCAGCAGGAGAGGTGGACGGAGAAGGAGAGGCAGCCATGCTGCCGGAGTTATTGTTGTTCTTGTTGGTGCCACAGGCGGTCGCCATACACAGGTAGACTGTGATGATGCCCAGAACCAGTAATTTTTTCCCGATGTGGGATGTTACGTTATTTGTCTTATTTTTCATAATGTCCTCCATTTCAAGATGCCCGTCAGGGATATTCAGTCCGAACCAAAGATGGTCGGCTTGAGGGTAGTATGTGCGGATTTTAGAAAATAATTCAAAAAAATAAAAATCATTTGGAAGAAAACGAGGAAAAAGATGGAATTTCGCCCCTGTATTGATATTCATAACGGAAAAGTAAAACAGATTGTCGGTGGAAGCTTAAAAGATCTTGGTGATCGGGCGCAGGAGAACTTTGTCTCAGAACAGGACGCTGCCTTTTATGCAAAACTGTATCAGAAAAACAGTTTAAAAGGCGGACATATTATTTTATTGAATGCCTCGGACAGCCCTTATTATGAGGCAACGAAGGAACAGGCATTGTCGGCCCTGCGTGTATATCCGGGAGGATTGCAGGTCGGAGGAGGCATCACGGCGGAGAATGCGGCAGAGTATCTGGCAGCAGGGGCCTCCCATGTGATCGTGACGTCCTATGTGTTCAGGGAGGGACGGATCGACTATGACAGACTGGACAAACTGGTCCAGTCCATCGGAAAAGAGCACCTTGTGCTGGATGTAAGCTGCAAGCGTGCGGGAGAGCAGTATCTGGTAGTGACTGACCGTTGGCAGAAGCTGACAGAAGAAGCAGTGGATGAGGCACTACTTAAAAAATTATCTGCCTATTGTGATGAATTCCTGATCCATGCCGTGGATGTGGAAGGCAAGGCCCGGGGAATTGAACAGGAACTGGTAAAGTTTATTGGAAATTATACCGGAAATCCAATCACCTATGCGGGTGGTGTTCACTCCATGGAAGATCTGTATTTGTTAAAAAAACTGGGGCAGAACCGGATGAATGTGACCATCGGGAGTGCACTGGATCTCTTCGGCGGCAGCATGAAATGGGAAGATGTACTGACAGTGTGCAGAGAAAAATAGAAAGATCCGCAGGAACCATCATGTGATAGCGCCTGCGGATCTTATTTTTCGTTTATGATTAAAGTTTGGTTACGTTAACAGCCTGAGGTCCCTTTTCTCCATCTACGATATCAAAAGAAACGGCTGCGCCCTCTTCCAGGGTCTTGTAACCGTCCATGTTCAGACCGCTGTAGTGTACGAATACATCCTTGCCGGATTCATCGGAGATGAAACCATAACCCTTCTGATTGTTGAACCACTTAACTGTACCTTTGTTCATAATAGATACCTCCACAAATTCTTTGCTGTCATTTACTTTTTGCAATGTATACAACATTGTCTCAGCAAGTGCATCATAGCACAGCAGGTAGTAAAAGTAAATAGACGATTCTGTAAAATTGCACAAAAATTTATAGGCAATTCCCTTTTAAATACGAATAAATGAAGAAAATCTTGGGAAAATATTACAAAAATGTTAAGAAATGATTGCTGTAAGAGCTTTCCTGTGGTAAAATGGGTTGATATTTAGCGGAGGTGACTCTATGAAAAGACGTAAACATAAGCGAAGATTGAACCATGTGCTGATTCTTACGTCAGACGCAGCAGATGCCAATGTAAAGCAGTTCCGTGTACGTGCATGGATCGTGGAAGTCGTGGTACTTCTGTTGTGTGTATTGATCGGCGGAGTGATCGGCTATTTTATCTACGAGGGACAGCTCTGGGAGAACGCCAGCAGACGGAGCCATGAACAGGTTATGGCACTGGAGGAAGAGAACAAGACACTGAGCGAGCAGAACAGTAAGCTGGAAGCGCAGGTGACGGAACAGGCGGAAGAGATACAGATCTTAAGCGACACCGTAAGCCAGAAGGTACAGAGTGAGAGCGAATTATCAGCAACTCTGGAAAAGCAGAGCCTTCCTACGGAATTCCCTCTGACGGGTTCTGCATCCATGGAGGAAGTAAGTGAGGGCGATCCCATGTGCATATTCCATGCATCGGTGGGAACTACGGTTGTGGCGGCAGCCAGCGGTACGGTCATTGCCATAAATGATGACGAGATCTACGGACACAGCGTGTGGGTGGATCATGGCAACGGTTATGTCACCATCTATCGGAATAAAGGAGATACCACAGTGAATGTGGGGGATTCCGTAGTACAGGGAACTACCTTGTTTGTCATTGGCGAAGATAACGCGGATCTGGGATACCAGATGCAGAAAGACGGAAGTTATATTAATCCTATGGATATGCTGGCAATCAGTGGTTGATTGCGGAAAGGTTTGGAAGATACATGTTAGGAAAAAAGAATGCAGATACAAAAATGAGCACACTGATCGGTGCCGGAGCGGAGTTGACCGGAGATTTTACATTGGACGGTTCCGCAAGAATTGACGGTAAGATTGGTGGTAACGTGACGGTGACAGGCAACCTGATCCTGGGAGCCGGAAGCATAGTCACAGGAGATGTACAGGCTGCATCTGTTCTGATCGGCGGGGAAGTGACCGGAAATATCACTGCACCGGAGAAAGCGGAACTGACAGCTTCGGCCAAAGTGCTGGGGGACATTGCCACAAAGGTGATCGTTATTGATGAACATGCCGTATTCCAGGGAAAAATCGATATGAACCAGACAGTTCCTGACAGAAAAGGTAAAGCCAGAACGGCCAAAGCGGTCCGGGCAGGACGCAAGAGTGCCAAGGCAGCCATCGCAGAAGCTCTGAAGGAAGTGGAAGAGGAAGAAAAGAGAGAAAATCAGGAGACTTCACAGACAGCAGAGACGGTGGAGAAGACAGAAACTCCAGCTGCGGAAACAACAGCAGCCAATACAAGCGAAGCATAAGAAGAATAAAAGATAAAATAAAAACAGGAGCGCCGTTTTTGAGTGCTCCTGTTTTTATTCATTAAGTTAAGAATTCTGTTCCGTTTCCTTTTTCTCCATACGTCCAAAGACCAGCTCGTAACCGTCGTTGCCGTAATTCAGAGAACGGTTTACGCGGCTGATGGTGGCGGTGGAAGCTCCGGTCTTCTCGGCAATCTCCAGATATGTCTTGCCGTCCTTCAGCATGGCAGCCACTTCGAACCGTTGGGACAGAGACAACAGTTCGTTGACAGTACACAGATCTTCGAAGAAACTGTAGCATTCCTCACGGGACTGCAGACACAACACCGCATCAAAAAGGGAATCTACAGCGTCCGTTTTGATTTTTTTATTCATTATCGACACACCTTTCCATAGTTGTAATCAATACAACGCAACTATTAGTATTTTAGCATACTAAAGTTGTAAAGTAAAGGAGTGAAACAAAATAGTTATAAAATCTTCATAAATTCAGAGAACAGAGAAAAGGTGCAACTGTTGACATGTAGTTTTGAATACTATATAATGAATGCATGCAAGAAAACAAGCGCTCGCAGAGCGAGCATTTGTTTTCTTGCATGCATTAACGAGAGAACCGTCTGCGAAGCAGACAGTGGAGTGCGAAGCACGGGTTCTCGAGTTAATATTTTTGGAAACTACCTCACGGAAAGGACAGCAGGAACATTATGGCAGCAACAACAGAAGAATTACTTCAGATGATCTTACAGAGTCTGGAGAAAGTAGAATATATCAAGTCGGAAGACATTCCGAATATTGATCTGTATATGGATCAGGTACTGACCTTTATGGATCGTAAGCTGCGTTCCGCAGTGCGGCCCCAGACCGAAGACCGCATCCTGACCAAGACCATGATCAATAATTATGCGAAGAATGATCTGCTGCCGCCGCCGGTGAAGAAGAAATATTCCAAAGAGCATGTGCTGCTTCTTATTTTTATCTACTATTATAAAGGGATCATTCCCATGAATGAGATCCAGACGCTGCTTAAGCCCCTTACTGACCGCTATTTTCAGAACGGACAGGTCTTTGACCTAGAGAGCGTCTACAAGGAAGTGGTGGTGCTGGAGAAGGAACAGCTGGAGGATCTGAAAAAGGATGTTGTGGAGAAATTCCGCAGAGCAGAGGATTCCTTTACCGAAGTGACCGGAGAAGAGCAGGAGTTTTTACAGAAATTTGCCCTGATCTGCCTGTTGAGCTTTGATGTCTATATGAAGAAGATGATTGTGGAACAGCTGGTAGCGGATCTGGCAGATACGATGAAAGCACAGGAACCGGAGAAGGAAGCTCATAAGAAAAAGAATTAGACCGTTTTGGAAAGTAAAAGGACAATAGAATGAAAGCAATCATGGATCTTCATACGCATACTCTGGCAGCAGGGCATGCGTATAGTACCTTATTGGAGAATATAGATGCTGCATTGGCAATGGGCTTACAGTACCTGGGAATGAGTGAGCACGGACCGACTTCACCGGGAGGACCTCATGAATTTTTTTTCAGTAATTACAAAGTAATCCCCAGAACATATGGCAGAGAAGAAAACACCGGCCGGGTAATACCGAAGCCAGATGGAAGTCTGCGCCTGCTATGCGGCGTAGAAGCAAATATCTGCAGTACAAACGGTGAACTGGATCTGGAAGAGCGCTATCTGCAGAAAATGGATTATGCCATTGCCAGCATTCATCCCTTTGCCTTTACTGCGGGAAGCCGCAAGGAGAATACACTGGCATCTGTCAGAGCTTTTCAGAATCCTTATGTGAAAATACTTGGGCATCCCGATGACGGCAGATTTCCGTTGGATTATGACGAACTGGTGCGAGAGGCCAGACAGGCACAGGCGGTGTTGGAAGTGAACAATTCATCCCTGAATCCCCAGTCTGCCAGACAAGGAGGCAGAGAAAATATTACAGAGCTGTTAAAGACTTGCATGAAGTATGATCAGCCTGTTATAATGGGAACGGACAGCCATATGTGCTTTGCCATCGGAGCATTTGATGATGCAGAGCAGCTGATGCGGGAACTGGAATTTCCGAAGGAACTGGTGTTGAACTATGATCCGGAGAACATCCGTAAGCTGATCAACATAACATTATAGCTGATTCCGCCCGGCAAGACCGGACAAGAATTCAAGCCACAGACGGCAGGCCCCGTAAGAGGGCAGATAGGAGAACAAATGAAAGACGCAAATTGTGGATATTGTATGAGAGGAGAACTGTTAGACAAGTTCGGTATTTTTATCTGTGATCTGAAGGTAAGCAGCCTGATCCTGTTCAAGGAGCAGAGCCATCCCGGCAGATGTATCGTGGCATATAAGGACCATGTCAGCGAGGTCGTGGACATCAGCGAGGAAGAGAGAAGATTATTCTTCGAGGATGTGGCTCATGCAGCCAAAGCTATTCATGCAGCATTCCATCCCGATAAATTAAACTACGGCGCTTACGGTGACACCGGCTGTCATCTGCACATGCATCTGTGCCCGAAGTACAAGGACGGTTTCGAGTGGGGCGGAACCTTTGAGATGAACCCCGGCAAGACCCTTCTGACTGATGTGGAGTACCAGGAGATGATCGACAAGATCAAGGAAAATCTGTAATTACCCGGAACGTTTTCCCTGAGGTTACATAGAATAAATATGTAATTTCAGGGAGGATGAACGATTATGAAAAGAAGGAAAGTAACGGTAGCAGTATTGTTTGTAGTGCTTGCAGCAGCTACGATTACGGGCTGCGGCAGCACACAGCAGACGAACGGACCAAAGAAGACCAGAGTGGTGCTCAATGAGGTAGCCCACTCTCTTTTTTATGCACCGATGTATGTGGCTATCGAAGAAGGATACTTTGAGGATGCCGGGATCGATCTGGAACTGGTGACGGGATTCGGTGCGGATAAGACCATGACGGCGGTATTGACCGGGGAGGCAGACATCGGCTTTATGGGCAGCGAGAGCACCATATACACTTATGCCGGAGGAACGGAAGACTATGTGGTGAACTTTGCCCAACTGACCCAGCGGGCGGGAAATTTCCTGGTGGCCAGAGAACCCATCGATGATTTTTCCTGGGATATGCTGAAGGGGTCCAAGGTTCTGGGTGGCAGAGCCGGTGGAATGCCGGAGATGGTGTTTGAATATATCCTGACGAAGAACAATATTGATCCGGACATGGATCTGTCCATTGACCAGAGCATTGACTTCGGATCCACGGCAGCAGCTTTTTCCGGTGGACAGGGAGATTTTACCATTGAGTTCGAGCCTCATGCCACATTGTTGGAACAAAAGGGTGACGGTTATGTGGTGGCCTCTCTGGGGGAGGAGTCCGGTTATGTTCCTTATACCTCTTTTTCAGCAAAGAAGAGTTACCTGGAAAAGAATCCGGAGATTATCCAGGCATTTACCGATGCTCTGCAAAAGGGTATGGATTATGTACAGGAGCATAGTGCGGAGGAAATTGCCAAGTGTATTGCACCCCAGTTTGCCGAGACCGAAAGTGACACATTGACAGCTATTGTTGCCAGATATCAGGAACAGGATACCTGGAAAGAGGATCTGATCTTCCATAAAGATGCCTTTGACCTGTTGCAGAATATTCTGGAGGACTCGGATGTACTGAAAGAGAGAGTACCTTACGAGGCACTGGTAACTACGGAATTCGCAGAGAAAGCAACGGCAAGATAAGCAGAATAAAATAGGATAAAAAGGGGGAGGATCAGACGTCCTCCTCCTTGATGTGTATATTTTTGATGGCCCATAATTTCAAAGCTTTGGCATTGGTACTGATCTTCTCCAGGGAATCCAGAATATCCTGGAAGGCCGGGCGCTCATCTTCGGAGATGATGCCGTCCTCGGAGATGGCAATCAGGGAAGCCCGCAGGGTGTCGATATCTTTTAAGGAACCCAGTACCTTCAATGCCAGCCGGTCAAAGTCCACAATGTCGACTTCCGATACACTGCTGCGGCCCAGAGGACATTCCCTGGCACAGAAGGAATTGCAAAGCTCCGGTGTATTGTAGGCCTTGGCCATGGCCTTGACTTCCTCGGGATAGGGAACAATGGTGTCCAGTTCGATCCTGGCCAGTCTGGTACGGTCGATGTCCACCAGTTCGGCGGCTTTTTCCCGGCTGCTGAAGTCCGCATTCGTCTCAGCGGCTTCGCAACGTGCGAGATAGTACATATTATCAGCGGCTTTTGTAGCTTTTTTACCCATTTTTCTTTCAACCCTTTTATATTATAGTTTAATCAAACATCTCTAGTATCACAGTTTAGTAGAAAAACGGCACATTGTAAAGGAAAAATGACGATATTTTACGAAAAGCAGTTGAGGGAATGTGTAAAATTTGCTAAAATATAAGAGATGTGAAAAAGAACAGATTTTTCATATAAAAACGGAGGTGCGGTAATGGGTTTAATCAGAGCAGCGAAAGATGCAGTCAGCAGCATGATGGCTGACCAGTGGAGAGAGTATTTCTATTGTGATTCCCTTTCCAATGATGTGCTGGTAGTAAAAGGACAGCAGCGTGTAACCAATGGACGTAACAGTAACACCAAGGGTGTGGAGAACATTATCTCCAACGGTTCTATCGTGGCAGTCAACGAAGGACAGTGTATGATCATCGTGGATCAGGGCGGAATTGTAGAGTTCTGTGCCGATGCAGGTGAATTCGTATATGATTCTTCCACCGAGCCCAGCCTGTTCTACGGAAATCTTGGTGAGAGCGTTAAGAATACATTTTCCAATATCGGGAAGCGTTTTACCTTCGGAGGTAATGCGGCAAAGGATCAGAGAATCTACTTTTTTAATATTAAGGAGATCATGAACAATCTCTTTGGTACTGCAAGCCCCATTCCTTTCCGTGTGATCGATCAGAATATCGGACTGGATCTGGATACTTCTTTACGTTGTAACGGTGAATATTCATTCCATCTGGTAGATCCTCTGTTATTCTACAAGAATGTATGTGGTAACGTAACAGAGTCCTACACCAGAAGTGAACTGGTAGCGAAGATGAAGGCAGAACTGTTGACTGCATTGCAGCCCGCACTGGCCAAGATCTCCGCAAAAGGCGTCCGTCCCAGTGAGATTCCCGCACACACTGAGGAACTGACGGAGGCTTTAAAAGATGAACTTTCCGATCTGTGGACCAAGCTTCGCGGTATCGAGATCGTTACTATCAATATCAACTCTGCAAAGATTCCCGATGAGGATGCGAAGACTATTGCTGATCTGCAGAGAACCGCAGTACTGCGCAATACCGGAATGGCTGCAGCTACCATGACTGCTGCACAGGCCGAAGCTATGAAGATGGCAGCATCCAATACTTCCACAGGACCTATGATGGCATTTGCCGGTATGAACATGGCGAATATGGTAGGTGGTATTAATGCCGGCCAACTGTACCAGATGGATGCACAGCAGAATGGTATGGGTATGCAGCAGGCACAGGCAGCACCTGTGCAGGGGCAGGCTCCTAAGATGCAGGCACCGGTACTAGGCTGGACCTGTAGCTGCGGTGCTGCGGATAACCGGGGCAAATTCTGTTCCGAGTGTGGCGCACCTAAACCCTCCGATGCAGGTTGGACCTGCAGCTGTGGTGCAGTAAACCAGGGCAAGTTCTGTTCCGAATGCGGAGCAAAGAAGCCGGACGGCGCACCGATCTATAAATGCGACAAGTGTGGCTGGGAGCCGGAAGATCCTGCACATCCTCCCAAGTTCTGCCCGGAGTGCGGTGATCCTTTTGACGAGAACGACAGAGTATAATACATACTCAGCAGAATATTTCTACAAAACAGCAGTACAGCGGATGCCTTTAGGCGTTTGCTGTACTTTGCTGTAACAGTGCGGCTTTGCGAATGGCGCGCTGAACTGTTAACAGTTCAGCTATGTGGTGCAACTTTGGCACCTGCGTTCCTGAACTTATGCTATACAAACATTACAACAGAATGAAAAACAGAGAGAAACATAAATGAGCGGAAATCTGATTGCAATTATCGTCATATTGGTATTACTTCTGGTGCTTGCAGGAATCATTTATTATGCCTATTGCAACATCAGGAAAAAACTGCGGGATACCTCCCGGATGTTATTCGGAACGGACTCCATGATCGAGGGAATGAAACAGAGAGAAAAGGAAGTGGAAATGACACCGAAGTCGGTCTCTTCCGCAACCAACCTGTACATGCCGTCCATTATGCGGGATTTCCCGGAATTTCATTATGATGAGATGAAGAGCAGAGCGGAGAATGTGCTGACCTCCTATCTGCAGAGTATTACGAAACAGAATCCGGCCCTGTTGTCGGAGGGAACCAGAGAATTGAAAGAACAGCTCAGACTGCGGCTGGAAATGCTACAGAACCAGTCCCAGAAGGAGAGCTTTGAAAATATCCATATTCACAGAACGGAGATCCACCAGTACCGGAAGCAGAGGGGAAGACAGAGTATTGTCCTGCAGACGGCAGTGGAGTATTTTCATGCATTAAAAGAGAACGGAAAAGTAATAAGAGGCAGTGAAGAGCATAAAGAACAGGCCAAGTATAACGTGGAACTGGTCTATATCCAGGATCAGGATATGATCGAGAATCAGGAGGATGCCGGTCTGGGACTGAACTGTCCGAACTGTGGAGCACCGCTTCCGGGACTGGGAGCCAAGAAATGTATTTACTGTGACACGCCGATCGTGGAATACAATCTCCGTGTCTGGAATTTCAGCCGGGTGGAAGAGGTATAGAGAAAGCAAAAGAGGGTCTGCATGGAAGAAAAATGTATGGGATTGAAAAAAGAGGTTGCATTGCAGGAAAAACAGACAGGGGATGTGGACAGACAGCTGGATGAGACCACCAGAGAACTGCACCGGGAGAGGGAAAAGCTGATGGCTGTGATCCGTATGTCCGGAGATCTGATTTTCGAATATGATATTGTAAATGACAAGATGTATTATGCCGGTCCGGGAGAGGGAATTCTGTATTCCCGGCAGATCACGGAGGGGTATACAGATCAGCTGCTCAAAGAAGCCGGGAACCGGACAGAAACGGTAGAACAACAGCTGGCAGAAGCACTGCGCAGTGGCAAGCCGGATATTTATATCGAACTCTGCAAGACCGATGCGCAGGGGAAGCCCCGGTGGGTGAAGGTCATCGGACAGACTTTTTATGATGAAAAGGGAGAACCGGAGCGGGTTCTGGGAAAGGTCTGTGACATTGATGACCAGAAGAAAAAAGAGTGGGAACTGCGGGAAAAATCTCAGAAAGATTCCCTGACCGGATTGCTGAACAATTCTACCATCAAACAACAGATCGGTGCCAGGCTACAGAGCCTGAAACGCGGGCAGACTGGGTATCTGGTCGTACAGGATGTGGACAGCTTTAAGAAGATCAACGACACCAACGGCCATCTGTTTGGGGATGCGGTATTGTGTTCCTTTGCGGATGAACTCAGTAATATTTTCCCCGAGGCGTTAAAAGGCCGGATCGGTGGGGATGAATTTGTCTTCTATGTGGAGGGCATGGACAGAGAACAGCTGGAGGAGAAATTAAAACAGCTGAACCGCTGCATGTCTGACCGTTATGATGATGACAAGACAGGGCTGCACATTTCCTGTAGCCTGGGCGCGGCGGTGACAGACGGCACGGTGACGGATTACAATCTGTTGTTCCAGTGGGCAGATGCAGCCCTGTATCAGGTAAAGAGCAAAGGAAAGGGTGCTTATTACCTGCTGGATGTCAAGGAAGGTGTGGCATTGCCCGGCAAGAGTTATCTGGACAGTGAAGAGAACAAGGAGGACGAGATTGCCCATAAAGAGGCACAGTTTGAGAGTGCGGAAGATTTGGTATTATTTTGCATGGATCTGTTGGAAAATGTGCCGAATCTGACCAGCGCACTAAAGGTGATCTGTGAGCGGACCTGTAGCTTTTTTGGAATTGATGACATGATCTGTGTGGAAGTCAACGAGGCTGGACCTGCGATCCGTTATCAATGGAATCGTGAAGAGAAGAAAGATTTTGCCAGAAGAATCCTGAATCCCGGCGTGTTCGAATGGGACAGGATCCGGAAAAAGGCCGATGAATCCGGTGCTGTGATCTACCGGCAGTCAGAGACTCCGGATGTCTACAAGGAAGAGGCGGAGTCCGTGATGATTGTAATGTCCACGGCCGCTAAGGGATTAAAGGCCAGCGTTATTTTCTCAAATCGCCACACAGACAGAAGCTGGCAGGAGGAGAAAAATGCACTGTGCAGAATTTCTCACCAGATTTTTAACCGACTGCGCACGCTGAAGAATGCGGAGAAGGATCAGCGTGAGCTGAACCGGAAACTGAATTATGATGCTCTGACCGGACTGCCGATATATAACAAGTTTGTGGATAAGCTGGAGGCCTATATGGCTGCCCACGGGAAATCAGGATTGTTTTTTGTGTCATCTGATTTTTCAAATTTCCAGTATGTGAACGAAATGTACGGTTATGAAGTGGGAGATAGGATCCTGCATGATTTTGCGATAGCCTTGCAGGAAAAGTGCCAGAACGGCGTACTGTTCTGTCGTGTAACTTCGGATCATTTCGTGGGAGTGCTGAAGGAAGATACGGTGGAGAAGGCCAGAGACAAATATCTGGAATTCACCAATACTTTTGTGCAGAAGACCAACAGCCGCTACGACCAGTGCAATCTGGTCATTGCCACGGGAATGTATGAAATCCTGGAGAATGACTGGTCGGTGTCCTCCATGATGGATAATGCCAATGAGGCCAGAAAACAGTGCAAGACCCAGAAGGTAGACAGTGCGGTGGAAATCTATACAGAGAAGATCCGTAAGAATCTGGAGAATACCAGAGAGATCGTATCTGGTATGGTAGCTGCATATAATAATAAGGAATTTCGGGCGTATCTGCAGCCGAAAGTTTCTTTGCACACCGGAAAAGTAGTGGGTGCTGAAGCACTGGTCAGATGGATCCGGGCTGACGGTTCTATGGTAATGCCGGGGAGATTTATTGATGTCTTTGAGAGAAACGGATTTGTGACCAAGGTGGATTTTGCCATTCTGGATCAGGTACTGGAATATTTGCAGGATGCTTTGGTGCAGAGAGAAGAAGTGGTGCCGATCTCGGTGAACTTTTCCAGAAGGCATAATGAATATACAGACTTCGTACCGAATATTTTAAAACGCCTGAAAGACTACAAAGTACCCAGTGAACTTTTGGAAGTGGAAGTGACGGAATCTGTTTTCATGTCGGATCTAAATAAACTGACCAACAATCTGGAGACTCTCCGGGATAAAGGGGTAGAGATTTCAGTAGATGATTTCGGCAGCGGTTATTCATCCCTGAATCTGTTGTCCAAGGTAGCGGTGGATACGGTGAAGCTGGACAAGCAGTTCCTGGATGACACCATGAACAGCGAACGGGAAGAAACGGCATTGACAATTATCAAATATCTGACTAAAATGTTGAAGCATCTCGGCTTCAAGGTATTGGCAGAGGGGGTGGAGACGAAGGAACAGTTAGACATGCTGCGTCTGGCGGACTGTGACATCGTACAGGGCTATTTTTATGCAAAGCCTATGCCAATCGATGATTTCCGAAAGTTTTTGCAGGAATTTAATGAAAGGGATAATGCATAATTCATGAGTATTTATGATACCTTAAATAAAGAACAAAAAGAAGCGGTGCTTCATACGGAAGGACCGCTCCTTCTGTTGGCGGGCGCAGGAAGCGGCAAGACCCGTGTCCTGACCCACAGAGTGGCTTATCTGATCGATGAGATGGGAGTAAATCCATGGAACATTCTGGCCATCACTTTTACCAACAAAGCAGCCCAGGAGATGCGGGAGCGTGTGGATCAGATCGCAGGTTTCGGTGCGGATCAGGTATGGGTAGCGACATTCCATGCCACTTGCATGAGGATCCTCAG
Organism: Clostridium sp. AF34-10BH; assembly: GCF_003478095.1. Taxonomy (NCBI): domain Bacteria; kingdom Bacillati; phylum Bacillota; class Clostridia; order Eubacteriales; family Clostridiaceae; genus Clostridium; species Clostridium sp. AF34-10BH. Next base: position 270,209 of record NZ_QUEC01000001.1, read on the forward strand.
AAGACATATTGACCGGTTGGGCTATGATACGAATTTTACCATTTATGATACGGATGACCAGAAATCTGTGATAAAGCAGATCTGCAAGCGCCTGAACATCGACACGAAGATGTACAAAGAGCGGACGCTGTTATCGGAAATTTCCTCCGCCAAGGACGAGCTGGTGGATGTGCGGGAATTTGAAGTAAAATCCGTGGGAGATTACAAGAAATCCGTGATCGCCAAGGTCTACAGAGAGTATCAGGAGACCTTGAAAAAGAGTAATGCACTGGATTTTGATGATATTATTGTAAAGACTGTGGAACTGTTCAAAAGCTGCCCGGAAGTACTTTATAATTATCAGGAACGTTTCAAATATATCATGGTGGATGAGTACCAGGATACCAATACAGCGCAGTTCGAACTGATCCGTCTGTTGGCGGACGGTTATCGCAATCTGTGTGTGGTAGGTGATGATGACCAGTCCATCTACAAATTCCGCGGTGCCAATATCCGTAATATTCTGGACTACGAGAAGGTATATCCCGATGCAAAGGTGATTAAGCTGGAACAGAACTACCGATCCACCCAGAACATCCTGGATGCGGCCAACGCGGTAATCCGCAACAACAGAGGTCGTAAGGAAAAAGCCCTCTGGACGGAAAAAGGAGCAGGCAGCCGGGTACATTTCAGGCAGTTTGACAATGCCTATGAAGAGGCGGAATACATTGCGGACGATATTGCCGACAAGGTGAAAAATGACGGCATTGCCTATGCGGACTGTGCGGTGCTGTACCGTACCAATGCCCAGTCGCGACTTCTGGAAGAACGTATGGTAGTGGAGGGCATTCCTTATCATGTGGTAGGTGGAGTGAACTTCTATGCCAGACAGGAGATCCGCGATATTCTGGCATATCTGAAAACTATTGATAACGGCAGGGATGAAGTGGCTCTGCGCAGAATTATTAATGTGCCGAAAAGAAGCATCGGTGCGGCATCCTTGGAAAAGGTAGCAGACTATGCACAGATGAAGGATATTACTTTATTTGATGCATTGTGTGAAGCAGATCAGATCAAGGGACTGGGAAGAGCGGAGCCCAAGATCCGTGGATTTGTGAATCTGATCGAGGTACTTCGCAGCGGATTATCTTCGTATACATTGCCGGATCTGATCAAATCTCTGCTGGAACGGATCGATTATGCAGAATATCTGCGGGATCAGGATGAGGAATCCGCTGAGGATCGTCTGGGGAACGTAGATGAATTGATCACCAAGGCGGCCGCATATGAGGAGACTCACGACGAGCCTTCTCTGTCGGAATTTCTGGAAGAAATCATGCTGGTGGCAGACATTGACAATGTGGAGAACGGTGACAACCGGGTGCTGCTCATGACGCTGCACAGTGCCAAAGGCCTGGAATTCCCGGTGGTGTATCTCGCCGGCATGGAAGATGGATTATTCCCCAGCTTTATGACCATTGCTTCCGATGACCCGTTGGAGATCGAGGAAGAGAGAAGACTGGCTTATGTGGGAATCACCAGAGCCAAGGAGGATCTGACGCTGACCTGTGCAAAGAGCAGAATGCTGCGTGGGGAGACCCAGTACAATCCGGTGAGCCGTTTTGTGAGGGAGATTCCGAAGGAATTATTGGATAATACCCTGCCGCCCAGCAGAAGATACCGGGACGATGATCTGGAAGATTTTCAGGCGAGAAGAGCCAATGAAGCAGCTCTTCGTGCCATGGGACTGGAGGCGATTGCATCTCCCCGGTCTGGATCCGGCTCGGACAGTGGTTTTGGCGGCTTCGGTAATACCGGCTTTGATCCAAGACCCAAGGCGACCTTAAAACCCCGTGTTACGGCAAAGGCGGATAAACCTTATATTTCCAAGGGCATCAGCGGACTGAACCAGCTGGCCGGACTGCAGAAGGGCACGGAGTTCAAGGCACCGGAGAAACTGGACTACGAGGTAGGTGACAGAGTGCGCCATATCAAATACGGCGAGGGCACGGTACTAAATATCGTGAGAGAACCCAGAGACTATAAAGTCACCGTAGCGTTTGACCAAGCGGGACAGAAGATCATGTATGCGTCTTTTGCAAAACTAAAGCAGTTGTAGGAAATTATAAGAATAAGAAATGTATTTCCTCAAATATGGTTTTTCTATAGTATTTTTGATGAAAATATGGTATCATATAAAGGAATGAAAACAAAATGCTTTGTATCCATAAATACGAATAGATGCAGGAAAGGCAGGTAAATAATATGAACAGAATTGAAAATCTGGTAGATCTTGACAAATTAAATGAGCTGAAAGTCAGCGAACTGAAGAAGCTTAACAAGCTGTTGGGCAAGGAAGTAGAAGAGAAGAAGGAACGCAATATCCTGTTATGGGTACTGGCCATCATCGGCGCCGTAGCAGCTGTTGCAGCCGTAGCTTATGCCGTATATCGTTTCTTCTTCGCACAGGATTATCTGGAAGACTTCGAGGATGATTTCGAAGACGAAGCAGATGACGTGGAAGAGGATGACGACTTCTTCGAGGATGAAGGAGAGAACTAACCCATGAAAAAAGGACAGGTATATGAAGGATCTGTTGTAAGGGTTGATTTTCCCAACAAAGGGATCGTCTGTGTGGGAGATGAGACTGCTGTAGTCAAGAACGGCCTGCCCGGACAGAAAGTCAAGTTCTCAGTGAATAAAGTACGCAAAGGGAAGGCGGAAGGAAGGCTTTTAGAGGTGACGGAGAAGTCACCTCTGGAAACCGGACGGACGTGTTCCCTTTTTGGGTTATGCGGCGGATGTACCTATCTGTCTCTTCCCTATGAAGAACAGCTGAAAGTCAAGGAGGAACAGGTAAAACGCCTGCTGGACAGTGTGTTAAACAAGCAGGAGGAAGCCTGGGCTTTTGAGGGCATCAAGGGCAGCCCGAAGGCTTATGAATACCGTAATAAGATGGAATTTTCCTTCGGAGACGAGTACAAGGACGGACCGCTGGCGCTGGGCATGCATAAGAGAGGCAGCTTCTACGATATAGTGACCGTAGCGGACTGTGAGATCGTGGATGCGGATTACCGCCTGATCTTACAGACAGTGAGAGATTACTTTGCCCGGGCGAAGGTAAGCTTTTTCCACAGAATGAGCCATGAGGGGTACTTACGTCACCTGCTGGTACGTAAGGCATCCCGCACCGGAGAGATTCTGGTGGCACTGGTGACGACCTCACAGGATCCCTGGCAGGGAGAGACGGCGGTGGAAGGAAGCTTGGATGTGGATGCGCTGATCACAGGATTTAAGGATCTGTTGCTTTCCCTGGAACAGGATAGGAAGCTAGCCGGAAAATTCGCAGGAATCTTACATATTACTAATGATTCCATTGCAGATGTGGTGCAGAGTGATCGTACGGAGCTGTTATACGGACAGGAGTATTTTTATGAGGAACTGCTGGGGTTGAAATTCAAGATCTCCACATTCTCCTTTTTCCAGACCAACTCTTACAGTGCGGAGGTACTGTACCAGACGGCAAGAGATTATGTGGGCGACCTGGGCGGCAGTGACAAGACTGTGTTCGACCTCTACAGCGGCACCGGTACCATCGCACAGCTCATGGCACCGGCGGCCGGAAAGGTTATCGGCGTGGAAATCGTGGAGGAAGCCGTAGAGGCAGCAAAGAAAAATGCCGCTGCCAACGGACTGGATAACTGCGAATTCATCGCCGGAGATGTACTGAAGGTTCTGGACGAAGTGGAAGAGAAGCCGGATATGATCATCCTGGATCCCCCCAGAGACGGCATCCACCCCAAGGCACTGCCGAAGATCATTGCTTACGGCGTGGATCATATTGTCTACATCTCCTGCAAACCCACCAGCCTTGTGCGGGATCTGGAAGTGTTTCTGGAGAACGGTTACTGCGTGGACAAGGCCGTGGCCGTGGACCAGTTCCCCTGGACCGCAAATGTCGAGACGGTTGTCTTGCTTTCCAAGGGCGCTAAAGGTCCGGTGGACCTTTGCTCAGCGCGGACCGAAGTGGAACGGAGCTGATCAAGGTTATGACCGGTATCCGCCGCTGCGGAAAGTCGGTCATGCTGGAGCTGATTAAACAGGAGCTTACAGAGTCCGGTGTCAGTCCGATGCAGTTTATTTCCATTAACTTTGAAGATATGAGTTATTCCCATATCGAACCGAGCTGATTCATCCGCAGGTAGCACCTGCTCCGCAGGAATTACAGGATAAGCATTATTTCCGTAAGCATGGTGCAGATGCATATTACGGACAGAATTAACAGGATATCGAGAGGGTATAAAACAGATGAAGATGAAAACAGCACCTATGGGGTGGAACAGCTGGGATTGTTATGGAGCGGCTGTTACAGAAGATATCGTACGACGGAACGCTGAATTTATGGCTGAGCATCTGAAGGAGTACGGTTGGGAATATATTGTGGTGGATATCCAATGGTATGAGCCTTATGCTGCAACCAATGAGTATCATCCTTTTGCGGATGTAGTAATGGATGAGTATGGAAGACTGCTTCCCGCAGTAAATCGTTTTCCTTCCGCAGCAAACGGTGCGGGCTTTGGACCATTGGCAGAATATGTCCATTCTCTTGGATTGAAGTTCGGCATTCATATTATGAGAGGGATTCCACGACAGGCTGTACATCAGAACACAAAAATCATGAACAGTGACAGACATGCCCGGGAAATTGCCAAAACAAACAGTATCTGTGCCTGGAATACGGATATGTATGGTGTAGATCCTGAGAAAGACGGGGCACGGGAATACTATAACAGTATTTTTGAATTATATGCTTCCTGGGGTGTGGATTTTATTAAATGTGATGATATTGCACGGGAACTGCCACATGAGGAATCCGAACTGATTATGCTGAGCAAAGCATTGCATGGTTGCGGAAGACCCATGGTTTTAAGTCTGTCGCCGGGACCTGCTCTTTTAGAAAAGGCAGAGCTTTATAAGCAGATTTCCAATATGTGGAGAATCACCGATGATTTCTGGGATAAGTGGGAACTGTTATATGATATGTTTTCAAGAGCAGAAAAATGGTGCACCCATGCAGGTGCAGGGCACTGGCCGGATGCCGATATGCTTCCGGTCGGACCGATACGGCAGGTATATGATGTGAATAACTGGACGAATTTCACACAGGATGAGCAGATCACCATGCTGACACTCTGGAGTATCATGCGTTCTCCTTTGATGCTGGGAGGAGAGCTGACAGGGTTTGACGAATTCACTATGAATCTGGTAACCAATTCTGAAATACTTGCCATGCATGCAAATGCACGGCATTCGCATCAGGTGTGGAGACGTGAAATCGATGGTATAGAGCATGCATTGTGGATTGCAGCAGATACAAAGGGTGGATATTATGTCGCGGTATTTAATCTGGGTGATAAAGACAGTGACATATCCATACCGCTTGCCGATCTGGAGATTTATGATGGAGTAAATGGAACGGAGCTTTGGAGCGGAGAGCACGTGGAAGAGCCAAAGAGCCTTAGTGTGTCATTAAAGAGTCATGGTGCTAGGGCATATCATTTTACGTACAACTAAAAAGCATACTACTGTTAATGTATAGAGATCTTCAATCATGATCTCAGTTTTGAGATTAACCTTATAGTCATTTTCAGCACGTTGGCGATCTTTTTCTTCTTGCCGGTTCTGACTCATCATGATAAGAGGTGCCTGAATCGCAGCTACACAGGACAGCACGAGATTAAGCAGGATAAAAGGGAATGGATCAAAGGCTTTGACGGCAAGCAGATTCAGAACCTCCTCATTGGTCATATCATGGCGAATTTCTTTAAGCACTTCTTTTAATAGTTTGCGGTTTTCCTTCATGCTGGTCTCCTTCTGTTTATTCCCGGTAAATCTGTGCAAACCGGAAATTTCTGATGAATAACATGGTGCAGGATCGTTTTCGATTATTATATTTTACTGTGAGATTGTGATATTAGCAATAGTGAAATGGGGCAGAGAAGAGTTGAAAAGGCAGACGGATAAGAAACAAAGATAAAATAGTAAAAATAGAATAGAACAAAGAAAGAATATGGAGATAAAACAGAAAGGAATAAACAATGAATGTAAATCCTATAACAAGATTGGATTATCCAGATCCGGACGTGATCCGCGTAGAAGACACCTATTATATGGTATCCACAACCATGCACTTTATGCCGGGCTGTGAGATTCTGCAGTCTTTTGATCTGGTGCACTGGGAGCATGTGACTTATGTCTATGAGACGTTGGATCATACGGATGCGCAGCAACTGAAAAGCGGTCAGAATATTTACGGACAGGGCATGTGGGCAGCTTCCCTGCGCTATCATGAAGGCCGATTTTGTATCTGCTTTGTGGCAAATGATACCCGTAAGACTTATTTGTATACTTCGGAAAAAATAGATGGTCCATGGAAAAAGCAGCTGATAGAAGGCTTTTATCATGACGGCTCTTTATTATTTGATGAGGATGGCAGAAACTATATTGTATATGGAAATGATGAAATCTGGATTACAGAATTGAATGAAGATTTGACTGCACCAAAGAAGGACGGATTACATCGTCTTTTAGTCAGTGATCATAAGAACCCGGAGCTAGGCTATGAGGGTTCTCATATTCAAAAAATAAACGGCTATTATTATATTTTTCTGATTCATTCCCTGAGAGACCGCTGGATGCGGACGGAAGCATGCTTTTACAGTGATTCTCTGGAAGGAGAATTCACGGGTGGAGATGTACTTTGTGATGATCGTGGATATTGTGGACAGGGCGTGGCACAGGGAGGAATAGTGGATACGCCGGATGGAAAGTGGTATGCAATGCTGTTTCAGGATTCCGGAGCAGTTGGACGGATTCCTATTCTGCTTCCGGTTACCTGGAAGGATCATTTTCCGTTTTTTGGACAGAACGGACATGTGCCGGAAGAAATAGAGGTTCACAGTACCAGACCAGGATATATTTATCAGCCATTAGTGGGAAGTGATGATTTCTGTAATGGGCTGCTTCCGCGTTGGCAGTTTAATCATGATCCAGATCCACGGTACTATCATCTGGATGCATTGCAGGGAACCTATACAATTACAACACGGGAAGTTTGTACAGAGCTTACACAGGCAGTAAATACGCTTACGCAAAGGATGAGTTATCCGTCCTGCGCAGCTGAGGTTACTGTTGATGCTTCTGCATTGAAAGAGGGCGATGTCGCAGGTTTGTGTGCGTTGCAGAGCTGTTATGTTGCAGTTGGCATTACAAAACATCATGGAAAATATGAAGTCCTTATGCTGGATAAAAAAGAAGATGGTATATTGGATATGACGGAAGGAACTGTTGTTGAATCACACCAGATGGATTTTCGTCTTGAAGCAGATTTCTGTAACATGAAGGATGAAGCACGCTGCTATTACCGGGTAAATAAGGGAGACTGGCTACCCATCGGAACCGTGCATAAGCTGTACTTCAAACTGGATCATTTTACTGGTTGCCGGTTTGGTCTGTTCTGCTATGCGGCAGAGGAAACAGGAGGAAGTGCCTGCTTCCGGGATTTTAAGTATTATGATGTTGATGAAATCTCATAAAGATAGAACTGCATAAAATAAGTGTCGGAATTTACTCAATTTTTCCTACTTTGGACATTGGTTTTTACAACGGTATTGTATAGTGAAGCAGAGGAAAAACAAAACATGTTTCAGAGAGGAAAAACGATTATGAGAATTAAGAGTATGATGAAGGGTATGCTTGCTGTTGTAATGGCAATGTCTATGGCAGCATGCTCCGGAGCACCTGCAGCAGACCAGACTTCTTCTGAGTCACCGTCACCGGCACAGACAGAAAGTACAGCAGCAACAGAGCAGGAAACAATCGTAACAGAAGTATCTGCAGAAACGCAGACGCAAGAAGAAACAGCAAAAGCACCGAAATATGTTTTCTGTTTATTGGTGATGGTATGAGCTATCCCCAGTTTCAGGCAGCATCTGACTATCTTGGAGCAATAGCAGATGAAGATTATGTCAAGGTACTTCCGAGCAATAGCTATGAAGACCGTGGAGGAGCAGTACTGGACGGACCGGAAGCAGGATACAAGGTTACCTATACACAGGCTGATGCAGAAGCGGTTACGGCTGAAGATGGAAGGGTTATTCTGATGGATGAGCATCTGGCAGATTCCGACGCTATGGATTATGATATGGATCGTGCAGATGGAGAATGGGCATTATCTGACTATGTACAAAAGGGTATTGAAGTATTGGATAATGGCACCGGATTCTTTATGATGTGTGAAGGTGGAAAGATTGACTGGGCATGTTTTCAGCCCAGTCCCGGCAGATTTCCGTCATCAGCAGACGGAAGCGGATTTACACACCTGCTTCTTATGTACATGAACTTGGATTAAAATTCGGTATTCATATTATGGGAAGGAAGAGTTTCATTTAATCAGATGATGAAGGATATTAAGTCAGGAAAAGATACGGATTTTGTTGACGAGCTTATTTTTAAGGTCATAAATGCACCGACCAAGAGAATGAAAATTGAATATGTCTAAGGCAAATTACAAAGCCGCTTATTCTTATTGATTTTAAGAGTAGGCGGTTTTTTGCGTTCTCTTGTACTTGTTTACATAGCCACCTTGACAAAGTGGCTAAAACTATGCGAAAGGAGGACGCATCTATGTCAAATCGCAAAAAGACGGTGTTGCCGACGGAGATTGTGACAGCCGTGGAGGACTGCGGCTTTTTTGAAAGCATTCCCCTATGGGCGGTGACGCTCATCGGCGGGCTGTTCATCACAGTGCTGTCGTTCATTATGATAATGTCGGTGTACGGCAGGTTTTTCAAGCTGTACCTTTATACCGCAATCGCTCCCGTCCCTCTTTCTTCTTTGCGGGAGAGCCGAGCCAGAATGTCGGCAGGAGCTTTATCAAGAGTTATTGTGCCGTGTGCCTTGAGGGTGCAATCATCGTGCTTGCCTGCATTATCTTTTCGGTGTTTGCGGCTTCCCCGCCCGTGGTCAATCCCGATGCGGCTACGGTCACGATGGTGTGGAGCTATATCGGGGAACTGGTATTCAATATGCTCGTCCTTGTCGGTGCGGTCAAGATGGCAGACCGTGTCGTGCGTGAAATGATGGGCTTGTAAGGGAGAAAGCGGATGAAACGTGTATATATATTTAAGGACGGGGTACAAAATGCTTCGTTGTCGATAGATTTGGATTACAACCTTGAGATTGTAAGATGTGAAGATTTTGAGGATCGCATAAATCTAAAAGAATGTGCGAGGAAATCCTTTAATAAGGCGTTAAACGAGCGTGATTTAGGAGATTGTGAGGATTCAACATCTTCTCTGACTACGGGGGAAATTCATTTTGTTAGAGGAAATCCTACTGAGTTTTCAATGGATGTCTGCATTGTATGCAGAGATACAGAGGAAGATTTTTACAGACTTATTCACAAAAAAACAGGGTTCACTTATCGGGATGAATACTATTGGAACAAAGCCCCTCATTCCGCAGGAATACAGAAAAAGGCTAAGTATATTAAGAAAAGGGGAAAATGGCAGCTTGTCAGAACGCAGTATTTGAATATCAAAAACAGATACCTGCGGCAGAACGACCACGACCATCCCTCTTTCATATGCTATATTGAAGCTGTAAACAATGTATATAACGCAAGAATGAGTTGGAAGTAAACGGAGTAAAACTTGAAGAATCGTCATTTTTCCAAAGATGGCAATTTTTTTGTGCTAAAAAGGAGGTGTTTATGGATTGGAAGTAAAGATAAATAAAGAAATCCGCAATTACACGGAATCCATGTTTTTCGGGCTGTCTATGCGGCAGTTCCTTTTTTCCGCCCTTGCCTGCGGCATACTTCTATGCCCAGAAAGCAGGGCAAAATTAAGAAAACACCCTGCGGGTATCCCTTTATGCCCAAGATGCAGGGCGAGTAATTGACTTTGACCATCGCCCCTTTAAAAATGTGGAAGTCATGGATGAGGCAATGATATCCTTATGGAATCAAAGAGTAAATCATGATGACAATGTGTATATTTTGGGGGATTTCTGCTATAGAAACGAAAAAAGTGCGGAATGGTATCTGAGTCAACTAAAGGGACATAAGCATCTGGTTCTTGGGTCTGTACCATTATCCGATGTCGGAATGGAATGGCTCTTACAGAGGTCACTTGCACTTTTATGGTCATATTCACGATAAGAGGGATGAAACATGGGAATATATGAATCAGGGGGAGAACGCTTATAATGTGGGCTGCATGTTATATGGATACGGACCGGTACGCCTGAATGAGATTGTGAAGGCGAACAGGACTATGTGATTGTCTGCGGAGACTTTGGGCTTTGCGTAAGCGGCGGATGTTCGAAGAATATAGTGCCCAAAAAGGAAGTTCTATGTTATAATTCAAATAACATCAAGGACTTCGCAACACACAGAGCAGATGTAAGGTGGCATGATGAGTAAAAATATATGCAGATTAGATGGAAATCAAATTTTTTTATCCGTACTGAGGGATGATGAGGAGGCAGTCGGCTTATACGCGAAGTGGATGTCGGATGAAACCACCTGTGTCTTTATAGAGCATGCGCATTCTGTGGTGGACATCACCCGGATGCCCGGTTGGGTAAGAGACCATTCTGTCATGCGGATGGGAATTGTCCTGAAAGAGACAGACACATTGATTGGATATTGTCATATTGACCATCGAACTGAGGATATGTCAGCCTGGTTATCCATTAACATCGGAGAAAAGTCGGTGCGTGGAAAAGGCATTGGAACCGAAGTCGTGCAGATACTCTTGCGGTACTGCTTTATGGCGCTGGGAGTGTATAGTGTCCATCTGGATGTACTGGAAACGAACACCCCTGCCATTAAGTGTTACGAGAAGGCAGGATTCAGAATAAGTGGCAGATACCGGGGGCATTGTTACTATATGCGGAACCACTATGACTGGCTGCACATGGATATCTTATATGATGAATACCTGAAAATACATGTTTAGTGGAACATATCCTATTTCTTTCAACAATTAGATGATGAAATATGTGAAAATGTGAGTATTTGTGTGTTGCCTTCCCATACCAAAGGAGAGACGAATGAGTCTGGAATTGCTGAATTAGCACGCAGATTGGCACAGAACAATCGTATAGATAAAGTTAATTATCTGATCAGAAACAAAACGATTGATAAACTGGCATATGACGGAAGTCGTGATATTAGAGTGCAAATCGGAAGCATAGGGGTTAATCCTGATGAAAGATATTTAAATTTTGTTGAGACGAATGGCAAGTTGTCTCCGGAGGGAAATCAGTTTCTGATAGACAAGCATAAGGCAAGAGGAGTGAGAGATACAAAAGAACTTATGGAATTTATAGGACAACCGGAGTATGAATAAAGCAAAAAAAGTCCGTCGGAGCGTTAAAGCATCGACGGACTTTTTTTGCTTTGCTATTTTACAAAAGTAAAAATCAAAAAAATTACAGAGTCTGATGCACCTCGCGGATCACTGCGTCGGTAAGCTCCGGAGCTTTCGCGGGATCGATGTCATCTGGAAATTCCGCATCAATGGTGGAAGCAACCGGCCGGTAGTTCAGACGCAGTGCGTTTTTCTGAATATAATCGGTAGCCTGATTGTAAGTTTCCTCTGTAACGCCATTTAAAGTGATCGTATATAATTTTGCCATAATCTATCATCCTTTCTGTTGGTTTATGAGTTTGTGGAAACATTTCCTTGTTTCTGTATATAGTATATCTCTTTTTATAAAAAAAAGAAATGCGCAAAAATTATAAATATAATAATAGGAATCATTACTATATTTGTTAAATATATACAATATATCAAATAGAAAAGAACTTACAATGATTGACAGAAAGTGTAAATTTCAATATAGTGGAAGAAATGGAAATAAATGTATGGAGGCATCTTACGATTGACTATTGCAAAGGATAAATGGATGAAATACAAAGGAACTTCGGGTAGAGCGGTTCTGACTCTGTGCGGTGTCTACGGGGTGGCATATCTGTTCAGCTTACAGCCGGTGAACCGGATCTATTACAGTGTTCTGAATGTGCTGCTGGCTGTGGGAATCTATTCTATGTTGCAGCAGACGGAGCAAAATCTCCGGAAAATAGAGGAGAAAAGGGACAGGAAGCGCAGAATCTGTTATGTGGCAGTGATCAGCTTCCTGTTTGCCTTGTCCATGGTCATGGGATATCAGCTGCAGAATCTGGGAATGACGGATTGCGGAGTCCGGGGCAAAGGGATGATCCTGATCCGTGCGCTGTGCTTAAGTGTTGCCGCATTTCCTTTTGCAAATCTGTTGCTTGACGGGATAGACCGACTCTCTGCGAGAGGAGAAGCAACGATGTCGGGGAGATATTGGAAGACCGACATTGTATTCGCAGCAACGGCAGTCGTTATTTTCCTGTGCCTGATTCCGGTATGGCTGGCTTATTACCCGATCATCATGTCTTACGATTTTCACAGACAGGTCAACGAAGCGTATAAGGGCCTGGAATGGTTTTATCCCTTGCAGCCCATTGCACATACATGGCTGATCCGGCTGTTTTTACAGATTGGAACGGCCATCGGATCCTACGAGGCGGGAATGGCCTGTATGGCGGTATTCCAGATGGTGCTGTATGCTCTGGTCATGGGTTATGCCACGTCCATGATCTGGCGGATGACTGCTAAAAAATGGCCGGTGGTGGTAACAACACTATTTCTGGCGCTTTTCCCATACAACACGGTTTTAGTGGTGTGTACCACAAAGGATACCTTGTTTACCATATTGTTTACGTTGTTCTTTTTACTTTTTCTGGAGAGAAATTATTTCAGCAACGGAAAAAAGAAAATCCTCATGAACATTCTTCTGGTGGCTGAGGGCTGTCTGATGATGCAGTTTCGTAATAATGCAGTATATGCGGTGGCGGTATTTATGCTGCTGTTATTGATCCTGCGGCCGAAAAAGGAAAAACTGGGTATTCTGATTCTGGGGATTTGTCTGGTACTGGGAGAGACCGGAATGCGAAATGTGATCCAGACAGCCATAGGGACCCGGCTGGAGGCTCCGAAGATCGAGGCTTACAGCGTTCCCATCCAGCAGTTTGCCAGAGTGGCATATTATCATGGAGAGGAACTGGAGGCGCAGGATCCGGAGCTGGCGGCATTGCTGGAAAAATATGTGCCGAGAGATCATTGGGATGCTTATTATGCGCCGCTGGCGGATACCATCAAGGGCGCGGTAAATGCTTCGGCATATACGGAGAATTCCAGGCAGTTTTTGAGAGACTGGCTACGAGTGGGCAAACGGTATCCGAACGAGTTCCTGGATGCTTTTCTGGAACTGACCAGAGGATACTGGTTCTGGGATGATTTCTCCTGGGCGGAAAATCTGGGCTATGGCACAGACACAAGGTATGGTGTGCTCTTTACCTATACTTCCTCGGAAATCGAAGGCTACGGCAGTATTGAACATCGGTCGAAATTCCCGGCACTGGAAAAAGTGCTGGAAAAGATCGTCAGTGGTAACTGCTTTAATGAATGGCCGGTGCTTTCCGTTATTTTTCATGGATCTCTATACAGCTGGAGCCTGTTCTTTTTGATGGTGTTGTGCCTGTATCGAAGAAAATACTGGTGTTTCCAGATGAGCTTACTGCCGTTTTTATACTTTGGGACCATGTTGCTGGGGCCGGTAGTGCAGGTACGTTATTTATTCCCCATTATGGTAATGCTGCCGGTACTTGCGGCATTTTTCTCGAGTGACAGGATGAAGAGCCAAAGCAATGAAAACAGGGAACAAAAGGTTGTTTTTCTGGGCCGGAAAATCTATAATAAGGCTATTGGATGATAATATAAACGGAAAGAGGACCCAATGGAGAATCAGGAGAAGAACGAAACAACTGTGCTTCCGGAGAATCCGGAGATTATGGTAAAGAATCCCCGGATCGGAAAGGTACGGAAACTGGAAGAGGAAGTCAGGCGCCAGAATGAGCTGGAGCAGCTCAGAACCAAACGGATCCGCAAGGAGCAGGAATATATCGAGCAGATGAGCAAGGCGGTGGAAGACCACCTGCGCAATACCAGAGAGGAACAGCGGTATAACGAAGAATTTGAACGGCTGATCCGCAAGGATGTCTATCGGATGCACGGCATCAGTGAGGACAAGCTGCAGGGAATGACGGAGTACCGCAATGCCTGGTATCAGGGAACGGCGTTCGGCATGTTTTTTCTGTCGCTGATTCTGACCGGAATCTGCGGATATCTTCATGGCTTCGGTTCGGAATTGTGTATTTTTATGGCATTTTATACCGCTATTGAGGGAACACTTCTGACCAATGGGAAAAGACAGCATGCATTGTTGGATATGGTGACAAGAATTCTGTATCTGCTGTTGTTTCCGGCCATGCTGATCGTATTTGTCTGTTTTGAACTGGGATTTACGGAGTATGGGATCGTCGTACCGGTACTGACGATTGCCGGTGTGGTGATTCTGGTGCTGGGAGCGGTATCGTACTTTGTGTATGACCCATACCGCCTGGACCGTAAGAACCACAAAAAGGCGGACCGCTATATCCGGGATATAGAAAAAGCCGCTGTCAAGGAAGTGGAACTGGAAGAAAAGGCACTGGCAAAACAGGCCAGAAAACAGGAAAAACTGGAACTTAAGGAAGAGGCCAGACAGGAACGGGCAGCAAAGCGAAGGGAACGGAAGAACCGGAGGGATGAGAAGCTCACCGGCTGGAAAGAAAGCATTCGCGAAAAGCTTCCGGCGAAGAAGAAAGCCACAGAGGAGAGCAGAACGGAGACAGGCATCCCAAAAGAGCCGGAAGCCGTGACGGAGGAAAAGCCGCAGGCAGGTGCAGAGGAGTCCGGGACGCCGGAGACAACCGGACCGGTAGAAAACACAGAGCCTGTAGAGACTGTGGAACAGAAGGATGCACCTGCGGAACCGGAGCAGGGGACACCGGAAGAGACTGGTAAAGCGGAAGAAATTGATACAACAAATGGGGAGGAGAAATAATGGCCTATTATCTGATTGATTTTGAAAATGTAAAGAGCCGAGGCATGGAGGGAGTGGAACTGCTGGCGGAGGAGGATACCGTCTGCATTTTCTACAGTGACAATGCGGACAGCATGACTTTTGACCTGCATCGGAAGTTGAATGAGACGAAAGCACAGATCATTTACCACAAGGTAGCAGTGGGTACCAAGAATGCACTGGATTTCCAGCTGGCAACGTATCTCGGTTACCTGATCTGTGAGCAGCAGAGGGAAGGAATACACCCGGATTACTTTATCGTGACCAAGGACAATGGATTCACCAGTCTGATGGTATACTGGAAAGCACAGGGAGTTCCCGTGCGGATCACCCGCAATCTTCTGTGGGGAAAGAACCCGACAGCGGAACAGAATCCTGCGGCCGAAGAAAATGCGGAGGAAATAACGGGAAGCGTGGAACAGGAGAGCGTGCAGGCTCTGTCGGTGGAAGCTGCAGAGCCGATGGCAGTGGAAATCACAGAACAGGAGACAGAGAACGCAACAGCGGTAATGACGGAGGAACCGAAGGCGGAAGTGGATGCAGAGGAGATTGCAGAGCCAGCATTTGTGAGCGTGCAGATCCTGGAAGAACCGTTGCCTGAGATACTGGAACCTGTGCCTGTGGAACCCGTGAAAAAAACGGTAAGGAAAAAGAGCGGAAATACCCGGAAGAAGAATACTGCAAATATGACAGAAAAGAAAACGACGGAGAAAACTGTTGATAAGAAGGCTTCAGAGAAGAAGGCAGCAGAAGAACCGGATGAACTGGCCCAGGCAGTGGAAAAGGTGCTTTCCGACCAGACCATCGTCCCTCAGGTGGTAAAATTCATCCGCCAGTACAAGACCAAACAGGGAATCAACAATGCCCTGAACAAAGAGTTCAAGGACAGCAAACGTACCAGCGAGATTTATTCCGCTATCAAACCTCTGATCGCGGATAAAAAGGGAAAATGATAAAATAGATCAATAAAAAATTAAAAGAAAACTATTGACATTATAAAATCAGAGTGGTATCTTTGCTATCGAACAGAAAGTGAAATTCGATGAGCAGAACAAGATCTGCATACGGAAGCATTTCAGAGAGCCGACGGCTGGTGTGAGACGGCATGTGAGTATGGCAGACTATCCTCTGTGAGAAGTACACTGAAGCAGTTAAGTAGGTGTCACCGGTATTCTACCGTTATTTAGAAGCCTGTTGGAAATGAGATATTTGTGTTTCATGGAGATGGGAAAAAGAGGTCGTATAAGATATACGGCAAGCAAAGTGGTAACGCGGAGAGCTTAGAGCTTTTCGTCTTTGAGTGCTTATAAAGCACTGGAGACGGAAAGCTTTTTTGTTTTACGGGCAATCAGAATTTTTCTTTCTGTCACGACAAAACAACAAGACACAAGAAAGAAGGAAACAAAAATGAACAGTTTGGTAATCATTCTGATCGCAATGGTAGTGCTGGCAGCAGGCTATGTCTTCTACGGAAGATGGCTTGCCAAAAAGTGGGGAATTGATGAGAAGGCGAAGACGCCTGCTTTTACCCATGAAGACGGAGAGGACTTTGTACCTTCCTCCAAATTCACTGTATTTTCTCATCAGTTTTCCTCTATCGCCGGAGCAGGTCCTGTGACGGGTCCCATCCTCGCATCGGTATTCGGATGGGTTCCCGTGCTCCTGTGGCTTCTGATCGGCGGTCTGTTCTTCGGTGCCGTACAGGATTTCGGTGCGCTGTATGCCTCCGTGAAGAACGAAGGAAAATCCATGGGAATGATCATTGAAAAATACATTGGTAAGACCGGCAGAAAGTTGTTCATGCTGTTCTGCTGGCTGTTCACTCTGTTAGTCATTGCGGCATTTACCGATATGGTGGCAGGTACCTTCGTAGGTACCGGACTGGAAGATGCCAGTGTGGCATATGCCAACGGCAGTGCGGCATCCATTTCCATGTTGTTCATCGTTGTAGCAGTGATCTTCGGTCTGATCCAGAAAAAGGTCGGCAAGATGAATGAGTGGGTCAAGGCAGTCGTAGCCATCGGTCTGTTGGTAGTAATGTTCGCTGTAGGTATGCATCTTCCCATCTATGCTTCCAAGACTGCATGGATCTACATCATCATGGCATACCTGTTCCTTGCATCCGTAATGCCCATGTGGCTTCTGATGCAGCCCAGAGATTACATGACCACCTTTATGCTGCTGGGTATGATCATCGGTGCCGTACTTGGTGTGGTTGTGGCTCATCCCGATATGGAGCTGAATGCATTTAACGGTTTTCAGGTAGGTAACAGCAGCCTGTTCCCGACTCTGTTCGTCACCATCGCCTGCGGTGCGGTATCCGGCTTCCACAGCCTGGTATCCTCCGGTACTTCATCCAAGACCATCAGCAATGAAAAAGATATGCCCATGGTAGGTTATGGTGCCATGATCGTAGAGAGTCTGCTGGGTGTGGTTGCACTGGTAGTTGTCGGTGCAGTTGCAGTCAATGGCACGAAGCCCGATGGTACACCGTTCTCCATTTTCTCCTCCGGTGTCGCAGGATTCCTGGAGAAGATGGGGGTTCCCGTAACCGTAGCAACTGTATTCATGACCATGTGTGTATCTGCATTGGCACTGACTTCTCTGGATTCCGTAGCAAGAATCGGGCGTATGTCCTTCCAGGAGCTGTTCCTGGGAGACACCACAGATACCGCAAAGATGACTCCCGTGCAGAGAGTTCTGACCAATAAGTATTTTGCAACTGTGATCACTTTGTTTTTCGGTTATCTGCTGACTCTTGGCGGATACAACAATGTATGGCCGCTGTTCGGTTCTGCGAACCAGCTGCTGGCAGCACTGGTATTGATCGCTCTGGCCGTATTCTTAAAGACTACCGGTCGTACCGGCTGGACACTGTACTTCCCTATGGGAATGATGCTGGTCGTAACCTTTACTGCATTGATCCAGAAGACAGTTGCCCTGGTGAAAAATGTGGCAGCCGGACAGGCAACCTTCCTGGTAGACGGCTTACAGCTGATCGTAGCCATACTGCTTATGGTACTGGGAGTTATGGTTGCTTACAGCTGCATCCGCAAGCTGTTCGGTGCCGGGAAAAATTCAGAAAAAGAGGCAGCATAAGTTGTCAAAAAAATTGATTTTCCGGTAGAAAAGAAAGATAAGATATGCTAGAATAAGGAACGGTCAAGGAGCAAAAAACTCTTTGACCGTTCTTTTCGTCAGAGTGGATGCTGATGGGAAGAGTAATAACAGAGATACAAATATGAGAAGAAGATAAAAGGATAGGATTGAAAATGAAACAGAACATGCAGGATCTGACGGAAGGATCCTTAGGAAAGAAAATACTGATCTTCAGCGTGCCGTTAATGCTGTCCAATCTGTTACAAGTGCTTTTCAACATGGCGGATATTGCGGTGATCGGTCAGTTCGCCGGTTCCCTGTCGCTGGGAGCGGTAGGGTCCACAGCCACACTGGTCACCATGTTTACCGGATTCCTCATTGGTCTGTCCGGCGGTATCAATGTGCTGACAGCGTTATATTACGGAGCGAAGGATAAGGACAGTCTGTCGAAGACGATTCATTCCGCCGCACTGGTCAGCCTGATCATGGGAGTGCTGTTACTGGTACTGGGAGTCGGCTTATCGGAGTGGATGCTGACAATGCTGAAGACCAGAGAGGAACTTTTGGACAAAGCAGTATTGTACCTGCGGATCTATTATCTGGGAATGCCGGCGCTGGCCATTTACAACTTTGGTAATGCGGTGTACAGCGCAGTGGGGAATACGAAGAAGCCTCTGTATTATCTTGGTTTTTCCGGAGTGCTGAATATTATTCTGAACCTGTTTTTTGTGATCGTCTGTCATATGGATGTGGCAGGAGTGGCATTGGCCAGTATCATTTCCCAGTATGTATCTGCAGCATTAATCCTGCAGGCACTGCGTCGCTGCAAAGACATTTATGCCCTGCATCCGGGAAAGCTGCGGTTGGATCCGGAACTTACGAAGGATATCCTGAAGCTGGGAATGCCCTCCGGATTGCAGAACGTAATTTTCCAGTTTGCCAACAGCTTTGTGCAGATGGGTGTGAATTCCTTTGATGCCACCATGGTGGCAGGCAATTCCGCAGCCACCAATGCAGATGCCATGGTATACGATGTCATGGCGGCATTCTATACCGCCTGCGGCAGCTTTATGGGACAGAATTACGGTGCGGGCAAGAAGAAAAGGGTGCGGAACAGTTACCTCATCAGCCTGGCATATTCCTTCGGCATCGGTCTGATCCTGGGAGTGTCACTGGTATTTTTCGGAAGAGCGTTTTTGTCCCTGTTTACCAGAGATGCGGCAGTTATGAATGCCGGTATGTACCGTCTGACAATCATGGGATTTTCGTATTGTATTTCGGCATTTATGGACTGTACCATTGCGGCGGCCAGAGCCATGGGCAAGAGCATTATACCTATGTTCATTGTCATCATGGGCTCCTGCGTGTTCCGTGTAATCTGGGTTTACACCATATTTGCCTATTTCCATACGATACCGTCCCTGTATCTGCTATATGTCTTTTCATGGAGTATCACCGCAGTGGCGGAAATCCTCTATTTCATACGGATCTACAGACAAAAAATGGCTCTCCTGTCGTAAGACAGAGGAGCCATTTTGCTGTGATGCGATGAGCCGGCCGGCTCGAGGGTGTATGGATTTATGCAGCTTCGGTCTCTGCGGCAGCAGAAACAGCAGCGTAACGAACCGGCAGGAGATGAGCGCGTTCCAGTGCAACATAGATGATGGGGATCAGAATCAGCTGGATAATGATACCGGGGAGGCAGGATACGAAATATCCGGTAGCCCAGGCAGACCAGCTGTAGGAACCGCCTGCAAAGATCAGTGCGCGCAGGATACCGGTGATCACACGGCCGCCCAGCATGGCAATGACCAGAGCTGCATACAGATCAACAACCAGTTTACCGCTGCGAAGAAACTGCATGACCAGACCGCTGATCAGACCATAGAGCCCCAGCTCGATCATCATGACAGGCATATATCCGAAAACGGGCATACCGGTAAGCAGACTGGATACCAGAGGTCCGAGAATGCCGCAGACCAGACCGAAAGGTGCTCCACAGACCAGACCGCACAGAAGCACGGGCAGATGCATGGGGGAGAACAGGACACCGCCCTTGGGAATGGCGTGCAGAGTCATGGGCAGAACCACACATAAGGCAATACACAGAGCAGTGAGGATGCTTTTGTTTAAAACAGTTAATTTTTTCATGGAAAACCTCCTGATAAGATATAACTGTTCAGAGTCTCCATTCGCAAAAAGCCTCTCCGAGACGGAGAAACCTGAACAGTAACAAAAAAGCCAGAACGGCACACTTTTCCCTTCTGGGATAAATATGCCTTCTGGCGTTAAGCTCCTTCCTGAAGCATAATACATAATAAAGGGTGGGCATTTTTTTGTCAAGATAAATTGCAAAAAAGCATTTGCCATGCTATCATGGAACATGTATGTATTATTTTTGGCAGGAGTAAAGTTATGCGTATTATGGTAATGGACGGCCAGGGCGGAGGCGTAGGCAGAAGCCTGCTGGAGGCTCTGAAGGAACGGTTTCCGGAGGCGGAACTGATCGCAGTGGGAACCAACGCCACAGCTACGGCGAATATGATGAAGAGCGGCGTGACAAGTGGTGCCACCGGGGAGAATGCCGTGGTATATAACAGTAAGAGAGCAGACGTGATCGTAGGACCGGTGGGAATCGTCATGGCGGATGCCATGTTAGGTGAGATCACCCCCACCATGGCAGCAGCGGTAGCTTCGAATGATGCAAAACTGATCCTGATCCCCATGAGTAAATGCCATGCCACTATCGTGGGAGTCGAGAGCAGACGCCTGGGAGAATACATTGCGGAGGCTGTGGATGAGATCGCTGAGAACTGTTTCTGAGCTGACAGAGGAATTGCGTGTGCTTCCCACCGGAATGCGCATTATTGCCATTGACGGCAGATGCGCCGCCGGGAAGACAACACTGGCTGCCAGACTTGCAAAAGAACTGGGCGGAGATGTGATCCATATGGATGATTTTTTTCTGCCACCTGCACTTCGGACGCAGGAGCGCAGAAGCGAGCCCGGCGGAAATGTGCACTATGAACGATTTTTGACGGAAGTCATACCGAAGCTTGCATCGGGACAAGCATTTTCCTATCAGAGATTTGACTGTTCCCGCATGGCACCGGGAGACTGGCTCCCGGTACAAAATAACGGTTTTGTATTCGTGGAAGGCGCTTACAGCTGCCATCCGGTACTGGGAGAATACATGGACCGGAAAGTATTTCTGGATATAGACCATGAGACGCAGACGGAGCGGATCCGCACGAGGAACGGAGAGGACATACTACAGGACTTCCTGCAGCTGTGGATTCCGTTGGAAGAAGCATATTTTCAGGCATTTTCCCTAGAGGAGAATACTGATTACATTATAAAACAGACGAAAGGCGAGACAGATGTTGCATCAGTTTTACCCGGATTATGAGGCGGATTCCGCCTATGGCATAGATTACAGAACATTATATGAACAGGGGTATCGCGGAATCATTTTTGATATTGACAATACACTCGTACCGCACGGGGCACCGGCAACACCGCAGGCAACAGAGTTCTTCGGCAGATTGCGGGAACTGGGATTTCAGACACTGCTGTTATCGAACAACAAGGAGCCCCGCGTAAAAAGTTTTGCGGATGCAGTAGGTGCTTCCTATATCTATAAGGCCGGGAAACCCGGAAGAGAAGGTTATCTGCGGGCTATGGAACAGATGCATACCGGGGCGGATACCACACTTTTTGTGGGGGATCAGCTGTTCACCGATGTGTGGGGGGCTAAGAAATGCGGGATCATGACTTATCTGACGAAACCCATTCATCCGAAAGAAGAGATTCAGATCGTACTCAAGAGATATCTGGAAAAGATCGTACTGTTTTTCTACCATAGAGAAAAGCGTCGGAAAGGAAATCAAAATGCTGAATGATATCAATGGCTATACCAGAACCTGCGGACTGATCGGAAACCCGGTGGAGCACACCCTGTCTCCGGTGATCCACAATACCCTGTCCATGGTGCTTGGGAAAAATCTGGCCTATGTCCCGTTCCATGTGGAGACCGGAAGACTGGAGGATGCCGTGAAGGGTGCTTTTGCACTGAATCTGCTAGGAATAAATGTAACGGTTCCCTATAAAAGCGATGTGATCCCGTACCTGGATGACATAGATCCGCTGGCATCAAATATCGGTGCTGTAAATACGCTGGTCCGCACGGAAAAGGGCTATAAAGGCTACAATACCGATATGCCGGGATTGTACCGGGCCATGTGCGAGGACGGCGTCAAAGTCAAGGGACAGAAAGTGCTGATCCTGGGAGCCGGAGGAGTAGCCAGAGCGGTAGCCATGATGCTGTTGGATAAGGGGGCGAAAGAGGCCATTATCCTGAACCGTACGGTGGAAAAGGCACAGAGCATAGCGGACGAGGTGAATCACCTCATCGGAAAAAAACGGAAATTTGCAAAAGCCCTGTCTATAGATGCGTATGATACGCTGCCGGAAGGAGAACGCTATCTGGCAATACAGGCCACCAGTGTGGGTATGTATCCGGACTGTGATGCGGCGGTGATCGAGGATCCCACATTTTATAAGAGAGTACACACCGGATATGATCTGATCTTCAATCCACCGAAGACCCGGTTTATGGAACTGGTGGAGGCACAGGGTGGTGAAGCCTATAATGGTGCGAAGATGCTTCTCTATCAGGGAATCATTGCTTTTGAATTGTGGACAGGCTGCCAGGTGGAACCCTGGCTTGCAGACAAAGTCTATGAACGGATGCAGAAAGCAAAAAAGACAGAGGACGGAAAATAAAAAAATGAAACACAAACGAAGGAATATCGTCCTGATCGGCTTTATGGGATCGGGGAAGACAACACTGGGACTGAAACTGTCCTATCTGCTACGGATGCCGGTAGAAGACACGGACAAGCTGATCGAGAGACAGGAGGGCAGGAGCATCACACAGATCTTTGCGGATGACGGTGAATCCTATTTCCGGGAACTGGAGACGGAACTGCTGCGAAAATGCGGGGAACAGAAATACGAACGTATCCTGTCTGTGGGAGGAGGCACTCCGGTCAATCCGGTGAACCGGCCCCTGCTGCATCAGTGTGGAACAGTGGTATATCTGCGAGTGTCGCCGGAAGTGGTCTACGAGCGGCTGAAAAATGACACTACAAGGCCCCTGCTGCAGTGTGAGGATCCTCTGACAAGGATCCGGGAACTGCTGGAGATCCGGGACAAAATCTATGCGGAATGTGCGGACATTATACTGGATGTGGATAACAGGCATTCCGATGAACTGGCGGAAGAGTTACAGCTGCAGTTACGGAAGCAGAAAGACATACAGAGAAAAAAGGAGAGAAAAAAGATGAAAATTCTGGTGATCAACGGACCGAATCTGAATTTTCTGGGAATCCGTGAGAAAAAGATCTACGGAACACAGGACTATCAGTATTTACTGGATCTGATCGACAAAAAAGCAAAAGAAACCGGAGAGGAGATCCAGGTGTTCCAGAGCAACCATGAAGGAGCCATCATCGACAGGATCCAGGAGGCATATTCTGACGGAACGGAGGGGATCGTGATCAACCCCGGTGCCTACACCCATTACAGCTATGCCATCCGGGATGCTCTGGCAAGCGTGGATATTCCCAAGGTGGAGATTCATATTTCCGATATTACGAGCAGAGAAGAGTTCCGCAAGATTTCTGTGACAGCACCGGTATGTAACAGGCAGATTTACGGACAGGGACTGGACGGTTATCTGCAGGCTATCGATTTCCTGCGGGAGAACAGGCAGTAGTTTCCCGAGAAATTTGAAAAAATTTTTCAAAAGTAGTTGAAATGTGCATGTTTTTATATTAAAATGTTAAAGAATTATGACGTGAAAATATTTAGGAGGAATACATTATGATTTCTGCAGGTGATTTCAGAAATGGTATTACCATTGAGTATGATAACAATGTTTACCAGATTATCGAATTCCAGCATGTTAAGCCGGGAAAGGGCGCAGCTTTCGTAAGAACCAAGCTGAAGAACATCAAGAGTGGCGGTGTTGTCGAGAAGACTTTCCGTCCTACTGAGAAGTGCCCTCAGGCGCGTATTGATAGAAAGGATATGCAGTATCTGTATGAAGATGGCGATCTGTACTACTTCATGGATACCGAGACTTACGATCAGGTTGCACTGAACTCTGAGACTGTAGGCGATGCACTGAAGTTCGTAAAAGAGAACGAGATGTGCAAGATCTGCTCCCACAATGGCAGCGTATTCTCCGTGGAGCCTCCTCTGTTTGTAGAACTGGAGATCACTGAGACCGAGCCCGGATTCAAGGGTGATACCGCTACCGGTGCCAGCAAGCCTGCTACCGTTGAGACCGGAGCTACTGTTGCAGTACCTCTGTTCGTTAACCAGGGCGACAAGATCAAGATCGATACCAGAACCGGTGAATATCTGTCTCGTGCATAATTGTTGAGACTACCACTGTTCTGAGCAATATCCGATAAGAGAACCTGTAAGGCAATAAGTTATCCTGTTTCGGGATGGCTTATTGCTTTTGTTATTTTCTACATTTTTACACCGGAAATACCACATGGGAAAAAGCAGGAGGGGAGCCTGCTTCGGAGAGGCATGGAGGTATTCTATGGAGATTTCTACATTTAAAGTAAAGGTACAGAAGGCTGTCAGCGAAGTGTTGGGACAGGAGTATACAGTGGAACTGCGGGAAGTGCAGAAGAATAACGGAGTGCTGCTTCAGGGACTGATGATCCGTAAGGGACAGGACAATGTGACACCTACGATTTATCTTAATTCCTTCTGGGAAGCTTATGAGGGTGGCGTGACCTTTGCAGATATTATTAAGAAGATCATCAGTATCTATAAGGAGGACGGAATCGGCCGGAAGATCGATGTTTCCTTTTTTCAGGATTTTGAGAAGGTAAAGGAGAAACTGTGCTTCCGGCTGGTGAACCGGGAGAAGAACCGGGAGCAGCTGGAAAAAGTGCCGTATATTCCGATACTTGATCTGGCAATCTGCTTCTACTATGCGTTTGACGAAGCAGGAGTGGACAACGGTATGATCCCCATCTACAGATCCCATCTGGACAACTGGAAGGTGACAGACAGGGATCTGCTGGAGATTGCAGTGAAAAATACCCCCAGACTGTTTCCCGGTGAGACCATTCCCATGGAGGATGTGCTGGGAGACGCACTGCAGGAACTTCCGGAGGAAGTCCGGAGGGAATTTTTGAGGAAGGTATCCATGATGATCCTGACGAATTCCCGCAAGACTTACGGTGCCTGCAGCATCCTGTATCCCGGGATGCTGGAGCAGCTGGCAGAGCGTATCGGCGGCGATTATTACATGATCCCCAGTTCTGTTCATGAATTCCTGCTGGTTCCCAGGGAACGGGAACAGGACAGGGAAGAACTGAAGAAAATGATCGCAGAAGTGAACCGGACGGAGCTGCCGCCGGAGGAAGTTCTGTCGGACCATTTATATCTGTATTGCAGCCGGGAGAGGGAAGTAAGGATAGTGTAGAATACCGGAGTGAATATTATGTTTGAAAAAAACTAAATAATTCCAACAATTTAAACTGGACATATGTAGTGTTTTATGATATTATAGTCGAGGTGATGTAACAAATTTGTAATATTTGCATCCGTAGTCTAATGGATAGAACGGAGGCCTCCGACGCCTTTAATGCAGGTTCGATTCCTGTCGGATGCATTTACATCACCTTGATTATAGGGAGAGAGATGAGAGAAGCCGCTTGCGGCTTTTTGCGATTAAAGAACTTTTTTTCAGAATTTGGAAAGGACGCAATATGTGGAAAGAAAAATTACATTTTCTTGGAAACTATATCATAAAGCATAGTAAAGTAGTTTTGCCGGCTGTCGTTGTTGTGGCAGTGGCAGTCACCGTATCCGTAAGCCTGAGTATGAACAACCGTCACCGTGAGGAGCAGCAGAACGCAGAGAGCGCAGCGGCAGTGTCCAGTGAGATTGCTACGGAACCGACAACAGAGGATGTACCTTTGGTAGCAAATGAGGAAGGTGCGGTATATACTCTGGTAGCTACTTATTATAATGCCATGGCGACCGGTGATGAGACAACGTTACGTTCCGTTTGTGATGAGATCTCCGACAAAGACATGTATCGTTATCTGGAACTGGCACAGTATATTGATTATTATCCGACTTTGGAGATCTATACCAAGACCGGCCCGGAAGAGGGTTCGGTGATCGCTTATGTATATTACAAGATTGCATTTGTGGGTCATGAGGAAGAGGTGCCCGGTTATCAGGCACTTTATATCTGCACCAATGATCAGGGAGAAATGTATATCAAGCGCGGCGAGAACAGTGAGGAAGTCAACGATTATATCAAGACGTTAAGCACGCAGGATGATGTTGTGGAATTTAACAACAAGATCACAGTGGAATACAATGAACTGATGGTAGATCATCCGGAAGTATTGCAGTATATCAGTGAGCTGGATTCTCAGGTAAGCATTGCCGTAGGAGAGAAGCTGGCCAATCAGGTAGCCGGAGATCAGAATACAGATACCTCTGCGGAAGGCGGTGATCAGGCGGCAGACGGTCAGGATACTTCTGCCGAAGGCACAGAGCAGCCCGCAGAAGAGCAGGGACCGCAGTATGTGACGACAACTACTACCGTAAATGTCAGAAGCTCCGACAGTGAGCAGGCGGATAAGCTGGGTAAAGTGGCAGGAGGTACGAAGCTTCAGGTACTGGAGCAGCGCGCCAACGGTTGGACCAAGGTAGATTATGAAGGTAAGGAAGGCTATATCAAGACAGAGTTCCTGCAGCTGGCAGAGAGCGCAGCCGGTGCCGAGACCATCGGAACCGTGACCGCTACCACCAATATCAATGTACGTGCATCCGCCAGTGAGACTGCAGATCGTCTGGGAGTTCTTTCCGGTGGCGATTCCGCGGAACTGGTCGGCACAGAAGGCGACTGGAGCAAGATCAGGTACAATGGCCAGATCGGATACGTCAAGAGTGAATATGTACAATAATGAGCAGTGCCAAAAAATGAAGCGGCAAAAATCTGACTGCTTGCAGGCAGGATTTTTGATGATTCTTTTTTGATAGGGCGAATGCCCGACAGCGAAGAAACGCGAAGCTTTTTTGAGCTGTACACTGCGGAATGAGGAAGAAGCAATTTGCGGAAGCAAATCAGCGGAATCCGAATGTAGGTAGAATTGCGAGAGCGGCGAAGGCAGCGGAGCAATTCGTATTGCGCGGCGAATGATAGGGCGAATGCCCGACAGCGAAGAAATGCGAAGCATTTTTGAGCGGTGCACTGCGGGCTTGGAATAAAATAAGAAAATTCAGGGAAAGCTTCTTACCAAAAACGGTAAGGAGCTTTTCTATGAATAAAACAGGAAATCACAATCTGAAGAAACAGGAGATCAACATCTACCGGGAGATCCAGCGTAACACGGAAATGGCCATGAAGGCCCTGGATGCCGTTACGGACAAAATCTACGACGACAGGCTGGCAGCCGTGGTGGCGGAACAGGAATTACAGTACTCCAGGCTGCATGACAGGGCAGTGCAGAATCTGGTGGAGGGCAAGGCCCAGACCTACCGGGAGAATGCCATGGAGAACATGATGCTGCGCTTTGGAATCGGTTATAACACCCTGCTCAACACCAGCACAAGTCATATCGCAGAAATGATCATCAAGGGCAGTAATAACGGTGTGCTGGAGATGGAGAAGGTGTTGGCACACAATGAAGAGTTTGCCGGAAGCCCCTGCCGCAGTCTGGCGAAGGAACTGATCGAGATGGAGAATGCCAACATCCGGACTCTGAAAGAATATCTATAGCATACGAAACGACCGCTTTCGGCAATTTAACGTACATCATAACGCACAAATTGTATACTTGCATACCTTTTTGTGCAATTTTTATAGAAAATGGCCAAAAACTTTTACGATTTAGTGAAATAAAGTTTATTGTACAATTAAAAAAGTCGTTTTATAATAAAGCATATGGCAACCAGGTTGTCATGAATCTGTATACCAATTGAAGGAGGACATTCAAATGTCATATGTTGATGAAGTATTTGATTTGGTAGTCGCAAAGAATCCTGCACAGCCCGAGTTCCACCAGGCAGTCAAAGAGGTTCTGGAATCTCTTCGCGTGGTGATCGAGGCAAACGAGGAAAAATATCGTAAGGATGCTCTGCTGGAGAGACTGGTAACTCCCGAGAGACAGATCCTGTTTCGTGTACCCTGGGTGGATGATAAGGGTCAGGTACAGGTAAACAACGGTTTCCGTGTACAGTTCAACTCCGCAATCGGACCTTACAAGGGAGGCTTACGTTTACATCCTTCCGTTAACTTAGGTATCATCAAGTTCCTTGGTTTCGAGCAGATTTTCAAGAACTCTCTGACCGGCTTGCCTATCGGCGGTGGTAAGGGTGGTTCCGATTTTGATCCCAAGGGTAAATCCGACAGAGAGATCATGGCTTTCTGCCAGAGCTTCATCACAGAACTTTACAAATATATCGGAGCAGATACCGATGTTCCTGCAGGTGATATCGGTACCGGCGCAAGAGAAATCGGTTATATGTACGGACAGTACAAGAGACTGACCGGCCTGTATGAAGGTGTTCTGACCGGTAAGGGCTTAAGCTATGGCGGATCCCTGGCAAGAACCGAAGCAACCGGTTATGGCCTGTTGTATCTGACCGAGGAGATGTTAAAGTGCAATGGCAAGGATATCGCAGGCAAGACCGTGGCTGTATCCGGTGCCGGTAACGTAGCAATCTACGCTATCCAGAAAGCAGAGCAGTTAGGTGCCAAGGTAGTTACCTGTTCCGATTCCACCGGCTGGATTTATGATCCCGAAGGAATCGATGTAGCACTGTTGCAGGAAGTAAAGGAAGTAAAGCGTGCAAGACTGACCGAGTATGCTGCTGCAAGACCCAGTGCACAGTATCATGAGAAGAAGAACGGTGAGCACGGTGTATGGACTGTTAAGTGTGATGTAGCTCTTCCCTGTGCAACCCAGAACGAACTGGATCTGGAGGATGCAAAGCAGCTGGTAGCTAATGGCGTATTCGCTGTAGCAGAGGGCGCTAACATGCCTACCACCATGGAAGCTACCGAGTACTTCCAGAAGAACGGCGTTCTGTTCTGCCCCGGCAAAGCATCCAATGCAGGTGGTGTTGCTACCTCCGCTCTGGAGATGAGCCAGAACAGTGAGAGACTTTCCTGGACCTTCGAAGAGGTTGATGCAAAGCTGAAGACCATCATGGTTAATATCTTCCACAATCTGGATGATGCAGCCAAGAAGTACGGCATGGAAGGTAACTATGTAGCAGGTGCTAACATCGCAGGCTTCTTGAAGGTTGCAGATGCTATGACTGCACAGGGTATTGTATAGGAACATCTGAAAACATAAGGTATATCATGAGCACCGGATCGAATGTGAAAACGTTTGATCCGGTGATTTTTTTATGCAAAAAATACCCGCCCCTGTAGCTGCGTGGAGCAGTGGTACAGGGGCGGGTATTGTTATTTCTATGGTATTCTATGGTTCACATATTATTCTTCTGTCTGCGGCTGCGCTGCAGCATTACGGGCATTGATCTCGGCCTGTTGCTGGTTGATCACAGATTCGTAGTCCGGATTGGCAAAGAAGGTTGCATCATGCTGACACTGACTTCTGGTGTTCGGTGTGCTGACAGTCTGCGTGCCATCCGGATTGTTGATGATGACAGTGGAGCCCTGTTGTAATGCAGGATCTTCTACCAGAGGCATGGTGGCAACACCGGTGTACTTGAACGGGCAGTCAGGGCTTGCGGGTAATCCGTCGTAAGCACAGATCTCGCCCTGATAGTGTACATCGCAGCTTTCCGTTGGTTCCGTACCCTCAGCAAAATACTCTGTATATACACAGCCATCGCAGAGACCGGGAATCGGGAGCTTGCCGGACTGGGAACATACCGCTACCTGTACAATACCGGAGGGAACCGGGAACTGGGTGTTAGGCAGATCCTCGTGAACACGCTTCATAACCTTACGCCATAAGGTCTTGGAGACACCGTCCTCGGCACTGTTCAGGTCAACATTGTTGTCATAACCGGTCCAGGTAGCAGCGGTGTAGTAAGGGGTATATCCCACGAACCAGGCATCGGTAGGTCCGGTGGTAGTACCGGTCTTACCGGCGATAGCCATACCGCCGAAATTTACACGGCCACCGGTACCGGAGGTAACTACATCCTGCATGGCACTGGTCAGCAGGAAAGCAGTGGTCTCCTTGATGACCTGTCTGGTAGCCGGATTGGTGTTGTCCAGAATTACATTGCCATCGGAATCGGTGACTCTGGTGTACAGCTTCGGGGTGACATAAGTACCGCCGTTGGCAATAGCTGCGTAGGCACCAGTCAGCTCGTAAGGAGTAACACCGTAGGTCAGACCGCCCAGAGCCAGGGACTGGTTCACGTCGGACTTGATCTCGTTGCCGACCTGCACACCGTCGGTCAGAGTGGTAAATCCAAAGTTCAGCAGATAATCATAACCAAGTCTCGGAGTGATCACCGTGATGTTCTTAACTGCGATGATATTCAAGGAATCACGGATCGCACTTCGGATATTCTGGATGCCCCGGTAACCGGTCTTGTACCAGTTACGGACGGGAGTACCGTCGGCATAGTTAAACGGTGCATCGTTGTATACAGTAGCCAGGGTCTTGCCGGCACTGTCCAGAGCGGGAGCGTAGGAGGCCACTACCTTGAAGGTAGATCCCGGCAGACGCTTGGCACTGGTGGCGCGGTTCAGGGTTCGGCGGCCCTCTTTGGCACCGCGGCCGCCGATCATGGCTACCACATAGCCGGTGTTCTGCTCCTCAATGACCATAGCGGACTGGGGCTGTGGAGTCATGGAAATAGTTTCTTCGTAATTGTCCGCATTGTCTTCCACACCCAGCTGCGCCAGCATTGCGGAGCGGTAAGTGTCTACAGCCGCATAGGCATCGTCCTGGGAAGAAAAGATCAGGTTGAATTTTGAATTCTGGTTCTGCTTGAACCAGGTCATCATGTTTTCTTTACTGAAGTTATTCTTGGTACCGTCGGGAGAGATAATGGTAAGAGCATAGTTCAGATACCATTTTACATTCTCCGGGTAGTTGGAAGCATCTGCGTATTCCTCGTTCAGAATATTCTGGATCTTGGGATCTAACGTGGATTCCACACGTAAACCGCCGGAGGTCAGCAGTGTCTCTGCCATGGTTTCATTATAGCCGGCCAGGATCAGATCCTGTTTTACCTGTTCATATACCGCATCGGAGAAGTAGGAACCTGTGGTGGCATTGGCCTCCTGATAATCGATGTCGTACAGGCCGATCCGCTCGTACACAGCATCGGTATCTGCCATGGCTTCGTCGTATTGCGCCTGGGTGATGAAGCCAAGCTCCAGCATTTTCGTCAGACATTTCTCACGACGTTTTACATTCTCTTCCGGATGACGGATGGGATTGTATTTAGAAGGATTCTGCGTGATACTGGCAATGACCGCACATTCGGAAATGGTCAGTTCGCTGCAGTGTTTACCGAAGTAACGTAAGGAGGCGGATTCCACACCCAGGGTGTTCTGACCCAGGTTGATGGCATTCATATAACGCAGCAGAATCTCGTCCTTGGAGTAGTACTTTGTAATCTCCAGTGCCAGGTACTGCTCCTGAATCTTACGTTTGATTTTTTTGATCTTGTTATTACCCTCGGAGGTCCAGTCCGTAAAGACGGTATTTTTTAGAAGCTGCTGGGTAATGGTACTGGCACCCTGGGCTTCTTCACCACCGGTCTTAAAAAACTGGTAACCGGCACGGATAATACTCTTGAAATCAATCCCGTTATGCTGATAGAAGCGTTCATCCTCAATGGCTACGAAAGCCTTGCCCATGTAGTCGGGAATCTCGTCCATGCCGACGGAGAGACGGTTGGAGTTGGTACTGACGTACTGGTCGATCTCGTTGCCCTCTCTGTCATAGACGATGGTAGCTTCGCCGACTGCCACGACATCCGACAGACGGATCGTGGGGGTGGAGGAGAGGATGCCGCGGAAAACACCGATACCGGCGGCTACACCGCAGATGCCGATGCCTACGACAGCTGCCAGCATGACCTTGACACAGGTCAGAGCGATTTTTCTTCCCCATTTTTGTGATTTAGAGTTGAGTGTCTTCTGCTTCGCACGGACACCTTTTTTTCCATAATTCATAAAACAAGTCCTTTCTGTCTGAGATACAGACGAAGACATTATACCAAATAATGCTATGTAAATAAAGGCTTTTTAGAATTGTTTCACATTTTGGAGAAGTTATGCTACACTGGAAAAGAAAGCAAAAGAAAATAAGAATTTATAAAGCAGAAAATAAGAGAGGTCATACATGGACAACATGACAGCAACAGGCAGCTACAGAGTCCTTTTGTCCGGTGGGGAAGGTGAGATCGTGGAGAAAAAGTCCCGTTTTATTGCTACGATCCGCAAGTGTGAAACCGAGGAAGAGGCAGTGGCTTTTATAGAAGAAATGAAGAAAAAATACTGGGATGCCAGACATAACTGTTCGGCATTTATAATAGGAAGCAGAGGCGAACTGACCCGGTGCAGCGATGACGGGGAACCCTCCGGAACGGCGGGGCGTCCGATGCTGGAAGTATTGACCGGATCCGGTATCCGCAATATTGCGGTGGTAGTGACCAGATATTTTGGTGGCACGTTACTCGGCACCGGTGGTCTGGTGCGGGCCTATACCCAGGCGGTGAAGGAGGGACTGGACCACTGCGAGACCGGCATTATGCGGAAGGGCTGCGAACTGGAAGTGACAACAGATTATAATGACGTGGGCAAACTGCAGTACTATTTCGGACAGCAGGGCATCGTTCCTGCGGACAGCATCTATGCGGAAAACGTAAAATTTATTTTACTTGTCCCGGTGGAAAAAGAGGATGGTCTCAGGAAAAACCTGACAGAAACCACCTGTGGAAAGGTAAAAATTGAGAAATTGAAAGAAACTTATTTCATTGACAAAGAATAGTCATAAAGTTAAAATATTATTAACAATTCAGAACCATTAAATATTGACGGATATTCGTCGAATGTTTACATTGTAAGAATATATGTCAAGAGCAAAAGGAAAGCCTCGTAGAGGCGATTTTGCGAATGGGGTTCTGGATGGATCCTACAGAAAGGTGGTGGTTTTTATGAAGTGTACACAGAAGAGTTCTGACAACCCACTTCCGGGGCGAAGTTACTGCATAAGTTACACCCATAGAAAACATCATAAGGAGGATCATCATGGAACAGATCAAAGAACTGGAAGAAGTCTTAGAGCTTCTTAACACCAAGCAGTATACCAAACTGCGCCAGTATCTGGCTGAACTCAACGATGCCGATATTGCAGGACTTCTGGAAGAACTGGAAGAAGAGGATATGCTCAAAGTCTTCCGCATTCTTCCCAAGGACCTGGCGGCAGACGTTTTTTCCTATTTAGATATGGACAATCAGCAGAAGATCATCACCTCCCTGTCAGATAAGGAAGCAACGAACATCATCAACAACCTGATGGCAGACGATGCGGCTGACCTGCTGGAAGAGATGCCTGCCAACATTGTCAAAAAACTTCTGACCAACGCAAGCCCTGAGGTACGCAGAGACATCAATCATCTGCTGCGTTATCCCGAAGATTCCGCCGGAAGCATCATGACGGTCGAGTATGTAGACCTGAAGGAGAATCTGACGGTGAATCAGGCCATCGAGCGGATCCGTAAGGTAGGCCTCGACAGTGAGACCATCAATATCTGCTATGTGCTGGATGCCCAGAGAAGACTGGTGGGAACCGTGGCCCTGCGTTATCTGCTGCTCATGGACGGTGACGAGATCATCGGTGACATCATGCATGAAAATGTCATCTCCATCAATACCCTGATGGACCAGGAGGAAGTTGCCAGACAGTTCAAAAAATACGACTTTACAGCCATGCCGGTAGTGGACAATGAGAACCGGCTGGTAGGTATTATCACCGTGGACGATATCGTGGATATCATCGAAGAAGAGACCACGGAGGATATGGAAAAAATGGCGGCTATCGTGCCCAGCGATAAGCCCTATATGAAGACGGGAGTATTCGAGACCTTTAAAAAGCGTATTCCCTGGCTGTTACTTTTAATGGTATCCGCAACCTTTACCGGTGCCATCATTTCCTCCTTTGAGGATGCTCTGAGTGTCTGTGCGGTACTGGTGGCTTATATCCCTATGTTGATGGACACCGGTGGTAATGCCGGAAGCCAGGCCAGTGTTACAGTCATCCGTGGACTGTCTCTGAATGAGATCGAATACCGGGATGTGCCCAAGGTTATTTTCAAGGAAATCCGGGTGGCTCTGATGTGCGGCATTACGCTGTCTGCGGCAAACTTTGTAAAACTTCTGATACTGGACAGGGTAGGAGTGCTGGTGGCAGCTTCCGTGTGCCTGACATTGGTAGCTGCAGTAGTGATCGCCATGATCATCGGATGTCTGCTGCCGGTTCTGGCAAAGCGTCTGGGCTTCGACCCGGCGGTTATGGCCAGCCCGTTTATCACTACCATTGTGGATGCATTGTCCCTGCTGGTATACTTCCGTGTGGCATCCGCTATCATGGGACTATAGATATCAGACAATATTCGAATGATTTAAATATGTGAAATTGTGGATAAGCCATGCACCCGCGAAAGAAGCATTTTTGTGGAGCATGGCTTATTTTATACACTGTTATTATGATAAAAATTTGACAGGATGTTTTTTTTTCAGTACTTTCCGACAAGCCCTTTGCAAGGACGGAAATTTTTGCTAGAATCAAGATAAATAGCAAATGTAACCGCTTTCGTAAATATCTTTCTTAAGAGAATACTCGGGAACAGCAAAAGCAACGGAGGAATAAGTCATGAGATATTTTTTTGAATCTAAAGTAGAAAAAAAGGATGCCGGATATACCATCCAGATCCCTTTCAATGTATGGGAAGTATGTAAGCAGAGAGAAGTCATCAAAGGAGACATTGTTCTGGACAACAACATCATCGAGTGTGAACTTCATCCCAAGGAAAAGGGCAATTACGAGATCGTTATCACCGATGAGAATGCTGTAAAGGTAGAGCTTGGTGTAGCACATAAGATTCTGCTGCATGTCAATGGTTCCCTGATCCGCATGGACCAGAACAGCCCTTACAGTTTCGAGAAGCCCATCCGTAAGATCGACAGCATGAATGTGATCATCCAGCCCGAAGACGGTCTGTGCGGTCAGGCATGTGTGGCAATGTTAGCTGGTGTTACCATTGCAGAAGTTATCAGCGTTATGGACTGCAGAGAGTGGCAGGCTACCATGGGCCGCGTGATCTCTGCACTGAACTATTACGGCATTGACCATACCGATATCATCGTATATACCGAGGGCAGACCCGCTGTACTGCCTAAGTGCTGCATCATGATGGAGAAGATGGGACGCTTCTGCCACTATCTGGTACATTACGATGGCAAGTTCTACGATTCCAATCTGGGCGTAATGGAAGAGTATGATATGAGCAAGCTGTTAGGTTACCTTGAGATCAAATGCTGATGGAATGCAAATCCGTATTTGCGTGATTTCGATTACCTTGTTCTATTTATAAGGAAGTTCAAAAACTGTAGGTTACACAGATGTGCCTACAGTTTTTTCATAGAAAATAGGTTAATCGGCTAAAAACCCCCTAATAGGGTTGCATGTTGACACGGTAAAGTGTAAAATGGAAAAGTGTGGTTTTCGTAACTTTTCAGAGCGATTACTAATTTTCTATTACAAAGGATGGGAAGAAAAATGAATCAGAAAAAGAAGATTGAAAATTATCAGCAGATTGCCATGGGAACCGGATTGCGTTATGATGAAACCAATGACTTGTTTCATGGGGAACGGGATGGGTTTGACTTTATCGTCTATGCACCCGATGCAAGATATCCGTATATGATGGTACTGCATACGGCGGCAAAAAGCGCTGACGGGTCGACATTTGACAAGCAGGCAGTGAAAGGGTTTCAGAAAAGCAGCAAGAAGATCGCGAGTTTTGGTCAGAAGAATCTGGATATCAGAGTATCACTGAAGGCACAGTCCAATGCGGAAAAATGTAAGGATACATTGAACGAAGCACTTGCAGCTACAACGACATTCCTGCGTACAAACAGTTACAGCCCCTGCTGTGATCTGTGCGGTCAGAATGTAGAGACCGGAGCGTTCAGAATGGGCGGTGAATACTATCATTTATGTCCGGACTGCGAGATGAAGATGCGCAGTGACATCGCGATGAATGCACAACAGACGGCGCAGAAGAAAGAAAACATCGTAGGCGGTATTGTAGGTGCCCTGTTAGGATCCCTGTTGGGAATGCTCAGTGTTCTGATCTTAAGCCAGTTGGGATATGTAGCAGCATTATCCGGTGTGATCATGGCGGTGTGCGTTCTGAAGGGATATGAGCTGCTGGGCGGAAAACTGACCAAAAAGGCAGTAGTCATCAGCGCTGTGATCATGATCCTTATGACGTATTTTGCAGACCGTGTGGACTGGGCGATTATTTTGTTCAATCAGGGCGGCGGTGCGGAAGCAGGTTATAGTCTGTTCGAGTGTTATCGACTGATCCCTGCGGCACTTTCCGCAGAAATTATTGATATGGGAAGCTACATAGGCAATCTGGTTCTACAGTATCTGTTTGTGGCGCTCGGAGCAATCCCTACCGTTATCGGAAAAATGAAACAGAAAAAAGAAGAAGGTATTATCGCAAGATTAAATTAAGCTCTTTGCTTTCAACAGACAATGTGGTACAATAGTACCAGTAATGTAATTCCTCATATCGTGGTATTGGGTTCAGACTTTTGACCCCGGTAGCATACCTGTTGGAATTAGGGGGAAGGAATATGAGAAAGTGGAAAGCATGGCTGTTTGCGCTGGCTGTTCTCATAGGCATTGGGACTATTGGGACGGTGTCAGTAACGGCAGAAGCACAGAATCTGAATCAGGGAAAGCGGGTATTGTTTATCAGCTCGTATTCTTATGGCTGGGACACAGTCCAGACGCAGATCGAAGGAATCAAGGCGGGGGTGGACGAGAATACCACTATCGACTATGAATTTATGGACACGAAGCGTTTTCGGACAGATGAGTGGCTGAATATGTTTCATGATATGCTGAAATACCATCTGGAGAATACGGATCCCTATGATGTGGTGATCGTGGGAGATGATGCGGCGCTGCAGTTTGCCATGGAATACCGGGAAGAACTGTTCCCGGAGATACCGGTTGTCTTCGAAGGTGTGAACGATGAAGAATATGCCATGAAAGCGGCAGAGAATCCTCTTGTGACGGGAATTATTGAAAAACTGTCCGTAGAGAAGAACATAGACATGGCGCTGAAGGTGAATCCGACAGCCGATAAAGTAGTGGCGATACTGGATGATTCAGTGACCGCAGATGCAGAACGGAAGAATTTTTACAACTCAGCGGAAAACTATCCGGAGCTGGAATTTTCTGAGATCAATGCTGCGGAACTGGAAACAGCCAGATTGCAGCAGGCTATCAGTAAGGTGGATGATAAGACGATACTGATCTATATCGTTATGTCTAAGGACGGCAGTGGCAAACAATATACCAGTGACCAGGCGCTGTGTATGATTGTGGATTATGCCAAAGTACCGGTTTACCGCATGGTGGAGGCCGGAATCGGTGACGGACTGCTGGGCGGTAATGTGGTATCCATGTATAAGTCCGGAGAGATCGCAGCACAGATGGCCATGGATATCGCAAATGGTACCGACAGTGCAGAGATCAATGTGGTAAAGGACAGTCCCAACATTTATTGTGTAGATGAAGACGTCATGCGGAAGTTCGGGCTGGAGGCATCACAGTTTCCCAAAGATACCGAATTTGTAAATCATCGGGAGAATTTTTTTGTCAGGAACCGAGAGGCTTTGATACCGGCACTTATACTTATCACTGCACTCAATGTTATTATCTGCTGGGTGTGCTTCGATAATTACCGCAGACGAAAGCTGCTGCAGGAACTGGAGCAGGCACGTGCAATTATGGAGGCGGCAGCACAGCATGACTTCCTGACGGGACTTCCGAACCGCAGCAAATTCATGAAGGATCTGGAGCAGATGATCGATGCGAAGGTTCCCTGTACCGTCATGATGCTGGATATTGATAATTTCAAGAAGATCAACGACACTTACGGACATACGGCAGGAGACGAAGCGCTGCAGCAGGTGGCAAACCGCCTGAAAGAGATGCAGTCCCAGATACTGACATCATACCGTTTCGCCGGAGATGAATTTATTCTGATCCTGCGCAGCAGCCAGAATATGCTGGTGGAGAAGACAGCGTACCAGTGCAGACAGGTATTCACAAAGGATGTGGTGCTCTGCGGTACGAAGCGGAAGATCGGCGGCAGCATTGGTATTGCAAGTTATCCTAAGGATACGGATAATCTGGAACAGCTGATCGTGTGTGCGGATGATGCCATGTATCAGGTGAAGAAGAACGGCAAGAATGATTTTGCATTCTATAAAAAGCCAGAGGAAGAAACAACGGACAATACGCAATAAAACGGAAATAGAACAAAGAATACAGAAAAATAGGGAAGCAGGCAGAAATTTGCTGTTATAATAACAGAGGGTTCTGCCTGTTTTTTGAACGGAAAATTGCTTTCCATGTTGAAAAAACATACGATTATGTTATAATTAGTACTATTGACTAAAAGGAGAACAGTGTGAAAATAAATTTCACACGCAAATTTGTGCCTGCGGCCCAAACTTTGCAGATTTTGAGAAAGGCATGGTTAATTAAAATGCGAATACTATCAGAAGCACTGGGATATGTAATGTACTTTTGCTATTATCTGGTGCATAATTATGGATTGGCAATCATTCTGTTCACTTTGATCAGCAAGATTGTACTGCTGCCGGTATCCGTCTGGGTACAGAAGAATTCCATTAAAATGGTAAAGATGCAGCCTGAGATCAACCGGATCAAGGCAAAACATTTCGGGGATGCAGACCGGATCGCGGACGAACAGTCCAAGATCTTCAAGAGAGAGAAGTACAATCCGCTGGCATCCCTGATTCCGCTGGCAGTTCAGATTATTCTGCTGATGGGACTGGTAGAGGTTATCTATCACCCGCTGGATTATCTGCTTCATCTGCCACAGGATGTGATCACGGCATTCAATGGCCTGGCTGTCAGCCTGGCCGGAGCAAATCCGGAGAGCTCCTCTATTCAGTTGGCAGTAGTGGAGATGATCAAGAGTGGTAATTATGCAGAACAGTTCGCAGCATTGCAGTCAGGACTGGCAGGTGTGGACATTGCGTCTGTATTACAGCAGGTGCAGGGAATTTCCCTGAACTTCTGCGGCATGAATTTAAGTTGGGTACCTTCCGAAGTGGGGGGCATTGATATCATCGTTCCCATTGCAGCCGGTATTTCCGCATGGCTGTTGTGTGTGGCACAGAATGCAGCCA
Organism: Clostridium sp. AF34-10BH; assembly: GCF_003478095.1. NCBI lineage: Bacteria > Bacillati > Bacillota > Clostridia > Eubacteriales > Clostridiaceae > Clostridium > Clostridium sp. AF34-10BH. The sequence goes on from NZ_QUEC01000001.1 coordinate 309,873, forward strand.
ATGTCATTCAGGCAGAGCAGTCCAAGCTGAACAAATACGGTATGATGGCATTTTCGGTAGGCCTGTCCCTGTATCTGGGCTGGTTTGTTCCGGCAGGTGTGGCTTTGTACTGGATCGCCAGCAACCTGTTCGCAATTTTACAGCAGTATCTGCTGAACTGGGCCATCAATCCCAAGGATTATGTGGATTATGAGGAACTGGAGGCCAGCAAACAGGAACTGGAGGAATTGCAGTCCATTGGTGGCAAGAAGAAACTCTTCGAGAAAAATCCCTATGCCAAGAGAGAGAAGAAAGATTTCAAACGTTTCTTCTCTGTAGTGAACAAGCATCTGGTATTTTATTCCGAGAGCAGTGGCTTCTATAAATATTATCAGGGCATTATCGAATGGCTCCTGGCACATACCAATCTGACTATCCACTATATCACCAGTGATCCGGAAGATCAGATCTTTGCACTGGCGGAAAAAGAAGACAAGATCCGGGCGTATTATATCGGAGAAAAACGTCTGATCACACTGATGATGAAGATGGATGCAGACGTAGTGGTCATGACTATGCCGGATATTGAGAACTTCCATATTAAGCGAAGCTATATAAGGAAGGATATTGAATATATCTATATTCCTCACTGTATGGACAGTCTGAATATGACCATGCGTACCGGTTCCATGGATCACTACGATACCGTATACTGCGTCGGTAAGCATCATACTGAGGAAATCCGCAAGACAGAGGAAGCTTACGGTCTGCCGCCCAAGAAACTGATCGACTGGGGCTACTGCCTGCTGGATCGTATGATCGAAGATTACAGGAAAGCGGATAAGACGCCTCATGAGAAAAAGCATATTCTGATCGCGCCTTCCTGGCAGAAGGACAATATCGTGGACAGCTGTCTGGAAGGCATGCTGGATGATCTGGCAGGTAAGGGTTATGAAGTGGTAGTACGTCCTCATCCTCAACAGGTGCGTCTGCAGCAGGATAAGATGGATCGCCTGAAAGAGCGTTATGCCAAGAACCCGGATATTGACATTCAGACAGACTTCTCATCCAACAGCACGGTATTCGAGGCGGATCTGCTGGTGACTGACTGGTCCGGTATCGCGTATGAATATGCCTTTACGACCAAGAAGCCGGTTCTGTTCGTGGATACTCCCATGAAGGTCATGAATCCGGAATACCAGAAGATCGACACCATACCTATCAATATCTGGATGAGGGATGTCATCGGAGACCGTCTGGATCCTGCAAAGACAGAGGAGACCGAAAGCAAGGTCAGAAATCTGCTGGAGCAGAAGGATGCTTACCATGACAGAATCGAAAAGTTCGTGGAAGAATATGTATACAATCTGGGCAACAGTGCCGAAGTAGGTGCAAAGTACATTGTACAGGCAGTCCAGGAACAGATCAAAAAAGCAAAAGAACAATAAAAATCTGAAATACAAAAAGAGTAAAAGAAAGAGGTAAAAACATGAAAAAATTAAGCAAGATCGCACAGGTAACATTTTTTGCAGCAGCATTCGCAGTACTGTTTTCCGGAACTGCAGATGCATATATTGACCCTTCTGTTATGAACTATGCTATTCAGGCAGTAGCCGGTGTAGTCATCGCCGTAGGCGCTGCAGCCGGTATCTACTGGAGAAAGGCCAAGAAGAAGATCGACAAGAGTCTGGGAATCGATGAGAACAGAAACAAAGAAGTAGAATCCGATGACATTATGCTGGATCAGGCAGAGGACAAGCAGGAGAAGTAATCTGACATGAAAAAGCGGGATAAAAAGCAACTGCTGCCGGGAATCGTGGTGGCGGCTGCCATCAGTTTCCTGGTGTTTTTATATGCACCGGTAGATTTGTATTGTAGTAATATATCCGAGTTCTGGTTTGATTTCGGAATTCTGATCAGGGCATCACTGGGCCTGTTTTTGATCAGCACCGTTGTGCTGCTTCTGATCTATATTGTCTTGTGGCTGATCCATCCGGTGCTGTACCGTATCGGACTGGCAGGTGGATTCTTAGGGCTGATCTGTACCTATATTCAGGGAAATTTTCTGATCAGGAATCTGCCGCCCCTGGATGGAACGACGATTCGATGGGAAGAATATGCATCTCTGAGGACAGAGGATTTTATTCTCTGGGGCATCGGCTTTGTTGTTGTAGTGCTCATGTATATTTTCCTGAAAAAAGATCTTTTGTCCAAAACGGTAATGTATTTAAGCGGTGGACTGACATTGATGCTGCTGATCACAGCAGTCAGTTTTGTATTTACCAGTGGTGCACTGCAGGAAAAAGTACATTATCAATATGGTGCGGACGAACAGTTTGTGATGTCTGAAGACCAGAACTTCGTGATCCTTCTGCTGGATACGGTGGATTCCAGAACGATCACGGAACTGTTGGACGAGCATCCGGAATACAGTGAGGTATTTCGTGATTTCACCTATTTTGAAAATACGGTAGGAGCATACTCCTGCACAGAGAGATCCGTTCCCTATATTCTGTCAGGAGACTGGTATGAAAATGATGAACCCTTTGATGATTACGGCAAGAGGGTGTACCAGGAGTCCCCACTGTTTCAGACATTGCAGGAACGTGGCTACAATATGGAACTCTGTGATTCTGAATTGTATATGGATACCGAACTGATGCATATGTTCAGCAACATTCACGTAGTGGATTTCGAACTGAGTTCTTATACGAAATTTGCGAAACCACTGTTGAAGCTGATCGGTTTCCGGTATGCGCCTTTTGAACTGAAGAAAATGTGTACATTTAAAAAGGCTGCATTCGCAGAACTGCTCCAGGTAGAGAATACACCTGAGGAAACCAGCTGCAGTGAATCGGATCATGTATTTAAGAGTCAGCTGGATCTGCAGGGAATTACCGTGGAAGATTCCTCCAAAAAATTCAAATTTATTCATCTGAACGGAGCACATGTTCCTTATATCTATGATAAGGATATGAATATCATCAATGAACTGGACGGCACCTATGAACAGAGCGCACAGGCCACGATGGTCGGTGCAATGGATTATGTCGAACATCTGCGCAACAGTGAAGCCTACGACAATACAGTCCTCATTGTGATGTCGGATCATGGCTATAACGGAAGCCTGGGACAAAGCGGAGAGGCTACCTGGATGCGTCAGTGTGCATTACTTCTGATCAAGGGAAGAAATGAGCATCATGATACCATGCAGATCTCACAGGCACCCATAAGCTTTGAGGATCTCCAGGAGGCATATGTGCGTCTGCTGGACGGCAGGCGGAGTGATGAGGTCTTTGACTGGAAGGAAGGCGATGCAAGAGAACGCCGGTTCTTACGGTATTCTTTCCTGGATGACGATCATATGCAGGAGTATATACAGACGGGGTATGCTTCTGATATGGATACCATGATTCCTACCGGAAGAGAGTATAATCGTTAGAAAGAAATGCAACAATGTGACAGGGAGAATAAGTGTGAGTAAAAATACTGTGAGAAAAAAGATAACAGGCAGACAGCTGATGCCGGGGATTTTCATATCCCTGGCTATCAGCTTTTTGTTGTTTTTATATGCACCTGTCGATCTGTACTGCGCGAATGTTTCGGAATTCTGGTTTGATTTTTCCACGTTATTGATCACTGCACTGGGGATGTTCGCTGCCTGTTTTGCTGTACTGATGGTGTTATATCTGATTGCCATGCTGATTCATCAGTATGTGTACCGGATCGCACTGGCTGGAGGGCTGACACTTTTTATCTGTACCTATATCCAGGGCAATTTTATGATCGACAAGCTGCCTCCGCTGGATGGAACGACCATCAAATGGGAGAATTATACGATACTGCGGACAGAAGATCTGATCCTCTGGAGTGTTGCTTTGCTGATCGTCGTTCTTATGTACGTTTTTCTGAAAAAAGATCTGTTTTCCAGAACCGTAATGTATCTGAGCGGTGGACTTACCCTGATGCTGTTGATCACGGCAGTCAGCGTAGTATTTACCAGCGGGGCATTGCAGGAGAGAGCGCGTTATCAGCTTGGCGGAGATAACGAATTCGTAATGTCTGATGAACAGAATTTTATAATTCTGGTATTGGATACCGTGGACTCCAGAACTTTTGCAGAATTGCTGGAGACACATCCGGAATATGCAGCTGAGTTTCAGGATTTTACTTATTTTGAAAATACCGTAGGGGCGTATTCCTGTACCGAGAGAGCCGTACCCTATATTTTGTCAGGGGAATGGTACGAGAATGATGAACCGTTTGAAGATTATATGCGCCGGATGTACCGAGAATCTCCACTGTTCCGGACATTACAGGAACGGGGATACCGGATGGAGTTTTATGATGAAGAACTTTATCTGGATGACGAGATAGCCCAGATGTTCAGCAATGTATACCGGGTGGATTTTGAACTGAGTTCCTATGTCAGATTTGCAAAACCTTTGTTGAAACTGGTGGGATTCCGATATGCCCCTTTTGAACTGAAGAAGAAATGTATTTTCAAGATGGCGGCTATCGATGAACTGGTCAAAGTGGAAAATGCACAAGAAAAATACAGTTTCAGCCAGCAAGATCATATATTTAAGAGTCAACTGGACCAAAGAGGGATCAGTGAACAGGATACACAGGCAAAATTCCAGTTTATTCATTTGAATGGAGCCCATGTCCCCTTCATCTATGATGAAAATATGAATATTATTGATGAAGAGGAAGGAACTTATGAACAGACGATGCTGGCGGTGCTCTCCGGGGCTGGGAACTATGTGGAGAAGCTGCGCGGAAGTGGAGCTTATGACAATACGGTGCTGATCATTATGGCGGATCACGGATACAACGGAAGCCTAGATGAGAGCGGAGAGGAAGCCTGGATGCGTCAGTGTCCGCTGCTGTTGATAAAAGGCATGGGGGAAACCCATGATACCATGCAGATCTCACAGGCACCCATAAGCTTTGAAGATCTGCAGGAAGCATATACACGTCTGTTGGACGGAAAGCAGAGCACGGCCGCCTTCGACTGGAAGGAAGGCGATGTAAGGGAGCGCCGGTTCTTAAAATATTCTTTTCTGGATGAGGATCACATGCAGGAATATGTGCAGACGGGATATGCGTTTGACAGGAATACCATGAAGGCTACCGGAAGAGAGTATAATCGTTAGAAAGAAATGCAACAATGTGACAGGGAGAATAAGTGTGAGTAAAAATACTGTGAGAAAAAAGATAACAGGCAGACAGCTGATGCCGGGGATTTTCATATCCCTGGCCATCAGTTTCCTGCTGTTTCTGTATGCTCCGATCGATCTGTACTGTGCGAATACAGCGGAATTCTGGTTTGATTTTTCCACGTTATTGATCACTGCACTGGGGATGTTTGCAGCCTGTTTCGCCGTACTGGCGGTGTTGTATCTGATTGCTATGCTGATTCATCCATATGTGTACCGGATCACACTGGCCGGAGGAATTGCACTTTTTATCTGCACCTATATCCAGGGGAATTTTATGATCGACAGACTGCCGCCATTGGACGGAACTTCAATCTGGTGGGGCAAATACGATATTCTCCGGAAAGATACATTGCTTCTTTGGGTAGTAGTGCTGATCGTTGTAATTGCGGCAATGATCGCGCTGCGAAAGCAGAAATTTGTCCATGTGGTAATGTTCATCAGCGGATGCATGACCCTGATGCTTCTGGTTACCGCATGCAGCACCGTGATTACTAGCGGGGCACTGCATTCCAAACTGCATCTGCATGTCAGCGTGGAAGAAGAATTCGAGATGTCTGCGGACAACAATTTTGTGATCCTTGTGTTGGATACGGCAGATTCCAGGGAGTTTACCTCACTGTTAGAGGAACATCCGGAGTACCGGGAGATCTTTGGAGATTTTACTTATTTTGAGAATACCATGGGAACTTACACTAGCACATTGAATGCTATTCCTTTTATTTTATCCGGTGAATGGTATGAGAATGAGGGATCTTTTCAGGACTATCTGGACAGAGTCTACAGAGAGGCACCGTTGTGGAAGGAACTGAAGAGCAGAAATTATCAGATCGACCTCTATGAGGATGATATCCGTGCACAGGATGCTTCCATCGTGGACAATTTTGACAATGTCTATTTTACTAAGGTCACCCCCGTTTCTTATCTGGAACTGGCAAAGCAGGAGCTGAAGCTCGTTGGATTCCGGTATGCACCGTATGATCTGAAAAGATACTGCGTGATCAAAGAAGTCTATTTTAATGAATTACGGGAATCTCATCCGGAAGGTTCGGATTCCAAGGCATTTACTGCGGATAATACGGCTTTCAAGGAGGGGCTGGCAGCCCAGGGTGTGGTGATGGATGAGACGGGAAACCGTTTCAAGTTCATCCATCTGAACGGAGCCCACGCACCTTTTATCTATGACAAGGACGCCAATGTTATCGGTGTGGAACAGGGATCTTACCGTCAGAGCATGGAAGCTTCCATTACATTGGCAGCAAATTATATTCAGGCATTGAAAGACAGTGGTGCCTATGACAACACCGCTCTGATCGTAATGGCGGATCACGGATACAACGGCATGGGAGAAAAGGAAGAGGACTTTCTGCGGCAGGCAGCGCTGCTTCTGATCAAAGGAAGAAATGAACAGCACGATACCATGCAGATTTCAGAAGCACCCATCAGCTACGAAGACCTGCAGGAGGCGTATGTCCGACTGCTGGATGGCGCGCAGAGCGACGCAGTGTTTGACTGGAAAGAGGGAGATACCAGAGAGAGACGTTTTCTGGAATACGCTCCCGGCAACGAGAAACACATGGTAGAATATCTCCAGAAAGGCCATGCACAGGATCTGACAACTATGGTGCCTACCGGAAGGGTGTTCGACCGGTAATAACTTTTCCTGCGATAGAAGCGGCGGGGATGATCCCGACTTCCGCAAAGCGGCTGTCAATGCTGTGGTTGCGGTTGTCGCCCAGAACGAAATATTCTCCGGGCTGAAGAGTTATGGGAACTGCGGCATTGCCGGCGTCTTCCATAAGAGAGAAGCCATCGGGGGTCGGTTGAGGAACATCATTGACATAGAGGATTCCCTCTGTGATCTGTACCGTATCTCCCGGCAGGGCCACAATCCGTTTGACGATATCGCGTCCCAGCGTCTCGTGGCGGATGACAACGACATCGTTATAGTCCAGACAGTCTGGCAGACCGAATTTCTGAAGGAAGACCGGCTGCCCGGAGGTGTAGGTCGGTTCCATGGAAGAACCGTTTACAAAATACAGCTGTACCACGAAATGGGACACCAGATAACAGATACAGCCGATAAGCAATACAAAAAGCAGATAAGAACGGGTGCGATGATTCATAAGGGATCCTTTCCGGTTTGTTAAAATGCTGATAAAAATATCAAAATCTATCAGATAGCATACCACATTTCGGGTGGTAATAACAGAGAAGAGAAACAATAAGAGAAAAAGAGGTAAAAGCAATGAAAGTATTACTGGTAAACGGAAGCGGACATGCGAAGGGCTGTACCTACACAGCTCTGGAGGAAGTAGCGGGAGCACTGGAGAAAAACGGTATTGAGACGGAGATCATCCAGGTGGGTACACAGCCCATCGCCGGATGTATCGGCTGCAATGCCTGTCTGAAGAACGGAAAGTGTTTCCGGGAGGATGGCGTGAATGAATTTGTGGAAAAAGCGAAGACTGCAGACGGATTTGTCTTCGGATCTCCGGTGCATTATGCATCTGCTTCCGGTATGATCACTTCCTTCCTGGACAGGGCATTTTACGGCAAGAGCGCCCTGTTCCAGGGCAAGCCCGGTGCCTGCATCGTCAGCTGCAGACGCGGTGGGGCTTCCGCAGCCTTTGACCAGTTGAACAAATATTTTACCATCAACTGTATGCCGGTGGTATCCAGCCAGTATTGGAATCAGGTACACGGCAATACTCCCGAAGAGGTAAAACAGGATCTGGAAGGCATGCAGACCATGCGTACCCTGGGTAACAATATGGCATGGCTGCTCAAATGCATTGCCGCAGGAAAAGCTGCGGGCGTGGATTTCCCGGAGAGAGAACCGGCGCAGAAGACCAACTTTATTCGATAAGGAGACAGATGAATTATGGCAGAGTGGAATGGATTGGGAAGATATCCGGAGGATGCGGATGTGAATGATCGTCCGGAAGAGGGTACCTTGCTGGCCTATGTGGACGGAAGCTATCAGGATGCACTGAAAAAATACGGTTTCGGCTGTATTTTTATTCTTCCCGATGGACGCATCTATACAGAATACGGTAATGGTGACAATCCGGACTCTCTGAAACAGCGGAATGTCTCCGGAGAGATGCTGGGAGCCATGTATGCGGTACGGTTTGCCTTAAACAGCGGCTTTACAGTCATCGAGATCCGCTACGACTATGAAGGAATCGAGAAATGGGTCACCGGTGCCTGGAAAAGTAAGAATGATCTGACGAAAAAATATGCACAGACCATGCTGGGCTGGGGACAGAAGATTCAGATCCGCTTTACCAAAGTACCGGCTCATTCGAAGGTAAAATACAACGAGCTGGCAGATGAGACCGCAAAGCTGGGTGTGGCAAACGGAAACGGTATTCCCAAAGTCAAAAGTCTCAGTGACTTCGAAGCGGCAGATGGTGTGGAAGCGTGAAAACATATACTTGCGGCCGTGTGTCTGTAGCCCGGAAGTTAAGGGCTTCGGAAAGGAATGAGGAATAGAATGCGTCTGAATAAATATCTGGCACAGTGCGGTGTATGTTCCAGAAGAGATGCGGATAAGCTGATTGAACAGGGAAAAGTACTGGTCAACGGTCAGGTGGCCGGAATGGGACAGCAGGTGGAAGAAACGGACACCGTGCAGGTGGGTAAGAAGATTCTGCAGGGAAAACAGACACAGAAGGTACTGGCATTTTACAAGCCGGTGGGAGTGACCTGCACGGAGAGAGATCCTCATGCAGAGAAAAAGATCATGGATATGATCCGCTATCCGGAACGGCTGACCTATGCGGGACGTCTGGACAAAGATTCCGAAGGCCTGATCCTGCTCACCAATGATGGAGATCTGATCAATGCCATGATGCGGGGCGCCAACCGTCATGAAAAAGAATATATCGTAAAGACAGATAGGGAAATAACACCCGATTTTTTGGAGAAAATGGCGAAAGGTATTTATCTGAAAGATCTGGACATCACTACCAGAGAATGTGAGATTGAACAGATCGGAAAATTTACCTTCCGTATCGTTTTGACTCAGGGAGTCAACAGACAGATCCGGCGGATGTGTGAAGCCTGTGGATACCGGGTAAAAGCGCTGAAAAGAATCCGGATCATGAACGTTCTGCTGGGGGATCTGAAGCCGGGAAAGTGGCGCGAGGTCACCGGAGAAGAGCTGGAACAGCTTCAAAGAGACACCGGAATGTTAAATCGCAATTAAATATATAAAGGCAGGAATACAAGATGCAGTCTTCCAAAATAGACCGGATCAAAGATCTGGTAGAACAACTGAATGCAGCTTCCGAAAGCTATTACGCCAAGGATCAGGAGATCATGAGCAACTACGAATACGACAAGCTCTATGATGAACTGGTGGAACTGGAAAAAGAGACAGGCGTTACCCTGGCCAACAGTCCTACGGTAAACGTAGGCTACGAAGCGGTGGATGAGCTTCCCAAGGAGCGCCATGAGAGTCCTATGCTGTCTCTGGGCAAGACGAAAAGCCGGGAAGAACTGCGGGACTGGCTGCAAGGCAATCCTGCAATTCTCAGCTGGAAACTGGACGGGCTGACCATTGTATTGACGTATCGTGAAGGAAAACTTGCAAAAGCGGTTACCCGTGGCAACGGCGAGATCGGTGAGGTCATTACAAATAACGCCCGTACTTTTAAGAATCTTCCGCTGAATATTTCCTATACCGGAGAACTGATCCTGCGGGGAGAAGCGGTGATCACCTACAGTGATTTTGAGAAGATCAACGGGGAGATCGCAGATGCAGAGGCAAAATACAAGAATCCCCGAAATCTGTGCAGCGGCTCTGTGAGGCAGCTCAACAATGAGATCACGGCCAGACGGAATGTCCGCTTTTTTGCTTTTACGCTGGTAAAGGCGGATGGCGTGGATTTTCATGATTCCAAGGAATCCCAGTTTGCTTTTTTGCAGGAGCAGGGCTTTGCAGTGGTGGAACATGTGGCAGTAACGGAAGAGAACATTTTATCTGCCATTGAAGATTTTGAACACAAGATCGAGCACTACGATATTCCTTCCGACGGTCTGGTACTTACTTATGAAAGTATCAGCTACGGACAGTCCCTGGGCAGAACCGCGAAGTTCCCCAGAGATTCCATTGCTTTCAAATGGGCGGATGAACTGCGGGAGACTACATTAAAAGAGGTCGAGTGGAGCGCCAGCCGTACCGGTCTGATCAATCCGGTAGCTATTTTTGAGCCGGTGGAACTGGAAGGCACAACGGTGAGCCGCGCTTCCGTGCATAATATCAGTATCATGAGATCCCTCAGACTGGGAATCGGAGACCATATCACGGTCTATAAGGCCAACATGATCATTCCCCAGATCGCTGAGAATCTGACAGGCAGTGATAATGTGGAGATTCCAAAGGTGTGTCCGGTGTGCGGACAGCCCACGGAGATCCGACAGATGAATGAGGTACAGTCTCTGTACTGCACCAATGAGAAATGCCCGGCCAAGGAGATCAAATCCTACACTCTGTTCGTCAGCAGAGATGCGCTGAATATTGACGGACTCTCCGAGGCAACATTGGAGAAGCTGATCGATCAGGGCTTTATCCATGAATATGCGGATCTGTTCCGGCTGGACCGTTACAAGGAGGTCATTACCGGAATGGAAGGATTCGGAGAAAAATCCTATCAGAATATGATGGACAGTATCGAGACTGCAAGACATACCACACTGCCCCGGTTGATCTACGGACTGGGGATCGCAGGAATCGGCGTGGCCAATGCCAAGGTGCTGTGCCGGTATTTTGATTACGATCTGGAACGAATGCAGGCAGCGGACGAAGAAACATTGAGTGCCATTCCCGGTGTGGGAGAGGTGCTGGCATCTACATTTACGGATTATATGCGGGATGCGGAAAATCTGGAGAAAATAGCTCATCTGAAGGAAATCCTGACGATAGAGACACCACAGATCGATGAGAGTGCACAGACACTGGCAGGAATGTCCTTCGTGGTGACGGGAAGCCTGAACCATTATGCCAGCCGGAATGATCTGAAAGAGGTCATTGAGGAAAAAGGCGGCAAGGTGACCGGAAGTGTCACCGGCAAGACCACCTGCCTGATCAACAATGATATTACATCTACATCATCGAAAAATAAAAAAGCAAAAGAATTACAGGTTCCCATTCTGACAGAAGAGGAATTTCTGAGAACCTATAATATTCCTTACGAGGAATAAGCAAGAAAGACCCGGAGGAAAATAAAATGCCTATCAAAACACAAAATGATCTGCCTGCCAAAGAGATACTGGAAAATGAAAATATATTCGTCATGGACGAATTTCGTGCGGTACATCAGGACATGCGTCCCCTGCAGGTACTGATCCTGAACAATATGCCGGTAAAGCAGGATACGGAGCTGCAGCTGCTGCGGGCGTTGTCCAATACACCGCTGCAGGTGGATGTCACTTTCATGAACACCAAGACCCATGTGTCACTGAATACCCCGGCCAGCCATCTGAACAAATTTTACACTACCTTTGATGAGATCAGGGATCGTAAATTCGATGGACTGATCGTTACCGGAGCACCGGTGGAGGATATTACCTTCGAGGAAGTGGATTACTGGGAGGAGACCTGTCAGATCCTGGACTGGGCGGAGACCCATGTGACCTCCACCTTACATATCTGCTGGGCGGCACAGGCCGGATTTTATCATTATTACGGAATCAACAAGAGACAATTGTCCCAGAAGCTGTTCGGCGTCTATGCGCATAAGGTATCCAACCGGAAAGTTCCGTTGGTCCGGGGATTTGATGATATTTTCATGGCTCCGCACAGCCGTCATACCGAGACTCCGTCGGAGGCCATTCATGCCTGTAAGGATCTGACGATCCTGGCGGAATCGGAGAAGGCCGGCGTATTCCTGGCAATGGCGGAAGAGGGCAAAAAGATTTTTGTAGCGGGCCATCCGGAATATGACCGTTATACACTGAACAACGAATATCATAGAGATCTGGACAAGGGACTGCCCATTCAGATCCCCTATAATTATTACCCGGACGATGACCCGGAGCAGAGACCTCTGTTACAGTGGAGATCTCATTGTAACAACCTTTACAGCAACTGGCTCAATTATTATGTATACCAGACAACACCATATGACTTAACGGAAATTCGATAATTTCGATAGAAACAGGACGATGGTCATGGAGAATGGAAAAAAGAAAGGAAGCAGAAGATGAATCAGACACTGACAAGAAAACAATTTGATATTTTATCGATACTGGCAGAGGAAAAAGGTACTTTATCCCAGAGACAGCTGGGAGAAAAGAGCGGACACTCTCTGGGAACGGTCAACCGTGTCATGCAGGAACTGACCGAATTACAGTATGTGACAGAGGGAGAGATCACAGGTGCCGGAATCTCCGCACTGGAGCCTTACCGTGCAAAACGCGCCATCTTCATTGCAGCCGGATTCGGCAGCCGGCTGGTGCCCATTACCTTTAACACCCCGAAACCACTGGTACGTGTGCATGGACAGCGTATTATTGACGGACTGATCGATGCCTGTCTGGATGCCGGGATTAATGAAATCTATATTGTCCGGGGGTATCTGGCAGAGCAGTTTGATCAGCTGCTGTACAAATATCCCATGATCAGATTCCTGGAAAATCCGGTTTACAATGAAGCTAACAATATTTCCTCCGCCATGGTGGCCAGATACATGCTTTCCAATGCCTATGTCTTCGAGGCGGATCTGTTGATCTCCAATCCGAAGATCATTACCAAGTATCATTACACCTCTGATTTCCTGGCTATTAAAAAGGACAGAACCGATGACTGGTGCTTCATAGTGAAGGACGGCGTCATCGTAGAGGAGAAGGTCGGCGGACTGGATTGCTGGCAGATGGTGGGAATCTCTTACTGGAACGAAGAGGATGGACACAAGCTGTCAGACGATATCAAGATGACCTATGAGCAACCCGGCGGAAAAGAGCGCTACTGGGAGCAGGTGCCTCTGGTATTCTGCAAGAAGCATTATAAGGTAGAAGTACGTGAATGCCAGGAAAATGACATTATCGAGATCGATACTTTCCGGGAACTGAAAGCCATCGACAAGACGTATGATGTTTAAGGAAAAATAAGTATTGCTATTTTGTGCGAATGGTATTATGATATGTTCATATTTAACACAAAGTGTCTGCAAATGGAACGCAGACATTTTGTGTACTTATTTTAGCCGAAAACCTATGAAAACCGTTCAAAGAATTAAAACATATCATACATTAATGAACGATTGGGAAAAGAACGTGAACAAAAAAAGGAGGAATCCCATAATGGAGCAGTTGATACAAAAACCCGTCAAAAGAAATATTTTATTGAATCCCGGACCGTCTACCACCACTGATACCGTAAAATACGCACAGGTCGTGCCGGACATCTGTCCCAGAGAGAAAGAATTCGGCGGATTGATGAAGGGGCTCAGAGAAGACCTTGTAAAAATTGTGCATGGAGACTTGGAAAAGTATACCAGCGTCCTGTTCTGTGGATCCGGCACCATCAATATTGATGCCTGCATCAGCTCCCTGCTGCCGGAGGGCGGCAAAGTACTGGTGGTGGATAACGGAGCCTACAGCACCAGAGCTGTGGAAGTATGCCAGTATTACGGACTTCCCTATATTGACCTGAAATTCCCGGTGGACGAACTGCCAGACTTAGAAAAAGTGGAGCAGACTCTGAGAGAGAATCCGGACATTGCCCTGGTACATACCACCCATAATGAGACCGGCACCGGCATTCTCAATCCGATCCGTGAGATCGGTGCACTGGCCCACAAATATCATGCCACCTTTACCGTGGATACCACCTCGACTTATGCCATGCGGCCGATCAATATAGAAGAGGACAATATCGACTTCTGTATGGCCTCCGCACAGAAAGGTCTGATGGCCATGACGGGACTTTCTTTTGTCGTGGGAAGCCGGGCAGTCTTAGAGGCATCGAAGGACTATCCGAAGCGCTCTTATTACTGTAACCTGTATCAGCAGTATGACTTTTTCCAGAGAACCGGGGAGATGCATTTTACCCCGCCGGTACAGACAATCTACGCTACGATCCAGGCATTGAAGGAATACTGGGCAGAGGGAGAGGAAGCCAAGTGGGCGAGACACACCAGAGTCTTCGAAGCTATCCATGAGGGACTGGATGCACTGGGATTCCACGATGTGATCCGCAGAGAATGGCAGTCGGGACTGGTTGTGTCTGTGAAGTATCCCGATGATCCAAACTGGAATTTTGAAAAAGTACATGATTATTGCTATGAGCGGGGATTTACCATTTACCCCGGCAAAATCTCTACTACCAATACCTTCCGCCTGTGTGCGCTGGGTGCGATTGACAGACCGGATATCGAAGCCTTTTTCAAAGTGTTCAGAGAAGCACTGGAAGTCAATAAAATTCAGATTCCGGCAAAATATAAGGAGGCATAGGATCAAATGAAGCGAGTATATACCTGTTTCTGTACAGATGTCATTCATGAGGGGCACCGCAATATCATCAGAGAAGCCGGAAAATACGGCGAGCTGACCATCGGCGTCTTAAGTGATGCGGCAATGATCCGTTTTAACCGTTTTCCCACCATCAGCTTCGAGGAGCGTATGCAGCTGGTAAAAGATATCCCGGAAGTCAGCAATGTGGTCGTGCAGGATGATGTAATGTATGATAAGGTCATTGAAGAATTGCGCCCTGACTACGTGATCCATGGGGATAACTGGCAGGAGGGAGCTTTGAAGGCTATCCGTGACAACGTGGAAGGACTGCTGAAGACATACGGCGGTGAGATCATAGATGTCCCTTATACATATAATGAAGAAGTAAAAAGAATTGATACGAGGATCAAGGAAAAGCTGGCCATGCCGGAATACCGCAGAAAGCGCCTGCGCCAGCTCATTGAGATCCGTCCCATTGTCAAGGCGCTGGAAGTACACAGCGGACTGACGGGGCTGATCGCAGAGAAGACCATCGTGGAGCATGACGGCGAGCTGGACCAGTTCGACGCCATGTGGATCAGCTCTCTGTGCGATTCCACGGCGAAGGGCAAGCCGGATATCGAGCTGGTGGACATGACTTCCCGTTTCCGTACCATTGATGACGTGACGGAAGTGACCACGAAGCCCATTATTTTTGACGGAGATACCGGCGGACTGACGGAGCATTTCGTATACACAGTGAGAACACTGGAAAAAATGGGTGTTTCCGCCATCATTATTGAGGACAAGACCGGACTTAAGAAAAATTCCCTCTTCGGCAACGAAGTGGAGCAGACTCAGGACAGCATCGAGAACTTCAGTGCCAAGATCGCAGCCGGCAAAAAGGCACAGCTGACAGATGATTTCATGATCATTGCCAGAATCGAAAGCCTGATCCTGGAGCGAGGCATGGAAGATGCACTGAACCGTGCCAGAGCTTTCGTAGCAGCGGGAGCGGATGGTATTATGATCCACAGCCGTAAGAAATCCCCGGATGAGATTCTGGAATTCTGTGATAAATTCCGGGCAGAGGATTCGAAGACACCTATCGTGGTGGTGCCGTCTTCCTTTAACAGCATTACGGAAAACGAACTGGCCGCCCACGGCGTCAATATCGTGATCTATGCGAACCAGCTGACCAGAAGTGCCTTCCCCGCCATGCAGCAGACCGCCGAGGACATCCTGCGGTATCACAGGGCACAGGAAGTGGACAGCAGACTGATGCCGATCAAAGATATTATAACTTTAATAGACGAAATTTAACTGACAGGGGCAGGAAAGGAATACTTACATGAAAGCAGAAAACTTTGCGAAAATTTTAAATGCGGACTTTTATACCGGGGTACCGGATTCCCAGCTGAAAGCCCTCTGCAATTACCTGATGCACACCTATGGGATCGATCCGAAGCATCATGTGATCGCGGCGAACGAAGGCAACTGCACGGCACTGGCCGCCGGCTATCATCTGGCTACCGGCAAAGTCCCGGTAGTCTATATGCAGAACAGCGGAGAAGGCAATATCATCAACCCCGTGGCATCCCTGCTGAACGATAAAGTCTATGCCATCCCCATGATCTTCGTCATCGGCTGGCGCGGTGAGCCGGGGATCCACGACGAACCCCAGCATATCTACCAGGGTGAAGTGACCCTGAAATTGCTGGAGGATATGGGAATCCGCTATTTTGTCATCGGAAAAGACACAACGGAAGAGGAAGTAAGTGCTGCCATGCAGGAGTTCCGCAAGGAGCTGGATCGTGGTGAGGATGTAGCGTTCGTGATCCGGAAGGGTGCCCTCAGTTATGAGGAAAAGGTGGAGTATCGCAACGACAATCCCATGATCCGGGAAGAGATCATCCGCCACATCGTGCAGGCTTCCGGCGAGGATCCCATTGTCAGCACCACGGGCAAAGCCAGCAGAGAACTGTTCGAGATCAGAGAACACAACGGACAGAGCCATAAGTATGATTTCCTGACCGTAGGTTCCATGGGACACAGCAGCAGTATCGCCCTGGGTGTGGCAGTACAGAAGCCCGGGACGAAGGTATGGTGCGTGGACGGTGACGGCGCAGTGCTGATGCACATGGGTTCCATGGCAGTACTGGGTAGCACGGCCCCGGAAAATATGGTACACATCGTCATCAATAACGGTGCCCATGAGACCGTGGGCGGTATGCCTACCGTGGCAGCCGATATTGATCTTGTCTCCATTGCAAAGGCCTGCGGCTATCCCCATGCAGTATCCGTTACCACCTATGAGGAACTGGACCGGGAACTGACCGCTGCAAAAGAGAGAGAGACCCTGACCTTTATCGAAGTAAAATGTGGTATCGGCGCAAGGGAAGATCTCGGAAGACCCACCACCACGGCACTGGAGAACAAGCAGAACTTCATGGAATACCTGAAGGAATGCCGATGACCGGTAACACACGTGGAATATCGTGCACATTTTGCTACAATAAAATGAGAAAAAAATAATAGATATCACTGTTCGTCAAGCTGCCTGTATGGTAAAATACATACCATACAAGCAGCTTTTCATATATTACAAAAGCAGAAAGAATGAGGGAGTACATATGGAAATTAACATTGGTATTATCGCAATTATTGTATTGGCCATTGCCATCCTGGCCATCCTGGCATCCGGTTATGTGAAGGCGTCACCGAACAAAGCTTACATCATTTCCGGTATCAAGAGAGAACCTAAGGTTCTGATCGGTCGTGCCGGCATCAAGATTCCTTTTCTGGAGAAGAAGGATGAGCTGATCCTGAAGCAGATCAGTATCGACATCAAGACCAACGGTTATATACCTACCAAGGATTTCATCGGTGTGGATATCGACGCCGTGGCAAAGGTCAGAGTCCTGACCCAGAGAGATGTCACCGTAAATGCGAAGGGTGAAGTCGTGGCAGGTGCGGATGCGAACAAGAGAATCACCACCGAGATGGCTAACGCAGCCATGAAGAACTTCCTGAACATGAACGAAGATCAGATCCGCGATGCACTGACTGATTCCTTACAGGGTAACATGCGTGAGATCATCGGTACCCAGTGCCTGAAGGAACTGTGTAATGACCGTAAGACTTTCGGTGATGAGGTACAGGCAAAGGCGCAGAAGGATATGAACGCTTTAGGTATCTGGATCGAGTCCTGTAACATTCAGAAGATCGAGGATGAGAACAACCTGATCACTGCTTTAGGACAGGATAACATGTCCCAGATCCAGAAGGATGCTTCCGTTGCAAAGGCACAGGCAGACAGAGATGTGGCCATCGCCAGAGCACAGGCACAGAAGGATGCCAATGATGCACAGGTCATCGCAGAGACCGAGATTGCCCAGAAGCAGACCGAACTGGCGATCAAGAAGGCAGAACTGAAGAAAGAGTCCGATATCAAGAAGGCAGAAGCTGACGCAGCATACAAGATCCAGGAAGAGGAACAGCGTAAGACCGTGGAGATCACCACAGCGAATGCGAACCTGGCCCGTCAGGAGAAGGAACTGGAATTAAAGGAGAGAGAAGTATCCATCAAGGAGAAAGCTCTGGAAGCTGAGGTCAAGAAGACCGCAGAAGCAAACAAATACGCAGCACAGCAGAAGGCAGATGCCGAGCAGTATGAGAGACAGAAGAGAGCGGAGGCCGAACTCTTCGAAATCCAGAGACAGGCAGAGGCAGAAAAGGCAAAATCCGAGGCAGAAAGATTCGCCAAGGAGCAGGCGGCAGAGGCAGTCAAGGCAGCAGGCCTGGCAGAGGCATCAGCCGTTGCAGCCAAAGGTAAGGCGGAAGCAGAAGCCATTCAGGCAAAAGCAGAGGCAGAGGCAGCCGGTATTCTGAAGAAAGCGGAAGCTATGAAACAGTACGGTGATGCTGCAAGACAGCAGATGGAGCTGGATACTTTGAAAGTATACTTCGAGCAGCTGCCCAAGATCGCCGAGGCTGTGGCTAAGGGCTACATGAACGTAGATTCCATCAAGATGTTCGGTGGCGATTCCAGCAAGCTGGCAGGGGACATCATGACCACTGTAACCCAGGTTACCGATGGTATCAAGGAGTCCACCGGACTGGACATCAACGAGATGCTGGCTAAGGGCTTTGCCAAGGAAAAGGCAGAAGATGCAAAGCCAGTAGAGAAGAACGACACCGGTAACGATTATCAGGAAGTATAAAGCCGGAATAGAGCTTGCGATTCGTTCCGTATTGCATTAAACTGAGGGTACAGAGAGGGAAAGATTGTCTCTGTACCCTCGATTTTTTTGTGGCGGCGGGCATGGAGAGAAAAAACAAGCTTGTATACCCGGGGAAGTCGTAAGTGCGGGTATGGAGGAGAAAGAGGTGTATATATGGACGAGAAAAATATTACAACAGCGGATTCAGAGGCAACAAAGGAAGCGCAGGAGCTGCTGCGAGAGCTTCATTGCGTCGCAGGAAAAAAGATCATCACCGGTCAGCACACCCAGACCATCCCCTGTGAGGAGATTGCTTATATCCGGCAGACCACCGGAAAAGAGCCGAAGCTGCGGGGCTTTGAACTGCTGGCGTATTCTCCGAATATCAATTATGAAGATGCTTCCCCGGAATGCATCCAGGAAGTGGAAGAAAATAAGGGGACCGTGGAGACGGCATTGCAATGGGCCAGAAAACAGCGGGAAGCCGGAAATGGTGGTATTCTCACCTTTACCTTTCACTGGTTCTCGCCTCTGGAAGGCAGAGACAAGAGCTTCTATACCGAACACACGGATTTTGATGCAAGGGAAGTATTGAAAGAGGGAACCCCAGAGAGAGCGGCATTCTATCATGACATGGGTGTGATTGCGGAGATCCTGCGGCGCTTTCAGGAAGAGCGGATTCCCATTCTCTGGCGCCCGTTCCATGAATCCTACGGTACCTGGTTCTGGTGGGGAGCGCAGGGCCCGGAAGTGGCGAGAAACCTGTATCACCTGATGTTCGATTACTA
Source organism: Clostridium sp. AF34-10BH (assembly GCF_003478095.1). NCBI lineage: Bacteria > Bacillati > Bacillota > Clostridia > Eubacteriales > Clostridiaceae > Clostridium > Clostridium sp. AF34-10BH. The sequence goes on from NZ_QUEC01000001.1 coordinate 329,526, forward strand.
CACAGGTGAGAAAGACCTGCACAACCTTCTCTGGGTATGGAACAGCGACGTACCAAAAGCCTACCCCGGAGATGAATACGTGGATGTAGTATCCATGGATGTCTACCTCCCGGAGTATCAGTCCACAGACTATGCGGATGCCTATGAGAAACTGGTGACAGCCACCTCCCGTGGCAAAGTGGCTGCCCTGGCAGAAGTGGGATACCTTCCAGATGTGGATCTTCTGCAAAAAAGCAGAATCCCCTGGGCTTACTACATGACCTGGTCCAAGGAATTCTGCATCGGCGAAAAATATAACAGCGTAGAAAATCTGAAGAAAATGTACGACAGTGAATACGCGGTGACTTTGTGATACGGTCACATTTGCACTTGTTGCAGTTTGGCAATGAGAGCGTCCTTTAGAACTTTGGAATAATTGATACCGCAATTATCACAGGCAGTGTTTAACCACGCCGGAATAGTCAGTGTCTTCTTAACAGCCCTGTCATCATAAGCACGGGCATAATTATCCAAATTCACACAGATTAGATTTATTAATGCAGTGGGATCATCTGATTTCACTGCATTAATTGCAGTAGGGGCGGGAAGAGCATCGCCGTCTCTCAGAGAAGTAAACAGATATTGTGCACATGCTTCCTGTGCCATGGCAAAGGCATCTGCAAGACTGTCACCATAGGTGGCGAGATCATTAAGATCGGGAAAAATGACAGAGTATTTCCCATTCGCTTCCGGGTAAAAAATAGCCGGATATATATAATTCATAAGATCACTCCTTTCAAAGGCTGTTCCATATTATTTTAGTCCAGCCTGTTTAAAAATAGAATTAACAACTCGCAAAGGAATATCGCCTCTGATATCAGACAAAACCCAGCCATCGTCAAGGATGATTCGCTCTAATTCGCGAAAACGCATGGATTATCTCTCCTTTCTTAAGGTAACACGTATAATACGTGAAGTCAATAAATGTTGGGAAAATTCGCCGAAGAATTGGCGTATTTAGAAACTTTCAAAATAAAATGAAATAATTGTACTGTGTAACAGGAAAGAAAGCAACAAAAATGTTTTTCTCAGAAATTGAAACAAAAGTACTAAAAGCAATTTACATAAATCTAAAATATGCTATAATATTTCCGTATTGAGACAAAATATTTGTGAGTTGTAGCCAAAAAATACTACAATTTCACACATATTTCCAATTATCGACAAAAGCAATGGGTGGGAGAGTTTATGGAAACAGGCAGAAAAAAAGTCCGTTTAGGTGAATTGTTGGTAAACAGTGGGGTGATCACGGCAGAGCAGTTGCAGCAGGCACTGGACAACCCCAATCGTCAGGGCAAGAAGCTGGGAGAATTCCTGGTAGATGAAGGCATCGTATCGGAGGATGATCTGGCGAAGGCACTGAGCCGCCAGCTGGATCTGGATATGATCGATCTCCAGAGCGTCAATGTGGACAAGGAAGTACTGAATCTGGTACCGGTCAACGTCCTGAAGAAGAACAAGATATTCCCCTTCGCCTACAAAGAAAATAACTTCAACGTTCTCATGGTCGCCATGGCGGATCCCCTGGATTACAACGCCATCGATGACATCAACATCATCACCAACTTCCAGGTAGAGCCCGTAGTAGCCACCACCCGCAGCATCATGCTGGCCATCGATAAATATTTCGGTCAGGAGGAAGTAACCGAGGCACTGGCGGCCTACGCCAAAGAGAAGAAACTGGACGTGGTGGAAGACATCGCCACGGAGGAGAACATCAACAGTTCCCCGATCGTAATGCTGGTAAAGGATATGATCGAAAAAGCAGTCCGCCAGCGTGCGTCCGATATCCATATCGAACCTATGGAAAATATCATCCGTGTCCGTTACCGTATCGACGGTGCCCTCTATGAGAGAGCGAGATACGGTGTCAATGTATTGTCTGCCATCATCGCCCGTATTAAGATTATCGGCGGCATGGATATCTCCGAGAAGAGAAAGCCGCAGGACGGCCGTATCACCCAGGTGGTAGACCGTGTGGAATACGATATCCGTGTATCCATCCTGCCTACCGTATACGGGGAAAAAGTCGTAATGCGTCTTGCTGCGAAGAGTGCACTGAACCGCGACAAGAGCCAGTTAGGCTTCAAACCCTACGAATTAAAACAGTTTGACTATATCCTGAAAAATCCTCACGGTATCATCCTGGTAACCGGACCTACCGGAAGTGGTAAGTCCACCACCCTGTATACCGCACTGAGCGAACTGAATAAAGAAGACGTGAACATCATCACCGTTGAGGATCCTGTCGAGGCCAATATTGACGGTATCAACCAGGTACAGGTCAACACCAAGGCAGACCTGACCTTCGCATCGGCACTGCGTTCCATCCTGCGACAGGACCCGGATATCATCATGATCGGTGAGATCCGAGACCAGGAGACCGCCAGCATTGCCGTACAGGCATCCATCACCGGACACCTGGTGGTAAGTACCCTGCATACCAATTCCTCCGCCAGCACCATCACCCGTCTGGAAGATATGGGCATCGAATCCTACCTGATCGCAGATTCCGTCATCGGCGTTATCGCCCAGCGACTGGTACGCAGACTCTGTCCTTTCTGTAAAAAGCCGAAGCAGGCAACCAGGGATGAAAAAGAGTTCATGGGCATGAGGGAAGAGGAAGATGTGACCATCTACGAGCCCTGTGGATGCAGCAAATGCGACAATACCGGCTTCAAAGGCCGTATCGGTGTCTATGAGATCATGCAGATCACTCCGAAACTGAAAACCATTATCAGCAAGCGGGAGGGTGCCGATATCTTAAAGGAAGAAGCATTAAAGGAAGGAATGCATACCCTGCGTATGAGTGCCACGGACTACGTACTGGACGGCACCACCTCCTTCTCCGAGATGGTAAAGGTATCATTTGACGTATAATTCTATAAAAACCGCAATATTTTATAGAAATTTATCAAAATTTATAAAATTTTTTCAAAAACCTGGGCCTTTCTAGGACCCGGGTCCGTCTTACATAGTTGGGGAGACAGTTAAAGATAGAGACGTAATTGGAGGGAAGGCACATGGCGACCTATGGCTACAAGGCCATCACAAAGGCTGGAAAAGAAGTAAAGGGAAGTTTGGAAGCGGACAACAAAGATCTGGCAATGGCAGAACTGAGAAGGCAGGAGCTGACCGTTATCGATCTGGGAGAACAGAGCTTCCTGACGAAAGACATCGACATCCAGATCGGCGGATGGCCCAAGGCCAGGGATCTAAGCGTCATGTGCCGCCAGTTCGTCAGCATGACCAAAGCGGGCGTCAGCATCCTCGAATCCCTGAAAATGCTCTGTGAACAGACAGAGAATAAGAGATTACAGGATGCACTGAAAGAAGTCCGCATCAGCGTGGAAAAGGGTGAGACCCTGGCAGACTCCATGGCAGAACACCCGAAGGTATTCCCAGGGATTATGGTGAACATGGTGGCTGCCGGTGAGGCATCCGGTAGCTTGGAAATTGCACTCGATAGAGTGGCAGTGCAGTTGGAGAAAAACAGCAAGACACAGGCAATGCTGAAAAAGGCAATGATTTATCCGATTGTGGTATGTATCGTGGCTGTGATCGTGACGATTGTAATGTTAGTAAAGGTTATTCCATCCTACGAGGATATGTTTGCTGATTTAGGAACGGATTTGCCGTGGATCACTAAATTTTATGTGGCAATGAGCCATGGCATACAAAATTATTGGTTTATTATTATTCCGGTTATTATTGCGGCGGCAATTGGAATTAAATATTTTGCAGGTACGAATCCCGGAAAGCATGTATTTGGCAAGATTGCTTTGAAACTGCCGATTTTCAAGAAACTTACCGTGAAGTCGGCAGCCGCTATGATGGCAAGAACTCTGAGCACACTGATGGGTGCAGGTGTTCCGTTGATTGAAGCTGTGGATATCGTATCCGGAGTTATGAACAATATCTATTTTAAAGAAGCCTTGCAGGATGCAAGAGAAGAAATTACCATCGGTATGCCCTTATCCAGACCATTGCAGGAGAGTGGGCTGTTTCCACCTATGGTATACCAGATGATCCGTATCGGTGAAGAAGCCGGTAGTACGGAAGAAATGTTGGACAAGATTGCAGACTACTATGATGAAGAAGTAGAAATGGAAATCCAGTCTTTGATGGCTGCTTTGGAACCTATGATCATCATTGTACTGGCAGTTGTAGTTGGTGGATTGATCGCAGCATGTATGGCACCTATGGTATCTATGTATGCGGCATTGGATAATTTATAATATTGGATTATCCGTTCTGTGTAGGGACAGAACGATAATTAATAAATGGGGCGGAAAAATTACTACCCTGAAATTAAAAAACACATAAAAAGGAGAATGTAATTATGAACAAGAAACAGAAGAGCTTAACTAACAAAGGTTTCTCCCTGGTAGAGCTGATCATCGTTATCGCTATTATGGCAGTTCTGATTGGTGTACTGGCACCTCAGTATTTGAAATATGTACAGAGATCTAAGATTTCTACCGACGTAACAAATGCACAGGAGATTGCATCTGCAATTAATGTTGCTATTGCTGATGATAAAGTTGATATTTCAACTATTGGTATTACCTCTGGTGCTGATATTGCAGGTGGTGCAGCGGTTTCAAATATTGATGGCTTTACAAAGATACCTATTTCAAAGGTTAATAAAACCTACGAGTGGAACATAACGTTTGATAGTACCAATGGTGTAACTGGAATTACACTGGGAACGTATGCTATTTATCCCGATGCGTCTGCTTATGAGGGCGCTTCACACTAATTCTTTGAAAGGCACCTGACATGCTCCCAACAATTCTTCTCTACATAGTGATTTTCCTTTATGGAATCGTGATCGGTAGCTTCCTCAATGTGTTGATCTACCGTATCCCGAAAAAAGAGAATATTGTAACGACCAGGTCTCACTGCATGAACTGCGGTTACCAGCTGCGGTGGTACGATCTCGTACCGCTGTTCAGCTACCTGACATTGGGAGGCAGATGTCGGAAATGTAAGGCACATATCTCCGCTCAGTACCCCGTCATCGAGGCACTGAACGGAGTGCTGTACCTGATCGTATTCTGGAAATTTGGGATGAGCGTGGATTCCCTAGTCTACTGCTTGTTATTTAGTGCACTTCTTGCTTTAAGTGTGATTGATTTCAGAACATATGAGATCCCTGTGGGATTTAACTTATTTATACTGGCACTGGGGCTGATCCAAGGAATCTTCCACTATACACAGTGGCTGGATTTCCTGATCGGCTTCCTGTGTGTCAGTGTATTTTTGCTTCTATTGTATTATGTTACCGGAGGCAGAGCCATCGGTGGCGGAGATGTGAAGCTGATGGCAGTCTGCGGACTGTTGCTCGGCTGGAAACTGATTATTTTCGCATTTTTACTGGGATGTATCATCGGTTCCGTGATCCATCTGATCCGTATGAAAGTAAGCGGCGAAGGACATGTCCTCGCCATGGGACCGTATCTTTCTGCGGGGGTGGCAATCGCCGTCCTCTGGGGAAATGAATTCTTACAGTGGTATCTGCATTTTTACTTATAAATGATATCAGCATTTCGAACATGATTTCAGAAAGTTCTTCAAAGATTCCGCGATGGCGGAAGGCTTTTGAAATATGATAAATACCGGGAAGAGGAAGGGTAGAAACATGGCAATGAACAATCGCGTATTGAGTATTGAGATCGGAAACTCTTTTACGAAGATCTGCGAGATGGACTATAAGGTGAAAAAGCCGAAGGTCTATAAGGTACTGACAGTGGAGACGCCGGAGGGCATCGTGGTGGATGGTATGCTGCAGCCGACACAGGATTACGCAGATCATCTGGCGAATGCACTGGGGACGAACGGCATTCGGACGAAGAAAGTAATCTTTACCATTTCTTCTACCAGAGTGGCGAGCCGTGAGGTACAGATTCCCAATGTCAAGGCGAGTAAGATCGAGGCACTGGTGAAGACCAATGCCAGTGACTATTTTCCGGTGGATCTGACCCAATATGAGATCGGACATTATCTGGCAGGCGGTCTGGCAGAGAATGGCAAGCTTCGTGTCATGGCTCTGGCCGTACCCAAGGCTCTTTTAAACAGCTATTATCAGTTGGCGCAGATGTGCGGCTGGGAGATCGAGTGTTTCGACTACAGCAGTAACAGCTTATACCAGGTGCTTCGTGATGAAAAATCCGAGAAGGTCACCATGGTTATCAAGATCGACGAGAACAGCACCATTGTGACCGTGCTTTCCGCCGGTAAGGTGTTATTACAGAGAACGGTGGCTTACGGTGTGCAGGATGCTATTGATACTATGATCGCTTCCGGAGCCTATGCCGTGAACGATCCCATGAGTGCGGTAGAACGTTTCCAGAAGAAAACATGTCTGAATAGAGTACTCCATCAGGGAGACAAAGTCTGGGAAGAAAATGCCGGACGCTGGGAAGATGAGGATGCCGGTAATGTGGAGGTCACAGCAGCAAGACAAAAGATCACCGCTTCTCTGGAGCCTCTGATCGTGGGTGTCAGCCGTGTCATTGACTTCTATGATTCCAGAAACAGTGAAAATCTCATTGAAAAGTCCTATGTTACCGGTCTGGGCGGCAGCTTCAGCGGCATGAGCAAGCTGTTCACCAACTGTCTGGAGCGCAAGGTACATACCCTGTCCGAGATGGATGACAAGATCGGCATGAGCAAGGCCATCCGTTCCACCAGACCCGCAGCCTATATTTCCTGTCTGGGTGCGGTGCTCGCCCCTGTGGGACTGATCGACAAGAGCACCCAGAAGTCCAAGGGACTGACCGTGGTCAGTGGCACGAATTATACCTTCGTCAGTGTGGCAGTACTGGTGTTGGGAGTGATCCTGTCCATCGCCATGGCAGCCACCTCTGTGACCAGATATCTGGGAAATGTGGCGCAGAATGTGTATCTGCAGAACCGGGTACAGGAGCTGCAGCCGGCACAGGCAGTATACAACGATTATCTGGCGGCAGAAGCCCAGTATGATAAATACACATATTTATATGCTTATACCCAGACTCCCAATGAGAATCTGGTGGAGTTCATCAATGAACTGGAACAGATCCTGCCGGACAGCTTCTATACCAATAGCTTCAGCTCCGACCAGACCGGCATCAGCATGTCAGTGACGGTGGAAGGGAAAGCAGCGGCAGCCCGTACGATTCTGAATATCCGCAACATGCAGAGCATTGATGATGTAGAGATCAGCAATATTACGGACAGCAAGGATGAGACCGGCACGTCCATAGTGACTTTTTCCATTACCGGAAGCTATAAGGAGCTGACGGATGAGACCGAAGAGAGCGGTGAGGCACAGGCCGGCACCCAGACAGCACAGTAGGAGGCAGCGGAAGATGAAGGTTAAAAAGAGTGAAATTCAGCTTTTGATCGCAGTGATCGGTGTTCTTATTGCTGTGTGTACGTATTTTCTGGTATATTCCAAATTTAATGAAAAATCAGATGCTCTTGAGGCGGAGAATGCCACTTTGTCATCCCAGGTGGCAACGCTGGAGATATTAGATCAGCGTAAGGCGGACTACATTGAGGCTACTGAGAAGATGCAGTCCTATATCACGAATTTTGAGAACCGTTTCCCGGCAGATATCTTACCGGAAGACAGCATTATGATGGTAAAGACATTGGAAGATTATACTCGTACCGAGGTGGCAAATATTGCATTCGGTTCCGAAGCAGAGGTGGTGTATACTCCTGCAGCGGATGCGGCAACGACGACTGCGGATGCAACAGCAGCCACGGATACGACAGCAACAGATGCTGCGGCAGATACCACAGCAGCTGCCGCAACGACGGTAGCAAGTCCGGTATCTACGGACGGTACTGCTTATGCAGATACCCATATGTATGAGGTACCCCTGAGCATCAGCATTTCCTGCACCTATGACGATTTCAAAGGACTGGTAAGATACATTTACAATCAGCAGGAACGTGAGAGCATCCAGGGCGTCAGCATCAGCTACAACGAGACCGACGGAATGCTCACCGGCAACATGACCATGAACACCTATTATCTGCTGGGAACCGATAAGGTATACAGTTCACCTTATATCCCGGATATGCAGATGGGCGTAGACACTATTTTCGGAAACGTGGAATAATAGATTTGCAATCATAGCAGTATACGACTGCTTGCAGGCAGGATACTGCTATGATTAGCAAATCAAACAACCATGAGCAGGAAGGACGATAGTCCGGAGTGCGAATGGTTGTCCGGTTTCGGGAGCACGGAGTGCGGAGAAAACGGTATTAGTCATGAGCAGGGAGGACGATAGTCCGGAATGCAAATGGTTGTCCGGTTTCGGGAGCACGGAGTGCGGAGAGACCGGTATTAGTCAGAAGCAGGAAGGACGACTCACATGCAGAAGCACACGGAGAGAAGACAACTGAATAACGAAGGCTTTTCTCTGATTGAACTGCTGATCGCCATCGTGATCCTGTCGATCATCGTTGTGCCGCTTTTGCACAGCTTCGTGACTTCTGCCAGAACCAATGCCAAGTCCCGCAACACCATGCATGCCACGGCCGTCGCAGAGGATGTCATGGAGCAGTTCGAGGCACATACACTGGAGGAGATGGCAGACACCTATGAGGCGGCAACCCCTACCGGCTTTACTAACAGCGTGCAGAAGGATGCTTCTCTGGATGTGGACGGAGACGGCGCAGCAGAAGATGGTATCTGGCAATATACCTTCCGGGATGAGAAGACGACTTCCGGCACCTATGATGTGGTAGTAACACTGGATCCTAACGGCTACCCGGAACTGAATGAGAAGGACATCGTAAATATTCAGAACCTGGCAGGCAACCTGAATGCGGTATACTCCGAATCCGAAGATGCAGCGCAGGAGGCTTACGGCTATTTTGAAGCGTATTCCGGTGGCAGAGATATCATGGAGATCGCCAGAAATACTACCAAGACCATCGAAATTTCCATAGACAGCAGCCGTATTTTGCTGGATCTGGGAGACGGAGAGAACGTAGAGACAGACGTGTATCTGGTGACGGCCTCCACAGTCTATCATTGCAATTCCGCCATCCTTACGGGCATCAGCGGAGATTATCCCCAGAACGGCTCGGATTATGTGATCTTTTCCAATGAAGAGGCGGTAAGAGCCAAAGCAGCGGAGCTTAAGAAGGAGAAGGAGAGCGGGAATCCGGTGGATGCAGAGGAGATCATTTCCCAGCTGGCCAATATTATTGTGTGCCTGCAGCCCAGAGTGGAGGCTACCCAGAGCATAGTGACTTCTGCAGTTGATAAAGTGATCGTGAACAACCCGAAGAATGTACAGACGAATCTGTTCCTGGTGGAGCAGACTCCCTCAGCGGAGAGAATAGACAGTTTTGCGGATGAGAGTACCGGTTTTAACCCGTATTCCTCCTGGGACAACAATTACAAAGCAGCATTTGAACTGCGGGAGACCTGGCCGGGCTGGATGTCCTCTGCCGGAGCCAGCATTGATTCCGCCTGCAGACTGCAGACGAATCTGGTGAAGCGAAGCAATACGGAATACATTTTCAATGACCTCAGCGTGTCCGGTGCGGCAGGAAATGCTACCGGAGACGTGGCGAAGGATATTATGGGTGCGGACGGCGGTCTGACACCGACGGAGCGACGCAACCGTATCTATGACATGCGGGTACAGGTGTATGTAAAAGATATGATCGGAGTGCAGTCCCCCGTACTTACCATGACGGGAACCGTGATCGAATGATCTGACGGACGCAAGATAGAGGAGATACCGGAAGGAAGACGAGAAACATGAAGATATGCGGAAGAAATCCCAAAATATTTTCAAGGGTAAGACAATTCCACAGACGAACGGACAATAAGGGCTCAGCAATGGTCGTTGTGATCATTGCCATGGCCTTTATTGGCATTTTAGCCAGTGTTTTGATGTATATGTCACTGCTGAACTATCAGATGAAGGTGAACAATCTCAAGGCGAAGGACAACTTTTACTCCGCAGAGACTGTGCTGGATGAGATCCGGACGGCTATGGGAGAGCGGGTGTCCGCTTCTGTCGGAAGTGCCTATGAACTGGTCCTGAAAAATTATGAGGCAACCTCCGCAGAGGAGAAGCAGAACAAACTGAGATATTATTTCCTGAAGGATATGCAGGATTATTATGCAGTGACAGGAAGTATGAATATCAACAACTATGATCTGACCAAGCTGTTCAACAGCCTGTCTTCGGAGATAAAGCGGGGGACGGTGCTAGAGACATTGAATGACTCCGGGGAAGTAGTGTACCGGATGGCTCTGGACAGCAGCGGCAGTCTGAAGGTATATGTAATGACAACGGATCCGGTGACGGGCAACAAGGAGAGAGTGGAGACCACGGATATTCCTACCGGACGTTTTCAGCTGTACACCGACGGACTTTCCTTCTGCGGCCTGAAAGTGACTTATACGGATACCGATGGTTATGTGTCCGTGATCCAGACCGATATCCGGGTGAAGATGCCGGATATGGATTTTGCACAGGCAGTGACGCTGCCTTCCATTACGGGAATCTCCATGGTGGCACAGGAGAATATTCAGGCGCTTCCTTCCAATCCTGCGCTATACAGCATCAATGTCATCGGCGGCAGCTTTTATGCGAACCGTTTTATCGTGGGCAGCGAAGAGTCCGGCAAGGGTAACGGTGTGACGGTGGAATGGAAAGAGACCACCGGCAATGAAAACGAAGACAAGCGTATGGTGATGGCTTCCGACTTATATCTGGGAGAAGGAGCCACACTTACCACAGATCAGTACGGTGAAGTATGGGCCGGTTCCATTGCCATGAACGGAGGTATTCCGGGCAATACGGGAAGCAACGGAACGTTGAGCTTTCAGGGAAACAACATATATGTGGCCGGAGATCTCAAGATGAACGGAGAGCGGAATGTATTTACCGCCGGAGCACAGATCGACGGAGAATATGCCGGACAGTATATTGGCTTCGGTAATGGAAAGGGCGTGGACAGCAGCGCCATTCTGGTCAACGGCACGGATACGGAGATCTATCTGAATGAATTGAAGAATCTTACGCTGGCGGGAAATTCTTACATTTCTCTGACGAAAGCCAAGGATGGAATTACCAGTGAGGATGGTGTGAGCAACACCGGAGTACAGGATGTGATGATGGGACAGTCTATCGCTGTGAAGAGTGACCAGCTGGCTTACCTCGTTCCGGCGCAGTGTATCGGCGTGGATGCTTCCGGCAAGACCGTGTTAAACGGTGCCAGCAACCCGATCACGTTGGAGCAGTATAAGGACAAGATCAGGGACCAGGCGGATGTAACGGAAGTGGCATTGAATATTCCGTCCGCTACCCTGAATGGTCATACGCTGGCCGAGTACGGACTGACCCAGAACAATATCCAGAAGATTTTCAAGCGGATCAACAGCAAGATCACGCTGGTGTATTATTATGTAAGCTTTGACAGCACCTCTGATACCGCGAGAGCCAATGCCAACCGGTATTTTCAGGATTATTACGGTGCCAACCAGCAGACCATGGAAGCCTATACCGGTCTGTATACCAAAGCCATTCAGGTGCGTGGACAGCAGAACGGAGCGTACATCATGCATCTGGCAGGCAATGTGGCCATGTATGACAGCAGTGCGGCTGCGGGAAGTCAGGAGAAGCTGTTGGATGCCACACTGACCAGTGATGGTGCCAATGCAGGATATCAGGCACTTTTGGCATCGGATCAGTTGAAATTCCAGGCATTGTCCAAGAAGATGATCGATGTCTATGAGCAGCTGCTTCCTTCGGAGAAGACGGATGCAGCCAATGCTTATACCAATCTGGTAAATGAAGGGGAGATAACGACCTTCCATGCTGTATTAAACGGCAGTACCGGAAATAAGGTGGAGTCAAAATATTTCGGCAATACCACAGGAAGCCTTGCGGAGCAGGGATATAAGGCAGTTATTGTAAAGGGTGATTATACCTATCCGGAAGCCGGATTCGGCGAGTTCAGTGGACTGATCATTGCTACCGGAGATGTCAAAGTGACAAAGGAATTCCAGGGAACGATCCTGTCCGGCGGAACGATCACACTGGATCAGAATGTCAATGTGGAACCTGACCGGGATGCGGTGCTTCATGCCCTGACCTATTCCAGAACGATCGTAGATGCTGCCGGTAAGACACAGGAATATCATGTGGTAGATTTTTTAAATGGCGGAGACGGTTACCTGAGCAGTAACGGTAAGTCCTATAAGAACAGTGATATAAATCTGGGAGATTTGATAGTTTATGAAAACTGGCAGAAAGAATAACAACAGTGGTTTTTCCCTGGTGGAGCTGATCATTGTCATTGCGATCATGGCGGTGCTGGTGGGTGTGATGGCCACATCCATTACATCCCTGACCGGCAGGAAAGTCCGGAAATGTGCGGACGAAATTGTGACAACACTGGAGCGGACCAGAGTGCTGACCCTCGGAAAAGAACAGAATCGGGTGGAATGCGTTATCAGCTATAATGATACGACCAGGGAATATACGGCACAGATCCGGCAGGGAGATGTGGAGGTATCCAACAGGGTACTGGGAAAAGAGCCTATTGATATCAAAGTATATTTTGAGGGGGATTCCACGGGATATTCCCTGACGGAACTGAAAGGATCCGACAGCCTGTTACCTTATGTTTCATCTTCAAATGGGCTGCATCTGGTGTTTAACCGTGCATCCGGGGCCTTTGAGAAGGATACCTGTACGGCAAACAATGTGTTGAAAGAATATTGTCAGAAAATCGTCGTAAGCAACGGAACGAGAAACATAGAAATCACAACGGTCGGCAAGACTGGTAAGATCCTGACGAAGTAAGGAGGTTGACCATGGGGATTGGTAAGAAAGGATTTACTCTGGTAGAGATCATCGTATCTCTTGCAATCATGACCATAGTAGCAGGTGCGGTGGGAGCATTCGTGATCGCCGGCAACAATTCTTATATGCGGGGAAACAAGGAACTGACTCTGCAGGAAGAAGCCCAGCTGACTGCCAACCAGATGATCGATCTGATCATAGATGTGGAGAAGGGCATCAGCTTTTCTAATCTGACGGATCAGAAAGCTGTGGATATGGACGGTAATGTGGCAAAAGACGTTAACGGCTTGGACGTAACGAATGCCAGTGTCAGTGAACTGCGTCTGATCAATAACGACAACAGCTATATGATCCGTTGGCAGGGTGGTGTCGGAGCGGATTATGCCGATGCCAATCAGGTGTATCTTTATGAGGTGACAAATAGCAAGGATGCCGAGGGCAAACTTGTGGTAGGAGATTTTGACGTGGCTAAGCCCGCACTGATGGCAGAGCATGTCAGCAGCTTCAGCGTGGACCTCAGTGAACTGGATAAGCGGAAAGTTGTTCTGAACATGACCTTTACCTATCAGGACAAGTCCTATGAAATTTCCGAGACCATCAAGCTGAGAAATGATCTGAGCTCCGAGCCGTCCCGCATCTATTCCTGGATCAGCGGCATCCGTATCATTCCCGAGCACGAAGATCTGAAACAGGGACAGGCTTTCGTCTTCGATTACGAGATCACCGGAGACGAGGAAGCCATTGCTCAGGGTGTGACCTGGGCCGTAAGTTATCAGGATGGCAGCGCATGTAAGAGCACCATCAGTGGTAACGGTAAACTGAGTGTGGCAGCGGATGAGACCATAGCAGAGAATATTCTGACAGTAACCTGTACCGCCGTAGCGGATCCTACCATAGCGGCAACGGCTACCGTAACGGTACAAAAGCATATGGTGGATTCTCTGGATATAGAACCGAAAGATGCTTCGGTGATTCAGGGGGACAGCCTGCAGTACTCTTATACTATGGAAGGAACAGAAGAGGCTAAAAATGCCGGGGTGACCTGGAGCGTGGCAAGAGTGGACGCAACTGGACTTAAGGCAGGAACCACGATAAATGGGAGCGGTCTTTTGACGGCTGACAGATATGAGCCGACCGGAACACTTGTGCTACAGGTAACCTGTACTTCCGTGGCGGATCCCGGAATGTCTGCATCCACAAAGGTATCGGTATTACCCTATACCAACATTGACGGAAAATATGATGCAACACTGATTGCCAGGAATCTGACCACATATGATTTTACCGAAGGAAGTACGGAAAAGATCGGTTATAAGGCATTGATTGAATGTCTGCCGTCCTGGGCGGATTACAGAAATGGTTATCCACAGATTGAGTGGAGTGTGGTAGGTGATTATGCCAATAATTACAAAATAACCGGTTTGACAGATTCTGATGGTCGACAGTTCCAGGCAGAACTGGAATGTGGAAATATGACGGATACGGTAGTACGTGTACGTGCGGTGATAGCTTTATCAGCAGATATTAAGATTACCAGAGAAATCGATATTACAATCCCTCCCCTGAAGACGGTTGTAAACGCGAAGGAACCGTATATTTACTCCAGTCAGTTTGTATTAAACCGTAATGGAAAAATTAATTGCGAGATTCGAAATTATAAAGGGGAAGTAAATTGGAGATTTGCAGATATTCCCAGTGAGCTGAATAATGATTTCAAGGTATGGAACGGAATACAAAAATCATATCAGGTCGGTTTTGAAGTCTATGACGGAGCATATGATGATGTTCATCAGGAAGGCTATCTGACAACAGAAAATACGGGAGAATCTACAGAGGTAAGAGCACTTAGCTATATTTCCTGGGATACCGAATATCGTCTGAAGCTTCAGGCATGGAGTCCGGATGATTCCACATTAGTGGCCGAAACGGTAATACTGGTGCCGGTAGTGGATATCTTATTTGCCAATGATCAGCATGTGATTACGGTGCTGAGACCTACCTGGACGAATCGTTATGATCTGCATGCGTATGGTTTTGAGTCTGGAAGAGAGAAAGGACATAGAGCAGCAAAACTGGCAGGATATTTCCAGGGAGAACTGCCGTTGGATTCCAACACAAAATTTGCAGAAATTGATAATATGCATCTTCCTTTTTCGCAGGTACAGTTTGATATTGGCGCACATGAAGAAAATGATTATTTAATTATGACCATTTATGATGAACGATATCCGGATCATAAGAGAAATCTTTTACTGGAAGTAGAGAAGAATCCGGAGTGGTGGGAATGGAAGGATAATAAATGACCATGAATTGGAAACGCAATTCAAAAAAGTATATAGCAGGAATCCTCACCATAGCTTTGGCCGTCGGAGCCGGTCAGAGCTATGGCTCTATGGAGGTCAATGCGCAGGAAAGAACCCTTCCGGGTATTGAAAAACTGGTACAGGATACGGTAGCTTCTTCTGATGGTACTTTCCATATTCTGGAGATCGTTCCGTCGAAGGAAAATGCCACGATCGGCTATCTGGCAGGCGGCGAGGAGCCGGTATCTGAGGGCAGAAAGCTTTCCGAGATGCCGTCAGCCACAGAGCGCCAGACAGCTATGGACAGTCTGGATGCTGCAAAGTTTCCGACGACAGGTCCGGTTACTTTTTCTGCCTACAGCGAAAGCACCGGAGCTTCCAGAACCGAGGACGTAAGAGGACACTTTGTATTCCGACAGGACGGATCCGGCAGATACAATTACCAACAGATCGATGCGGTCTATCGTGAGATTGCCAATGGGGAGACGGTAGCAGCAGGAGAACGTTATAACCGATACAGTGCATTGGAGGCCGCCGGAGACAGTAACCGGGATGCCAAAAGCGTGACTCCGGTATTTTCCCATAGATCTACCGGAGGAAGCAACGGACTGGAGACTACGATTATCAATGGTTCAGACAGCGCCAGGGGATATGCGCAGGGCTTATATGCAATTTCGGAGACGGATCTGGCCGCTATTGATAAAACGAGTTTTCAGGCAAAAGATTATGTGGACAGGACAATCTATCAGAAGATAGGTATGGGTGAGACTGCCGTTTATACCTATCTCGGACAGATTGTATACGGTACCGATGCGGCACTGCCGGATGGATTAAAGACTACGTCCAGGGGGGTATCCGGAAATGATGCAGGTACTGCTGTGCAGGCACGCACGACATCCGGAGGAGATGCGATAGCAGCCTATTCTGCCGGAGATATTACCCAGAATCTCTACATCCTGGATCATGCACAGCCGGATAGCGCACAGCTTTTGGCAAAATGGGATGATGTTTCGAAGGCATATACATTTGAGACCATAGCCAGTGCCTATCTTGTGGATTTCACAGCAAATGATAACGGCGACTATTATGTATCTGCAATGACAGTAAGTGACAAAAACGGTGATTACCGTCTGATCGATACCTATCGTAAGGATGAGGCCGGCAGCTACACTATGGTGACACCGGGTTCCCTTCAGGTTACTTACAAGGGGGAAGCGGGCTTTGACACCGCCAACAGCTATGATTTTGTAGGGGATGACAGAGAGGATGCTACGGAGACTATTGCCTATAACGGCGGTTTCTACAACAAAGAATGGTTCAAGAAAAATGTCCTGAATCTGTCCGGTACCAGTCGTTATGAGAGTGGTACAGCCACCGGAGACGATATCGATACACTGAAGATCGAAGTGACAACACTTACCCTGCAGGAACTGGCTGATCTGGCAGATGCTTCCATTACAGCGGAGGATTCTTATTGTGGAATTGATCTGGCAGATGTGGATCTGTTCTATTTTTCCGGTCAGGGAAGTTACGGGGCAGAGCCGTCCAATATGGTCTCTGCGGCAACCGTGATCGCAAAGCTGGCATTTGGCGTGGACGACAGCGGGATCAGAACCGCTGCAGCCAGAGTGCCGGTGATCATGGATTATAATTTTTATGCCAAGAACAGCACCCAGAGCAATGAAGTGTTGACGAAACTGGCATTGACTCTGCTGCAGGTGTCGGATGACAATGTGGCAAACGCAATCGCAAGTCAGGGAGATTCCTATTGGGAAAATGTAAGTGTCGATACGCTGAAAAGCGCGGCAGAGGGAAATATCAGATCCTATGCGTCTGCAATGCAGGCGGCAAATGCGGATACCCTGACGTTGGATACCTTGAAGGAATACCTGAACGAAAATGTATACCTGAACAACGACAGTTCCAAAGCTTATGCGGCAGAGGATTATCTGACGGATCTGAAGTCAGATAAGACAAGAGCATGGATC
This sequence comes from Clostridium sp. AF34-10BH, assembly GCF_003478095.1. Lineage (NCBI taxonomy): Bacteria > Bacillati > Bacillota > Clostridia > Eubacteriales > Clostridiaceae > Clostridium > Clostridium sp. AF34-10BH. The sequence continues at coordinate 346,695 of NZ_QUEC01000001.1, forward strand.
TACACGGATGTCCTGAAAGAGATCCGCTACGAGAATTTTCTGATCACACAGGAAAATGCCACGGCGGTCACTTTGAATGAAGAGATCAGCAAAGCTTCAATCACCAGATATATTATGAACTGGTATCTGCACAGAAGCCAGGTAAAGGACAGCCTTGCGGTATTGGATCTGGAGCCCTGTTATGATTTCGGAACCGGAGCTTTATCTGCAGATTCCGTGAAAGGATTTCTGGGGCAGAGCAGTTACGGAGGAAGGATTTCCATTACCCAGATGGCTTCCGCAGAGTTCATTGGCAAGATAGAGGATCTCAACGATCGATATGATATGATCTATGTGGGTGCCCGCACCGGAACCATGAATGTGAAAAACAATCAGACCGTTTACAATGACAGTTCCATGAATGGGCTGATCTATACGCATATCGGGGATCTGTATGATTATAAGGATGAATCGGATGATAACAAGAACCGTCTGAAGGATGATTCCCTGAGTCACACTTCCAATCAGTATCGGGGACCCGGAAACGATATGAACTCCACCAGAGAAAAGGAGTTCGAGCAGTATATTTCCGCCGGGTATCCGGTAGTATTTGCGGATGCACTTCTGACGGGAATTGACGGTAAGGTGAGTGCCAATACGGCAACAGTGGACGAAAGTTCCTATTTTTACCAGTTGATACAGTTTGCCTTGTCCACGGATGAAAGCGGCAATTACAAATACTGGCAGGAGAATGTATTTGCGGAGAGTCAGCTGACGACTGCAGCCCGGGAGACAACGGAGCAGAAGGCGGCCAGAGAAGAGAGACAGAGAAGCTTTGGCAACCATCTGAATCTGTCCAAACTGCAGATCGAATGGGTGAAAAATCTTGGGGAAGATTATATTCCTACAGAGCTGCATTACAACGGGGACGGTATCAACGATGCGTTCCTGAAGATGACGGACGGTAAGTTCTATCTGCAGTATATTTTTGCTCTGTCCAATGATGCGGCTGCCTCCCAGGTGAGCACGACGTATGATTGCAAGCTGTATATTGATAAGAACTCCGACGGTCGCTTTTCCGGTTCCGATGTAATCGGGCAGACACTTTCTTCCACGGAGGAGCTTTCCGGACTGAATCTGTATGTCAGATCCGGGCAGGAATGGAAGGAAGTGGCGAAGAATGACAGTGGCCATTACGAGCTGCGCACCGGATATACCTATAAGGTAGTCAGAGTGCTGCCGGATGATTATCAGGGAGTATTGCCCTGGAAGATGATCTTCTATGATAATTCTGATGCACTGGTGAGAACCGCAGTGTCCGGTTATACGGCAGTGGACAGAGGTTCCAGAGTGGATATTCAGGTATTGCAGCTGATGTCCGACAGAAAAGCATCTAATGACAAGACACTGTGGAATCTGGAAAGTGACAGTGATGTAAAGTCACTGTTAAGCGGTATCCGGGAATTTAATGTATCTATTGATTCCGTGAAGACTTCAACTTTTATCAACGGATTGATTTCAGACGATCAGTTGAAAAAGCTTAAGACCGATGAACAGAAGTCGGAAGCCTATTACAATGCGGCATACACCACTTTCCAGCAGTACGATATGCTGATCCTTGGATTTGGAGACAATTATCAGTTCGGAGGCAAGGATCAGAGCCTGAAAAATATGGCAGTATCTGAAGCAATCCGCGATTATATTGAGGATGGCAAGAGTGTCCTGTTTACCCATGACAGCAGTTCGTATATCAACAGTACGGCCGGTAGCGGTAAAAGCTGGTACTGGGGCTACGAGTTCAACAAGACCATGCGTGCGGCGGTAGGACTGGACCGCTATGGTGCACTGAGGGAATATTATGATGACCAGAGGAACAATTACAGGTTATCCGATGCCCAGAGAAAGCGTTATGATGCTTATTACAATATTCTGGACACGCAGTACAATTACGATACGGCATGGAAGCCGGGAACGGACCGGAGCAGTGATCAGACGGTCGGAAATATCGAGGGCACGACCAAATATACGACAGTCCGGTATGTGCAGAATCGGATCAATGCGATCCTGCGGAAGGGAACGTCTTATACGAGTTTCTATTTTCCGATTTGCAATTCTCTGTTTTATCAGGGTATGGATAAGACGACGAACTCTCAGGGGCAGATCACGGTGCTGGGAGATTACAAGGAATTCGGAGACGGTGCCGGTCCTGATATGATCGTTACGCAGGTAAATCAGGGACAGATCACTAATTATCCTTATCAGATCACTACAGAAGAACAGCAGACTCTGACAGTGGCGGCAACACATTATCAGTGGCTGCAGCCGAACATGGAGCTGGATAAGGATGGAGACGGCAAAAATGATATTGTGGTATGGTATTGTCTGTCTGACCTGTCCGACAATGCCAAGACCAGAAAGACACAGACTGAGAGGAACAACGGACGGGGCAATGACAATGGTGTGAACCTGTATAATGTCAGCCCCAAAGATGTGGTAAATAACTATTATATTTACAGCATGGGCAATGTCACGTATTCCGGTGCGGGACATACGGAGCCTACAGGAATGGCGGAGAAGAAGCTGTTTGTGAACACCATGGTAGCAGCTTACAATGCCGGAACCAAGGCACCTTCCGTATTTTTTCGGGATGACAACGGCAACACCATTGACTCCGTATATATGATGTATGATACTGCCAACAAGATGATCCTGGATCGCAGCAATAAGATTCAGGTGGATTTCAAGGCTACCGATTACAACATCCTGTCTTCGGCAACGGAGATCCGGGTAGAGTTCTTCAAGGAGTCCACGGATGCGGATGCTATGGAGATCGCATACGGCAAGGGCACACTGAAGGTGAAGCCTCTGACCGGACTTACAGTGACAAATTCTGCCAAAGCGGAAGTGGGAGCACATGTGATTGCCGGCGGAGACAATCACTTTACGGAAGGTGGAAAGGACTATTATGTCACAGGTACGTCGTATTATTCTGTGACCAGTGACGGTGTATACACGCTGGCATTCCCTGCATCGGAGATGGGCCTGTTCTCCGGCAGCGGCAAGATGACGCTTAACGATCAGGATGCCGCCACCATCTACATCCGGGCGACAACCGTTTACGACAACGGAGCCAAGCGGACCGAAGGTGCTGTTAAGAGCCTGACCGTCAGCGCGGCGGAACTGTTTGACCTGGATTAAAGAATTTGCGCTCAAAACAGAAAAGACAAATTGCACAAAGAGCAGGGCTGTGGAAAATAACCAATTTCCGCAGCCTTGTTTTTGTGAGAGTTTTTGGGCGGGATTTTCTTGCAGAATCAATATATGTATGCTATAGTAATCACATCTTAAGAAAGTCTATATAGGCAATATTCTGAAAAAGTTTTAATGCGTAGATGCAGTCGATGGCGGATCGCCGCGAATTCATGGATTGACAGAACAATCGGACAGGGAGGAAACTATTGGAAACAAACGATATTGTGACGAAAAATTTTGAAAGCTATGCGGATGTGGCGGTGGACATAATTAATGTTCTGTTACATGAAGGGAGAAGAAGGGTTAAAGATTATGAAATGTTGTCGGCGGCTACTGAGAGTCTTTACTTGGATAAAGAAAATGGATTGCGAAATCAATTGGAAGATGTAGCAAAGTACCATGTAGTAAATGGGGTGCCTAAGGTATTGTATTTATTTGCCAATCAGACAAAGGTGGATAAGGGCATGGTATTGCGCAAGGCCGGGTATGCAGGTGGAGAATACCGCAGACAATATGAAAAACAAAATCCGAGCCTATATCCTGTGATAGAAATTGTGTTATACTGGGGAAAGAGCAGGTGGAAAGGGGTATGCAGTTTGCAACGGTTATTCGATGAAGAAGGGGCGACTGCAGATATTATATGGAAGTATGTAGATGATGTACAACTTCATGTTTGGGAAATGCGTCATTTACCCAGAGAAATACGAGAGCTTTTTCAAAGTGATATGAGAATCATCGTGGATTATCTTGCAGAGGGAGATGGCTATCGGTCGGACCGGAAAGTGATTCATAAAGAAGCAACAGTTAAGATGCTACGGGTATTATCCGGAGATACAAATGTTGATGATACCGGAGATGCATTAAAAGAAATGGGAATCAAAGAGGAGGATGAGATCAGGGTGTGTGAATTATTTGATCAGTATACAAGAAAAGGGATTGCACAGGGAATTTCGCAGGGGATTTCTCAGGGAGTTGCGCAAGGAATTATTATAATGTGCAAGGATTTTAATACCAGTTATGAAGAAACTTTACAAAAGGTGAGACTGAAACTGAATATCTCAGAGCAGGAAGCTGAGAAAGAAATGAAACTTTATTGGTAAATATGGAATAGAAACTTGACTTTTTCTATGTACTATGATAAATATATACTATACCTACTGGAACAGTAGGAAATATAAAGGGAATAATATAGTATACATAGACATAGGAGGAGAAAAAGATGGCATTTGCAGCAGAGACCATATGTGTCCAGGGAAGTAATGAGAGAAAGGATCCGTTCGGCGCCATCAGCATGCCCATTTATCAGAATGCGGCGTATGCGCATCCGGGACTGGGGAAGAGTACGGGATATGATTATTCCCGCTGCAGCAACCCCACCAGAGACGAAGTGCAGAAGACGGTTGCTCTGTTGGAACAGGGAACAGAGGCACTGGCATTTTCTACGGGAATGGCGGCAATCACTGCAATGATGGAAATCTTTTCTCCCGGAGATCATCTGATCGCTACTGATGATCTGTATGGCGGAACATTAAGACTGTGGAACATGATCAGTCACAAGAATGGTATTTCCGTGGATTGTGTAGATACTTCCAACGTGGATACGGTGAAGGCAGCGTTGCGCCCGGAGACAAAAGCTATCTATCTGGAGACACCGTCCAATCCGATGATGAAAGTAGCGGATATTCAGGCAATTGCAGATCTTGCGCATGAGAATGGATGCCTGTTGATCGTGGATAACACATTTCTGTCTCCTTATTTCCAGAAGCCGTTGACATTAGGAGCTGATATCGTGGTACACAGTGGAACCAAATATCTGGAAGGACATAATGATACTTTGTCCGGTTTTCTGGTGGTGAAGGATAATGCTCTGTATGACCAGCTCTATAATATCTACAAGACTACAGGAGCCTGTCTGTCTGCGATTGACAGCTGGTTGTTACTCCGCGGTATCAAGACACTGGCAGTCCGCATGGAACAGCACCAGAAGAATGCTCTGGCCATCGCACACTGGCTGGAACAGAGACCGGAAGTGGAAGAAGTCTATTATATCGGACTGGATTCCAGACCGGATAAGGAGCTGATTGACAGACAGTGCAGCGGATACGGCGGAATGATTTCTTTCCGATTGAATTCTGCGGAGAAAGCTGTTAAAATTTTGGAGAGCGTAAAGCTGATCCGTTTTGCAGAAAGCCTGGGAGGCGTGGAAAGTCTTCTGACCTATCCCATGAAGCAGACCCATGCAGATGTACCCGTAGAGGTCAGAGAGGCCCTTGGAGTGGACGAGAAGCTTCTGAGAATGTCCGTTGGTATTGAGAATATCGATGACCTGCTGGCAGACCTGGTGCAGGCTTTTGCCTGAGGGGGGTGATTGGTATACATAGTAATTTAGCCAGTTCCGCGGAAAGTTTCACGGAAGTCCCACAACAGACGCAACGAGTCAGGACGTGCAGAAGGTCCTGGTAGAATAGGTACGATTGACAGAAAAATTTAACCTGCAACTTGGGGCCACAGGCAGAAAGCTCGCAGGTTGTCGAAAGGTAAGAGGATTCGTATGGCTACATACAACTTTGATAAAATTATAAATCGTAAGGGAACGAACTGCCTGAAGTACGACTATGCCGTGGAGAGAGGCAAGCCTGCGGATGTGCTGCCACTGTGGGTCGCAGACATGGACTTTACAGTATCGGAGGAGATTACGAAAAGCCTTCACGCGGCGGTAGATCATGGAATCTACGGATACACCCAGCCTAAGGATGCTTATTATAATGCCATAACCAATTGGATGGAAAAAAACCATAATTGGAAGACGAAGAGAGAGTGGATCATGAAGACCCCCGGTGTGGTATTTGCACTGGGTGCAGCGGTAAAAGCTTTCACAAAGCCGGGAGATGCGGTCTTGATCCAAAATCCGGTGTATTATCCCTTTACCAATATCATTAGGGACAATGACCGTAGGGTGATTGATAATACATTGGTATACGAAAAAAGGGTAACTGAAGGAAAGTCGCAGTACAGCATAGATTATGAAGACTTCGAGCGCAAGATCGTGCAGGAACATATAAAACTGTTTATTCTGTGCAACCCTCATAACCCGGTGGGCAGAGTATGGACCAGAGAGGAACTGCAGCAGCTGGGAGAGATCTGCCTGCGCCATCATGTGATCGTAGTCAGTGATGAAATTCACAATGATTTTGTATATCCCGGATTTGAGCATACGGTGTTTGCCAATGTGGATCCCCGTTTTGCGGAGTTCACCGTGACCTGCACCGCACCCAGTAAGACCTTCAATCTGGCAGGCTTACAGATTTCCAATATTTTTATCTCAAATGAGACATTGCGGGAAGCATTCCAGAAGGAAATCGACAAGACCGGATACGATGAGCCGAATGCGTTGGGAGCGGTAGCCTGCGAGGCTGCATATCGTGGCGGACAGGAGTGGCTGGATCAGTTGAGAGCTTATTTGCTTGAGAATCTGAATTTCCTGCGAGCATATCTGCAGGAGAAAATTCCACAGATTCATCTGGTAGAGCCGGAAGGTACTTATCTGGTATGGCTGGATTGCAGTGAACTTGGGATTTCCGGCAAGGAACTGGATCAGTTTATCGTAGAGAAAGCGGGACTCTGGCTGGATGGCGGAGCAATGTTCGGACCCAGTGGAGCAGACTTCCAGCGAGTGAATATTGCCTGCCCAAGAGCAACTCTAGAGCTTGCACTGGACAAGCTGAAGGCGGCAGTAGACAACCTGGGCTAGGTCCGACAGATTTGATGTGAGCAAAGAAAAATATCTGTGGACGCTTGTTCCGATAGGACAAAAATTATAGCGGTATAATATTAACAGACATATGGTATATTTTTACAATGTTGTCCATATACTGTAACATATCAGGCCATTCATGACTGATCACGGCAGCTTATGCTACGCTTGTGATCCCTGATGAATGGCCTTTTCGATAGTATTGCCATAAGGAAAGGAGCACACAGTATATGCCAAGAGGACAGAGAAAATCCCTGGAGGAAAAGATCCAGGCAAAACAGGAGTTGATCAATGCGCTGAATATCCGCATTGAATCCGAGGAACGGGAACTGGAAGAATTATATGAGCAGAAGAGGCGCAAAGAACTGGAGGCAGTAAGTGACCTGATCGAGGATGCCGGCCTGGCACCGGAGGAAGTCACCGAAGTCTTGCAACAATACATTGAGAACCGCAGCGCAAATGCATCGTGAGATTGCAGGTGAAAGAGAGCTTGCTCACCTTAAAGAACCGGAGCTGTACCGCCCAAAAGTTAGAAACAGAATCAATCTAATGACTGGAGGCCGATACACGCCCGGTCTTTTTTTGTGCCCGTTTGGTTATCGCCAATCATGCAAGCATGTTGGCTCTCTTGCGCTCATTATATCGTGAGCACAGCTCACTCAATGCATTTCGCAAAATCACACTTGCAAGCAAGTGATTTTGCTTCATCATATCATAAAAAGTACTGCGTGATAATCTGCTGTACCTGTTCTGAACGAATGGGAACCTTGCCGGTCTCGTAAGTGGTGATCAGCTGCATGGACGGAAAGATTCCGTTGTAGCAGTAAGACTTGAGTTTGTTGCAGGCAGCATCACAATAATTGTTCTTGTCCATCATCCCGAAGTGTTCCCAGTAGAAGAACTGCTGCGTGGTGGGATGCAGGATCGTGAAATCAGGATAGACTGTCAACTCATTTAAGGCCAGAGCTGCCTCGTAACGATATGGAATATGATTTGTGTACAGAAGATTGGCGATGATAACCTCGGATTTGGAACGGACTTTATGTCCCGCCAGTGTAGTATGAATTAGATTTTCCGGGTGAGAACTGTTTGTTTCATAGCTTTCCGCACACCATTTCTGCATCGATACCGGAAGCTTGTCCTTCGCAAAATGACTTTGCAGCAATTCATAATATGGTGAAGATTCCTCTAGAAGGTCAGAGGAGGATAATTTCCTGGAGCGGCTTTGTGAGGATGAAATTTTCTTATAGGAACTTAGCAGAGAAAATTCTTCTTCGGCTTCCAGTAGCAGAAGAGAGTAGTATTTTTTCAAGGCCATAATCTCTGCAAGAGAACGATTTGATTTAGGACAATATACAGATTGTTCCTCTTTTCTGATAATCCAGCGTTGGTAAGATCCATTTTTTTGAATGGATAATTCTCCTTCTGGAAAGGCGGAAATTTTGCGGCGTAGGTAGTCACATTGTGTCTGTAATTTATTAAGGCGAGTGTCTAAATTCTGAATCATAAAAAACTCCTTTCAAAATGGTTTGGTGTAAATAGGATAAAATACCAGAAAAAAATACAAAAAAGTCTAATTTTCAAGTGGAAAAAGGGATGATTGTATCAAAATAAAGAAAAAGGGTAAAATAGATACAAAAAAAGAAAAAATATGAGAAATTTTGTACTAAAATAGCCGGAAAACAGCTTTTAGCGAAAATGGAGATAAATGAACATTGTGGGACATGCAGATAAGCAATAGAGCGGGCACTTTTGAAGGCACAAGCATATCTGAGTGTATTATAACATGACAGGGGAGATTTTGAGAAGATGTTTGTTTGGGAAAAGAGATCTGAATACAAAACACCCACGGCATGGAATTCCAATGGAATCCCTTGCCGCGGGCAGTGGTTTCAGACTATAAATGTTTTATTCCGCGCTTCCTTCGCCCTTCCTCAGATTCTTCTGGGCGGTGGAGAGCATGAGTTTGATTCGGTTGAGCTGGTTGACTTCGCTGGCACCGGGATCGTAGTCGATGGCTACGATGTTGGAGGAAGGATATGCCTTCCGCAGAGCCTTGATAACGCCCTTACCTACCACGTGGTTCGGCAGGCAGCCGAAAGGCTGGGTACATACGATGTTCGGTACGCCTTCCTTGATCAGTTCCACCATCTCACCGGTCAGGAACCATCCCTCACCGGTCTGGTTGCCGATGGATACGATCGGTTCCGCATAGGAGACGATCTTGTAAATGTTGGTAGGCGGATCAAAATGCTTACTTTCTTCAAAAGCCTTCACGGCAGAGCCACGGAGGATATGTTCGATGGCCCAGATACCCAGCGCAGAAATCTTTGCAGTCTTTTTGCTGGTGCCTAAGTGTTCTGCTTTGTAGATCTGGTTGTAGAAGCAGTACAGCATGAAGTCGATCAGGTCGGGTACTACAGCCTCCGCACCTTCGCTCTCCAGCAGCTCTACCAGATGATTGTTGCCTGCAGGAGAGAATTTCACCAGAATCTCACCGACCACGCCGACACGGGGCTTCTTGATATCCAGTACCGGAACCGCATCGAAATCCCGGATAATCTCGGTACACATCCTGCGGAACTTCGGAATGCTGATATGCTTCGCGGAGACAAATTTCTGTACCTTCGCAAGCCATTCTTTGTGCAGAGCATCCACGGAACCCGGAGTTGCTTCATAAGGACGCATCCGATATACACAACGCATGAAGATGTCACCAAATTCCGCACCCACAGCGGCACGTAACAGCAGATCCGCATTCAGATGGAAGCCGGGATTGCTCTCGATACCTGCCAGGTTCAGGGAGATAACGGGAATCTGCCCCATGTCTGCTTTCTTCAAGGCACGACGGATGAAGCCGATATAGTTCGTCGCACGGCATCCGCCACCGGTCTGGCTCATGATGATGGCTGTCTTGTTCAGGTCATATTTACCGGACAGCAGAGCTTCCATGATCTGACCTACTACCAGCAGGGAAGGATAGCAGGCATCATTGTTAACATATTTCAGACCAACATCCACAGAGTGCTTGTTATCGTTGTCCAATACCACGAAATTGTAACCGCAGGCATTGAACGCAGGCTGCAAGATCTCAAAGTGGATCGGGGACATCTGCGGACAGATGATGGTATAGTCCTTACGCATCTCTTCGGTAAACGGTACCTTCTCGATAGCGGAAGAACGGATGTTGCGGTGCTTGCCCATCTTTTCACGGACACGGATTGCAGACAACAGGGAACGGATACGGATGCGGGCCGCACCCAGGTTGTTGACTTCATCGATCTTCAGGCAGGTGTAGATCTTGTCGGAGCCGGAGAGGATATCGTTCACCTGATCGGTGGTAACGGCATCCAGACCGCAGCCGAAGGAATTCAACTGGATCAGATCCAGATTCTCCACCGTCTTTACATAGCTTGCGGCAGCGTAAAGTCTGGAATGGTACATCCACTGGTCGGATACAATCAAAGGACGTTCCGGTTTTGCCAGATGGGAGATGGAATCCTCTGTCAGTACGGCCATATCGTAGGAGGTGATCAGCTCGGGAATACCGTGGTTGATCTCCGGGTCTACATGATAGGGACGGCCTGCCAGCACGATACCGCGCTTGCCGGTCTTGCGTAAGTATTCCAGAGTCTCTTCGCCCTTTTTCTCCATATCGTGACGGGCATTTGCCAGTTCCTTCCAACCCTTTTCGCAGGCTGCGGCGATCTCTGCGGCGGGAATCTCGGTGAATTCCTTCGTCAGTGCATCCGTCACGGTACCAAGATCTCTAAAGGACATGAACGGATTGCGGAAAGTGATCTCACCGCCGGCGATTTCCTCTACGTTATTCTTGATATTCTCAGAATAAGAAGTAACGATAGGGCAGTTGTAATGGTTGTTGGCATCCTCGAACTCGTTGCGCTCATAGAATAGCGCAGGGTAGAAGATGAACTTGATTCCCTGACGAATCAGCCAGGTCACATGGCCGTGAGCCAGTTTCGCCGGATAACACTCGGATTCACTGGGGATGGATTCAATGCCAAGCTCGTAGATCTTACGGTTGGAGCTGGGAGAGAGCACAACGCGGTAGCCCAGTTCGGTGAAGAAGGTGAACCAGAACGGATAGTCCTCGTACATATTCAGCACTCTGGGGATACCAACTACACCTCTGGGAGCCTTGTCAGCGTCCAGAGATTCATAAGAGAACAGTCTATGTAATTTGTATTCGTATAAATTCGGTACATTGTGGGCATTCTTCTGACCACCGATACCACGTTCACAGCGGTTGCCGGAGATGAACTGACGGCCGCCGGAGAATTTGTTGATGGTCAGACGACAGTTGTTGGTACAACCCTTACATTTCGCCATGCTGGTCTCGAACTGGAGATCGCAGATCTTCTGATAATCCAGCATTGTGGTCACATAACCGTCTTCGTAATGTTCTCTGGCGATCAGAGCCGCACCGAAAGCACCCATGATACCGGCGATGTCGGGACGGATCGCCTGGCAGTTTGCAATTTTCTCAAAGCTGCGCAGAACAGCGTCATTGTAGAAAGTACCGCCCTGTACCACAATATTTTTACCAAGCTCTGAAGCATCGGAGACTTTGATTACCTTAAATAAAGCATTCTTGATAACGGAGTAAGCAAGTCCTGCGGAGATATCTGCTACGGAAGCGCCTTCCTTCTGCGCCTGTTTTACTTTGGAGTTCATGAATACGGTACAACGGGTACCCAGATCGATAGGATGCTCTGCAAACAGGGCAGCCTGAGCGAAATCCTGCACGGTATAGTTCAGGGATTTGGCAAAGGTCTCAATAAAGGAGCCACAGCCGGAGGAACATGCTTCGTTCAGCTGTACGCTGTCTACGGTCTGGTTTTTAATCTTGATGCACTTCATATCCTGACCGCCGATGTCTAAGATACAGTCTACGCTGGGGTCAAAGAAAGCAGCGGCATAGTAATGGGCCACGGTCTCTACCTCGCCGTCATCCAGCAGAAAAGCAGCTTTCATCAACGCTTCGCCGTAACCAGTGGAACAGGAGCGTACGATCTCCACGCCTTCGGGCAGGAGAGAGTAGATCTCCTTCAGGGAACGGATCGCTGTCTTCAAGGGGCTTCCGTCGTTACTGGAATAGAAAGAGTACAGCAGGGATCCATCTTCACCTACCAGAGCGATCTTCGTGGTGGTGGAACCGGCATCGATACCCAGGAAAGCCTTGCCCTGATAGGACTGTAAGTCTCCAGTGGTCACGTGATGCTTGCTGTGACGCTCCACGAATTCCTGATAAGCAGCCTTGTCCGCAAACAGAGGCTCCATACGTTCTACTTCGAACTCCATCTTGATGTCGGAGGACAGCTTTTTCACCATGTCAGACAGACTGATGCAGACTTCCTCCTTCGCATTTAGTGCGGAACCGATGGCTGCGAACAGATGGGAGTTGTCCACGTCAATGATGTGCTCGTCATCCAGATTTAAGGTACGGATAAAGGCAGCTTTCAGTTCAGACAGGAAATGTAAAGGCCCGCCCAGGAAAGCTACGTGACCTCGGATCGGCTTACCACAGGCCAGACCGGAAATTGTCTGGTTCACCACTGCCTGGAAAATAGAAGCAGACAGGTCTTCCTTGGTAGCACCTTCGTTGATCAGAGGCTGGATATCGGTTTTGGCAAATACACCACAGCGGGCAGCAATGGTGTAGAGGGATTTATAATTTTTCGCATATTCGTTTAAGCCCGAAGCGTCCGTCTGAATCAGACTGGCCATCTGGTCGATGAAGGAACCGGTACCGCCGGCGCAGATGCCGTTCATACGCTGCTCCACGTTACCGCCTTCGAAATAGATGATCTTCGCATCCTCACCGCCTAATTCAATGGCTACATCGGTCTTGGGTGCCAGCTCCTGCAGGGAAGTAGCCACGGCTACGACCTCCTGAGTAAAGGGAACGCCGAGGTGGTTGGCCAGTGTCAGACCGCCGGAACCGGTGATCATGGGGTGCAGCTGCAATTCTCCCAGCTGGTCATAAGCTTTCTTAAGGAGCTCAGACAGAGTTTCCCGGATATTGGCGAAGTGACGCTCATAATCGGAAAATAAAATATTGTGTTCTTCGTCCAAAATAGCAATCTTGACAGTGGTGGAACCGATATCTATGCCGAGAGTTGCGTATTTTTCCTGTGAATTCATGTGATACATCCTTCCTGAAATAAAAATAAATCTACTTATTTAATGCATTTTTTTCATCAACAAAACATTCTAATTATACGACAAAAAACACCACAATGCAACGAATAATGGGGGAGTTTAGTTGTTAAAGTTTTGTAAAATGTAACTTAAATTTTTCGGGAAAACTCTGAAAAAAGAGAACGTGCAGTTTACTTATTCTCTTCCGGATGTTACAATCTCGATAGAGAAAAATCAAAATATAACTATTTATGGAGACATTGTTTTATGAGCAAATTCGAAAAAAAGTTTGGAAAATATGCGATCCATAACCTGACCATGGTATTGATCATGTGTTATGTGGCGGGATATGTGATCGAACTGATGGGAAAAGCAGCCGGCAATAATCTGCTGGGATTTCTGACACTGGACCCTTACCGGATCCTGCACGGACAAGTCTGGAGACTGGTGACCTGGGTGATCGTTCCTCCGGAAAGTCTGGATATCTTCACAATCATTATGCTGTTTTTCTATTATAGTCTGGGTACGGCGCTGGAGCGTACCTGGGGAACTTATCGCTATAATGTGTATATCTTTTCCGGCATGCTGTTTACGATTATCGGAAGCTTCCTGTGCATGGGTGTGGCATATCTGATCACCGGCGGCATGAGTACGGAAGCGGCTTCCCTGGTATTTTACAGCGGTTCTTATGCGTTCAGCACGTATTATATCAACCTGTCGATCTTCCTTGCCTTTGCTGCTACGTATCCGGATATGCAGGTGTTGCTGATGTTCGTGATACCGGTGAAAGTAAAATGGATGGGAATCCTGGATGCGGTACTGATGATCTATACCGTGATCGCAGGAAACTTATTTACTAAATTCGCGGTAGTGGCATCTTTGCTGAACTTTGTGTTATACTTTTACAGACTGCATCGCAGCCGTATCTCGCCGAAACAGATGCACCGCAAGGCGCAGTTCGAACGAAAATCCAATGCTGGACGGGCGAAAGTCACAAGACACAAATGTGCCGTCTGCGGACGGACAGAAGAGGACGATCCGAATCTGGAGTTCCGTTTCTGCTCCAAATGTAACGGCAACTACGAATATTGCCAGTATCATTTGTTTACCCATGAGCACATAAAATAGTCCGGATTGCGAATGTCTGTACACTTTCGGGAGTGCGAAGCACGGAGAAAGTGTATTATTGCAAGAGGCATATGGCATGACTGCTTGCAGGCAATGCGCGAAGCGCGGAGAAAGTGATGTTATTATAAAGGAGACCCTATATGAACAAAGAAGTATTATTTGCCCAGACCTTAGAGCAGGTCCGCAAGACCGCCAAGGAGCAGGGCAACTGCATCAGCGAAGAACAGGTAAGGGAAGCATTCGCCGAGCTGGATCTGAGCAATGAACAGCTGCAGATGGTATTTGACTATCTGTTAAAACATAAAATCGGTATTGGACAGCCTATGGATCCCGATGAATTCCTGACGGAGGAAGAAAAGGATTACTTACAGGAATATCTGGATGAAGTAGCAGCATTACCGACCTACAGTGACGGTGAAAAACTGGCATTTTCCATCGCAGCCATGGCGGGAGAGACGGATGCGCAGCAGCGCCTGATCGAATTGCATCTGGCGGATGTGGCAGAGATCGCAAAACTCTATGCCGGACAGGGTGTCCTGCTGGAAGATCTGGTGGGAGAAGGCAATCTGGCGCTTTCCTTCGGTGTGACCATGCTGGGCAGTCTGGAGAAGCCGGACGAAGTCGAGGGAATGCTCGGCAAAATGATCATGGATGCCATGGAAGAATACATTGCCGAACATGCAGAAAATTCCAAGATCGACAAGCGAGTGGAAGATAAGGTCAACAAGGTAGCGGATAAGGCCAGAGAACTGGCGGAAGAACTGCACCGCAAGGTGACCACGGAGGAACTGATGGAAGAGACCGGTATGTCCCGCAAGATGATCGAGGATGCCATAAGAATGAGCGGTTTCAAGATTGAGGATATCGACAACAATGCAAAAGACAGTTTATGAGAATTATAAATACAGCCTGCAGGATACGGCAAAGGTCTACATAGGCGCAAAATATACCTTTGCAGAGCTGCTGGATCAGGACGAGGTGGCGTTTAAATTCCGCCTGATCGTGGAACGCTATATTTTAGCGGAAAAAGAGGTGGATCCCCAGGATACGCTGGAGACTCATCTGTATTATCTGAAGCCGGACAGTTTTCTTGTGAAGATCTACGACCGGATCAAGGCTCGGGTGAAGATCAATATCATCGAGGAGAAAAAAAGGATTTTCGGCAGAGGCAAAAAGCGTTATGTCACGAAGGAATTGAACATCCGGGAATTAGTTGCCATGACACCGGAGGAGAAAGAGGCGAAGGGTGTCGTGATTCAGGAAATCTCCATGAGCAAGCTGGCACTGGCCGCGTTTTGACAGATTAAGCTCACCCATAGAAAGCATGAGCGACTGCTTGCAGGCGGCGAAGGCTTTCTATGAGGGGAGCAAACGAACATGAGCAAGAAGGACGATAGTCCGGATTGCGAATGGTCGTTACGATTTCGAGAGTGCGTAGCACGGAGAAATCGATTAAGATAGAATAAAAGAGGACACATCAGAAATGAGAGTAGAAGATTTATCCACATATGAGATTATAGAGAAACGGCAGATCCCGGACATTAACAGCGTGA
Organism: Clostridium sp. AF34-10BH; assembly: GCF_003478095.1. Lineage (NCBI taxonomy): Bacteria > Bacillati > Bacillota > Clostridia > Eubacteriales > Clostridiaceae > Clostridium > Clostridium sp. AF34-10BH. The sequence continues at coordinate 362,523 of NZ_QUEC01000001.1, forward strand.
CCTATCTGTGCCGCCACAAGAAGACCGGAGCAAGGGTGGCACTTGTATCCAATGATGACGAGAACAAGGTATTCTATATCGGTTTCCGCACCACACCCAAGGATTCCACCGGTGTAGCCCATATTCTGGAACATTCCGTATTATGCGGATCGAAGGAATTCCCGGTGAAGGATCCTTTTGTGGAACTGGTAAAGGGGTCTCTGAACACTTTCTTAAATGCCATGACCTATCCGGACAAGACTGTATACCCCGTGGCCAGCTGCAATGACAAAGATTTCCAGAACCTGATGCATGTCTATCTGGATGCGGTTTTTTACCCGAATATTTACAAAAACGAATCTATTTTCCGACAGGAAGGCTGGCATTATGAGCTGGAAGGTGACAACGAGGAGCTGAAAGTCAACGGTGTGGTCTATAACGAGATGAAGGGTGCTTTTTCCTCTCCGGATGATGTGCTGGAGCGGGAGATCATGAATTCCCTGTATCCTCACACCACCTACGGCTGCGAATCCGGAGGTGATCCGGAAGCGATCCCCGAGCTGACCTACGAAGAATTCCTGAATTTCCACCGGAAATTCTATCATCCCTCCAACAGCTATATCTATCTCTATGGCAATATGGATATGGCGGAGAAACTGACCTTTATCGATGAGCATTATCTGTCTGCCTACGATGCCCTTGAGGTGGATTCCGAAGTGACGGAAGAGGCGGCATTTACCACACCGAATCGTATTGTCAGGGAATGTCCCATCGGCGAGGGAGAGGACGAGGAGGAGAATACCTACCTGTCCCAGAACTTCTGCGTGGGCAATAGTCTGGATCCGAAGCTTTACATTGCGTTCCAGATCCTGGACTATGCCCTGTGTTCCGCTCCAGGAGCACCCTTAAAACAGGCCCTGGTGGACTGTGGTGTGGGTAAGGATGTCTACAGCATCTATGAGAATGGTATCCGCCAGCCCTATTTCAGTGTGGTGGCGAAGGACACTTCCGTAGAGAAAGAACAGGAATTTTTACAGGTAACGGAAGAAGTGCTGAAAAAGCTGGTAAAGGACGGCTTCGACGAAAAGGCATTGCTTGCCGGCATCAATTATTATGAATTCAAATACAGAGAGGCGGATTTCGGTTCCTACCCCAAGGGACTTATGTACGGTTTACAGGTGCTGGACAGCTGGCTGTACGATGACAGACTGCCGTTCATTCACATTGAGGCCAACGAGACTTTCGCTGAACTTCGAGGGAAAGTGAAGACCGGATATTTTGAGGGTCTGGTACAGAAATATCTGCTGGACAATACCCATCGCAGCGTGGTGATCTTGCAGCCGAAGCTGGGACTTCTGGAAGAGCAGGAGCAGAAACAGCGGGAAAAGATGGCACAGGTGAAAGCTGCCATGAGTCCGGAAGAGATCGAGAACGTGAAGGAGACCTTCCAGAAGCTGACCGAATTCCAGGAGAGCGAAGACGCAAAGGAAGATCTGGAGAAAATCCCTCTGTTAAAACGGGAAGATATGAAGAAAGAGGCAAATCTGCCGGTGAACGAAGTGCGGAGCATTGGAGATACCACACTTTTGTATCATGATCTGTTTACAAACGGCATCGGCTATTTACGTCTGATCTTCAAATTGGATCAGATCCCCGGTAAATATTTCCCGTATATCGGCATTTTGAAGGGCTGCCTGGGACTGTTAAATACGGAGCATTATGCTTATGGAGATCTGTTTAACGAGATGAATCTGGTCACCGGCGGCATGGCTGCGGTAAATAATGTCTATGGCAAGCTGCAGGATACGGATCAGTTTATACTGACTCTGGAACTGAAGACGAAGGTATTTTATGACCGCCTTGCGGAAGCAATCGATCTGATGCGTGAGATCGTAATGACCAGTGATTTTACGGATGCCAAGAGACTGTATGAGATTCTGGCGGAGGGCAAGTCCCGGATGCAGGCACAGATGACCTCCGGAGGACACAGTGTGGCGGCCGGAAGAGCCTTATCCTACGGCAGTATTCCCGGAGCTGTGAGCGAAGAGATTTCCGGTATCCCGTTCTATCGTCTGATCACGGATCTGGAAGCTCATTTTGACGAGAAAAAAGAAGAATTGGTGGAAATCTTACAGACCTTAGTGAAAATGATCTTCCGTCCGGAAAACCTCATGGTGGATTTCGTAGGTGAGGAAAAAGCCGTGGCTCTTTTAGATGCTCCGGTGGAGGCTTTCAAAGCAGCACTTTATATGGAAAACGTGGAAAAAGAACATTACATTCCGGAAACCTCCCGGAAAAACGAAGGTTTCTTAACCTCCGGTCAGGTCAATTACGTATGCCGTGCCGGTAATTTCCGCAAGAGTGGACTGCAATATACGGGAGCATTAAGAGTACTCAAAGTCATGATGGGGTATGAATATCTGTGGGTTAATGTCCGTGTCAAGGGTGGTGCCTACGGCTGCATGTGCAGCTTCGGCAGATCCGGTGACAGCTACTTTGTCTCCTACAGAGATCCGAATCTGGGCAAGACCATTGAAACTTACGAGAAAGCTTCAGATGCCATTGCAGAGTTCACAGCAGATGAACGTACCATGACCCAGTATATCATCGGTGCGGTCAGTGATCTGGACGTACCCATGAATCCGGCGGCAAAGGGACTGTATTCCCTGAGTGCCTATATGACAGGACTGGATAATGCCACTTTACAGAGAGAACGCGACGAACTACTGGCGGCTACCGAAGAGGATATCCGTGCATTGTCCGCACATATCCGTGCATTTATGCAGGAGGATCTGCTCTGTGTCGTAGGCACGGCTTCTAAGATAAAGGAGGAACAGGAGAGATTCCTGAAGGTGGAAAATCTTTTTTAAAACGGCAAAAGGAAAGCTGCGATTTTGCAAAAGTGGTTCTGAATCGTAAAAAGATCAAATAAATAAAGAACTTTTGTGATATTATTTCGTTTATAGAGGTGAACAATAAAAAGTCAACAGCAGGCGGATCCGACAGGCTGTCAGGATGCCGTCCGCAGAACGGAGAGGGTTATGAAAAAACGAAATTTTGAAACAAAGATCATTACAGGGTTGCTCACTGCCGGCATGATATTATCGCTGACCGCCTGCGGCAGCTCATCGAACGGCAGTTACGGAATCAGTGATCTCATGGATGCGGATTATGCTGTTGCTTCCAAGGAGGCAGCTGCACCGGAGGCGTCCGCTTATGAAGATGGATTTGGCATGACAGAAGGGTACGATTCCGCAGGAAATGCTCAGGACACAAGTACTACAGTGCCTGAGGAGACTGCAGCCACAGCAGACCGGAAACTGATCAAGACCGTGAATATGGATGTCGAGACCAGGGAGTATGATAAGCTGTTAAGCGCGGTAGAGAATAAAGTAACAGAGCTCGGCGGCTATATCGAAAGTCTGGATGCCTATAACGGCAGTACATATTATAGTTATCGTTCTACAAGGAATGCCAATCTGACCATCCGCATCCCGAAGGACAGACTGGAGGAGTTCCAAAATACGGTCTCAGAGCTGGGCAATGTGACCAGTCGTTCGGAGAATGTACAGGATGTGACACTGACCTATGTGGATCTGCAAAGTCACAGGGATGCCCTGCAGACGGAACAGGAGAGACTGTTGCAGCTGCTGGAACAGGCGGAGAGCATCGAAGACATCATTACCATCGAACAGCGCCTGTCCGATGTGAGATACCAGCTGGAAAGTATGGAATCCCAGTTGAGAAGTTATGATAATCAGGTTGACTACAGCACCGTATACCTCTATATTGATGAAGTAGAGGTCTATACTCCGGTAGAGGAAGAGACCACATGGGAACGTATTTCTGCAGGCTTTATGGACAGCTTAAAGAGTATCGGCGAGGGTATTAAGGAAGCAGCCATCTGGTTCGTGATCCATATCCCCTATCTGGTGATCTGGGCCATCGTGATCGTGATCATTGTACTGATCCTGAAAAAGATCAGGAAGCGCACGAAGCGGATCCGGGCGGAGGAAAAGAAAAAATTCGCCGAAGAGGAAGCAAGAATGCAGAAGACTTTGCAGAACACGGCAGAGAATACAGCAGAGAATACGGTAGCCACACAAAACAGCAATGAGTGAGAATCTATAAGATAAGCCGGACGGACCGGCGGCTGACAGAAAAGTGTCAGGGAAAAAGACAAGAACAGGAGAAATGATAATGAACGAAAATCCGGCATACAAATCCGGCTTTGCCACACTGATCGGACGTCCCAACGTAGGAAAGTCCACACTGATGAACCGACTGATCGGACAGAAGATTGCCATTACATCCAACAAACCCCAGACCACCCGTAACCGTATCCAGACGGTGCTGACACTGGACGAGGGACAGATCGTATTTCTGGACACTCCCGGTATTCATAAGGCGAAAAACAAGCTGGGCGATTACATGGTCAATGTTGCGGAGCATACATTGAACGACGTGGATGTGATCCTGTGGCTGGTGGAGCCCACGAACTTTATCGGTGCCGGAGAACGTCATATTATTGAGCAGCTGAAGAAGACCAAGACTCCCGTGATTCTGGTGATCAACAAGACGGATACCGTGAAAAAGGAAGAGATCCTGGCGTTCATCGATACCTATCGCAAAGAACTGGATTTCCAGGAGATCGTTCCGGTGTCCGCACTGAAGGGAGACAACACGGATGTGCTGATCCAGTGTATTTTAAAATATCTGCCTTACGGCCCGGCATTTTATGATGAAGATACCATCACCGACCAGCCCATGCGTCAGATCGTGGCGGAGCTGATCCGTGAAAAGGCTCTGAGACTTTTGTCCGAAGAAATTCCTCATGGTATTGCCGTGACGGTGGAAAGCATGAAGGAGAGAGGCCGGATCTGTGACATCGAGGCCACGATCATCTGTGAGAGAGATTCCCACAAGGGTATCATTATCGGCAAAGGCGGACAAATGCTGAAAAAGATCGGCTCCCAGGCCCGCCCGGAGATCGAGGATATGCTGGAAATGAAGGTCAATCTGCAGCTTTGGGTGAAGGTGAAGAAGGACTGGAGAGACAGCGACATCTTATTGAAAAACTTCGGATATAATCCGAAAGACATTGAGATGGGCGAATAGAAAAACGAAATTTGCAGACCCTATTTTTACAGAGGATAATACACTGATAGAAGAGGGGGATGCGTAAGATGCAATTCACGAATTACTGGCAGCAATTTGAACATACCGGCAGAGTGGAGGATTACCTGAAATACCTGCAGAGCGCGGAAAAGGAGAAACCTTTGGCTGGTGCGGAATGTAAAAGCCCCCTGGTGGATTGCAGAGCGGAGGGGCGTACAGACCTGTCCGCAGGGGAGGTTGGATCATGCAGGAATCCCTGTATGTAACGGGAATTGTATTAAAACAGACACCTTTCGGTGAATATGACAGGCGCGTATGCCTGCTTACCAGAGAAAAAGGGAAGATCACTGCTTTTGCCAGAGGGGCCAGAAAGCCCGGTAACCGGCTGGCTGCAGCGACCAACCCTTTTGCTTTTGGCTCTTTTCGTCTGTATGAAGGACGGAACTCTTATACGATATCGGAAGCAGAGATCCGGAACTATTTTCCGGAACTGATGACGGACTACGTGGGGGCATGCTACGGTATGTATTTCGCGGAAGTGGCGGATTTTTACTGCCGGGAGAACAACGATGAGAAAGAAATGATGAAACTGGTCTACCAGTCGCTGCGGGCTTTGTGTGCACCGGCACTTCCCAATGAACTGGTGCGCAGTATTTTTGAACTGAAGGCCATCGTTGTCAACGGAGAATATCCGGGAGTACCGGAGGAGCGCAAACTGGAAGAATCCACACGGTATGCACTGAATTACATAGCGGAGAGTTCTGTGGAAAAGTTATATACCTTTACCGTATCGGACAAGGTTCTTGCAGAACTTTCACAGATCGCGTCGGAATATCGGAAGCGTTTCATGGACAGGTCGTTCAAAAGTCTTGAAATACTGAAAACTCTATGTTAAAATCGGTTATGGCTGATGCCAAAAAAGGAGACTCATTTATGAGGCAGAATAGAATAAAAAAGTTTCTTACGGCAGGATTGTCGGGGCTTTTGATACTGTCCCTCACAGGCTGCGGTCAGGCGGCAAAGCTTCCCGAGACTGTAGAGAATACCTCTCTGGTGGTGGAGAAGGACGGCAAAGTGACCTCTTATCTGGTGAATACTTTTGACAAAGACTTCTACAATCTGGACGGTCTTACACAGATGGTGGAGGAAGAGGCTGAGGAATTCAATGCCACACATACAGAGGCTACAGAGAATCCCATGAATGTGAAAACGGTGCAGGTTTTGGGAGACGGAGCCATGGTGCAGGTGGTACAGGAGTTCGCCGATACGGACAGTTATGCCGAGTACAACGAACAGGACCTGTTCTACGGGACCAGAGTGGAAGCGCTGGCACAGGGACTCACGGTGAATCGGGAATTTGTAAACGCAGCGGACGGCACTCCGGCGGATTCTGAGAAGCTGGACAAGGCGTTGGAAAAGAATCATCTGATCATTACAAATGCAAGCGCATATATTTATTGTCCCTACCCGGTGCTGTATCTCAGTGAGGGAGTTGTCATGGGAGAGGACGGTTATGTGGATGCGTCACAGTCCGACGGTGTCGTTACGATACTGATGAAAAAGTAAGTTATACAGCAATACAAATATAGAGCAAGAAAGGTTTGGTACTGACATGGAAAAAACAATGGAGAAGATCGTAGCCCTGGCGAAGGCAAGAGGTTTTGTATATCCCGGTTCCGAGATTTACGGAGGCCTGGCAAATACCTGGGATTACGGTAACCTTGGCGTAGAGCTGAAGAACAATGTGAAAAAGGCATGGTGGCAGAAGTTTATTCAGGAGAGCCCCTATAATGTAGGTGTGGACTGTGCGATCCTGATGAATCCCCAGACATGGGTAGCCAGCGGACATCTGGGCGGTTTCTCCGATCCTCTGATGGATTGTAAGGAATGTCATGAGCGTTTCCGTGCGGATAAGCTGATCGAGGATTTCTGTGAGGAGAACGGTATTGCCATCGAAGGCAGTGTAGACGGCTGGAGCCAGGAAGAGATGAAGAATTTCATCGAAGAGCATAATGTTCCCTGCCCTACCTGCGGCAAGCATAACTTTACCGATATCCGTCAGTTCAACCTGATGTTTAAGACCTTCCAGGGTGTTACCGAGGATGCCAAGAACACCGTTTACTTAAGACCCGAGACTGCACAGGGTATTTTCGTTAACTTCAAAAATGTACAGAGAACTTCCCGTAAGAAGATTCCTTTCGGTATCGGACAGATTGGTAAGTCTTTCCGTAATGAGATCACACCCGGTAACTTCACTTTCCGTACCAGAGAGTTCGAGCAGATGGAGCTGGAGTTCTTCTGCGAGCCCGGCACCGATATGGAGTGGTTCCAGTACTGGAGAGGCTTCTGCCGTGACTGGCTGCTGTCTCTTGGCATCAAGGAAGACGAGATGAGACTTCGTGATCACTCTCCTGAGGAACTGTGCTTCTACAGTAAGGGAACTACCGATATCGAGTTCCTGTTCCCCTTCGGTTGGGGCGAACTGTGGGGTATCGCGGACAGAACCGATTACGATCTGACCCAGCATGCCAATACCTCCGGCGAGGATATGACATACTTCGATGATGAGAAGAAGGAGAAGTATATCCCTTACGTTATCGAGCCTTCTCTGGGTGCGGACAGAGTTGTTCTGGCTTTCCTGTGCGCAGCTTACGATGAGGAAGAGTTAGACGGCGGAGATATGCGTACCGTGCTTCGTTTCCATCCGGCACTGGCACCCGTGAAGATCGGTGTACTGCCTCTGTCCAAGAAGCTGAACGAAGGTGCAGAGAAGATTTATGCAGAGCTTTCCAAGAAGTATAACTGTGAATTTGACGACAGAGGAAATATCGGTAAGAGATATCGTCGTCAGGATGAGATCGGTACTCCTTTCTGCGTAACTTATGACTTTGACTCTGAGACAGACGGTTGCGTTACCGTACGTTTCCGTGATTCCATGGAGCAGGAGCGTGTTGCTATCAAAGATCTGGATGCTTACTTTGCAGATAAGTTTACATTCTAAGATCACTATTCAGGAGCAGAAAGATTTTTCTGCTCCTTTTCAATATCTTTTTCTATTGGTACGAAAACTTTGATACTTACAGTGGAGGGGACAGCGTGGAACCGATCGAAGTGTTTCAGATTCTGGGAATCGAACAGACAAAAGACGAAAGGGCACTGAAGAATGCCTATCGTGACAAGCTGACGGTAACGAATCCGGAGGATGATCCGGAAGGCTTCAAGCGACTGCGGATGGCTTATGAGGAGGCCTGCCGCTATGCCGGAACGCCGGATGCAGAAGAGAACGAGGAGGCGGAACCGACGCTGGAGGACGATACTCCGGCTGGACAGTGGGTACGTGGTGTTCGGAAGGTCTATGAGAATATTACGGACCGTTGTGATGTGGAAAAATGGAAAGCGCTTTTTGAGGCGGATGACTTTCTTTCTCTGGAGGAAGAGGAAAACTGCACCACTTATCTGCTTCGTTTTCTGATGGAACATTATAAGCTGCCGACCGCAATCTGGAAGCTTCTGGATGAGAAAATCCACATTGTACAGAATGCGGGGGCCTTCAGAGAGCGCTTTCCGGCACAGTTTGTAATCTATATGGTACATAAGTGCGAATCCGGGGAAGAAGTGGATTTTTCCGAGTTCCGTGGTGCGGAAGATGCGGATTACGATCAGTTTCTGCAATATTATGACAGAGCTTATCAGGCACTGCAGGAGAGAAAATTACAGGAAGCGGAGCAGATGATCGGATGTGGGGATGCTCTGGGGATTACCCACCCTGTTATGGAGATCTGCCGTGCGTCCCTCTATGAAGAAAAGGGACAGACCGCAGAAGCCATTACTTTGTTAAAGAAACTGTCTGCAAGATATCCGGAGGATGATCTGATCGCTTACAATACGGCGGAAATACTGTGGAGAAATGAAGGGCGCGTAGAAGCGTCTGCTATTTATGAGAGTCTTCGGGAGAAGCTGCCGAAACACTACATGGCGAACCTGCGCCTGACGGACTGGTATTATGAGCAGGGGAACTATAAAGAGGCAAAAAAATGTGCGGAAGAGATTCTTTCCGTAGGCGGAGACAACACATTTCTGGAGACACTGCAGAAGATCAACACCGAACTGGAACGGGAAATGAAACGGGAATATGCGCAGAACCATGATCCCGGTCTGGGACTGGATCTGGGCTGGTGTTATCTGCAGGATGGCAGGACCGATCTGGGAATCCGCACGGTCAGGGAGCTGGAAGCAAAAGTTCCTGCGGACAGGCGTGAGGAATATCTGGGACTTATGACAAAACTGCTGGCAGAAGCGGCAGAATATGAGAAGGCAATTTCCACGGCAGCCCAATGGGAAGAAAGCCTGGAGAAAAAGATCCTCCGGGATACGGATGCCGAAGAGGAGGAAAAAGACAGAGACCGGATCCGACAGTCACATATGATCCGGATGCAGTGCTATCGGGCTTATGGCTATGTACAGCCGGAAAAATTCGCCGAAGCCATTGCGGAAGCGGAAAAAGCCGAGACCGGAACACCGAAGGATATCGGTATGCTGATCGAAAAGGCACAGATCTATGTGGAGATGGAAGAGTATGAACGCTGTGCGGAGATATCCCAGATACTGATCGGGGATTATCAGGTTTACACTGCATATGCCAACGAACTGGAAGCGGCGAAGAGGCAGTGGAATGCAGCAGGGGTGATCCAGAACGGCAGAGCCTGTTTAAATTATTTTCCAACCTATGTCAAGGCCTATGAAATGATGGCAAAGGTGTACATGGATCTGACACATCCTGAGGAACTGAAGGAACTGTTACAACAGGCGAAGGATAATAATGTCAAAAGTGTGATCCTGGATGCCTATGAATGGCAGCTGACCAATACGGGGCTTCCCCAGGAACAGATGAACGACGCCATAGATAAATTCCGGAAGAAATATCTGAGCAAACTGGAAGCGGGCAAGACCATATTTTACCGGAGAGGACTTCCGATCATTACGGAATATCTGTATGCCTACCCTTGTGAATTTTTACTGGTGGAGCGGGGAGATTTTCATAATGCGGCAGGCTGTCTGGAGGCGGCAAAAGCGGATTATGAAAAGGCGCTTTCCACGAACCCGGCCAATCCTTTTGCCTGGAAGGGACTGGCACGGATCCACAGATGCCGCGGCAAATACGATGAAGCCATGATCTGCCTGAGAAAATGTGTATTTTTCTATGAAAAGAGCGGAACACAGAATCATGCCTGGCCGGAACTGATTGCGGAACAGGCAGAAATTTATTTTTTGCTGGGCAATACGGAAATGGCGGAACAGTTTTACCGGAGATACCGTGAGATGACGGGAAGTGCCGGAGATCGGGACCGGAACCGTATGAGGGATTTCGCCAGATGTCTGGCCTGCAATGACAAGACTACGGAGGGATTAAAAGTTCTGGAGAAGGCATTCGTCAATGTACTGGATGCGGCAGGAGAAAAGCTGGATCTGTGTGTCTGGTGCGGGGAAAAGACGATCGCCGGAAATATTCTGACATCGTGGCCGGAGAAGATCGAACTGCTTGGGAAAAATACCGGGAATACCCAGGAGTATTTCGAAGATTACTTTTTCCATCTGGGATGGTATGGGCTGATCTGTGGTTCCGGAAAGGTGGCCATCGAGAATATGGATAAGGCACTGATCTTCCATAAGGAGGATCTCAGCAAAAAGGATGACATTGCGGACCTGATCCTGGCATGCATCCTGTACGGAGATAAGAAGAAAGGTGCTGACTATGCACAGGCGCTGAAAGCCTGTATGGAAAGAGAAGATAAAAGCGGCAAGGATGTGTATCTGAAATATCCGAAGCTTCGGATCGTACACGAATATCTGGCGGGATATTATACGGCCACCGATGAGGAACAGGATACGCTCCTGCAACTGGACAAAGACTGTTCCTTCTGCCATGGCTGTGTACATCCCGTCTGCGAGGAACTGGAGATGGTACGGATACTGCAGATGCTGAAAAAGGGCCGGGAGAAAGAAGCACTGGAGCGTCTGAAAGAGCAGATGCAGGAACATCCCGGAATGGGATTGCAGGCCATCTGGCACCGGTATCATTCGGAACAGGTGACGAAGGATACGGATCCTGCCGTAGCCGCTTTTCACAAGGAAAAGCCGCAGCCGGAGAAACGGGGATTCTGGCAGAGGCTGTTCGGGAAGAAGTAAAAAATTAAAATGAAGAGAGAAGAAAACATATGATAGTCGGAATCGATTTGGGAACCACCAACAGTCTGGTGGCAGTATTTACGGAGGAAGGACCTGTGATCATCCCCAACCGTCTGGGAAAACATCTGACCCCCTCTGTGGTCAGCGTGGATGAGAACGGCAATGTCTATGTGGGGGAGACGGCACAGGAACGCAGAAACCTCTATCCCGACAGTGTGGCGCAGGCATTTAAGCGCAGCATGGGAACGGATCGCACTTATGACCTGTCCGGCAAAAAGTTCCGTCCAGAAGAATTGTCCAGCATGATCCTGCGTTATCTGAAAGAAGATGCGGAAGCCTATCTGGGGGAAGAAGTCACAGAGGCCGTGATCAGTGTACCGGCCTATTTTGACGACAAGAGAAGAAAAGCCACCAAGCGGGCCGGAGAACTGGCCGGGCTGAAGGTGGAGCGTATGATCTCGGAGCCTACCGCAGCGGCGGTGGCCTACGGCCTGTACGAAAAAGAAAAAGACACCAGATTTCTGGTATTTGACCTGGGCGGCGGAACTTTTGATGTCTCCATTCTGGAGCTGTATCACAATATTCTGGAGGTGCGGGCGGTAGCCGGAGACAATTATCTTGGCGGTGAAGATTTTACGGAAGTGATGTCGAAACTTTTTCTGCAAAAGACAGGACTGCATTATAAGGATCTGTCGGAGAAAGAACAGGTGCGTCTCTATAAAAAGGCAGAAGAAGCCAAGCGGGGAATCAGTGATCAGACTGCGGTGACCATGGAACTTATGCTGGGTGAAGAGAACAAAACGGCAGAGATCACCTTAAAAGAATATGAGGAAGAGTGCGAAGAACTGCTAATGAAGATCAGGGAACCGGTGAAGAAGAGTCTGGCGGATGCAGGACTGAAGCTGTCGGACATCGATGAGGTATTGCTGATCGGCGGAGCCACCAGACTGTCGGTGGTCAGGGATTTCCTGATCAGGCTGTTCCGCAAATTCCCGGATACAAGACTGAACCCGGACGAAGCCGTGGCACTGGGCGCGGCGATCCAGGCGGCCATGAAGGAACGCCGGGCGGAGGTAAAGGAAGTCATTCTGACGGATGTATGCTCCTTTACATTGGGAACGGAAGTCGTGGTGGAATACGAGGAAGGCAAATTTGAAGACGGCCGTTTCTGTCCCATCATTGAGCGCAACACCGTGATCCCCGCCAGTCATACGGAGCGGTTGTACACTGTCAGAGACAATCAGGACAAGGTGCGCGTCCGGGTACTGCAGGGAGAGAGCCGTTTCGCCAGAAATAATCTGTTTCTGGGAGAACTGAACATTGATGTTCCCAAGGGGCCCAGAGGCAGTGAAGCCGTGGATGTGACTTACACCTATGACATCAATTCCCTGCTGGAAGTGGAAGTCAAGGTGGTATCCACCGGACTGACCCAGAAAATGATCATCAAGGGACAGGACAACCAGATGACGGATGATGAGATCCAGAAGCGAATGGAAGAATTGTCCTACCTGAAGATCCAGCCCAGAGACCTGGAGGAGAACCGTCTGGTGCTTCTCAGAGCGGAGCGGATGTATGAGGAAGCACTGGGAGACCGGAGAAAAGAACTGGATCGTTATATCACTGTTTTCGAGGCTGCATTGAAAAAGGGCAAAAAAGAGGAGATCGAGGAGGCCAGAGAGGCATTGAACGAGATCCTGGAAGACGAGGATGAGTGATGTTTTATCCTTGACGCGGCGAAATGATAACATTATAATGTAGAAATGTAGGTTTATTTTCCGAAAGGTGTAATTTTTAGACAAGGAGACCGAGAGAATGAGACAATTCACTTCTGATGAGCTGAGAAAAGCTTGGAAACAATTTTATATAGACCGTGGCCATGTGGATGTGGGAGCAGTATCCCTGGTATCTGATGGATCCACCGGTGTTATGTTCAACGTAGCGGGCATGCAGCCTCTGATGCCTTATCTGCTGGGACAGAAGCATCCTCTGGGTACCAGACTCTGCAATGTGCAGGGCTGCGTTCGTACCAACGATATCGATTCCGTAGGTGACAAGAGCCATGTGACTTTCTTCGAGATGATGGGAAGCTGGAGCCTGGGAGATTATTTCAAGAAAGAGCGTTGCCAGTGGAGTTTCGAACTACTGACCCAGGTGTTCGGATTTGATGCGGATCATCTGGCTGCTACTGTATTTGCCGGTGACGAGAATGCACCCAGAGATGAGGAAGGCGCACACTACCGTATCGCTTCCGGTTTCAAGAAGGAGAATGTATATTATCTGCCTGCCGATGACAACTGGTGGGGACTGGAATACGGCCCCTGCGGTCCCGACAGTGAGATGTTCTATATCGCTGACAGACCGGATTGCGGACCGAACTGCGGCCCCGGCTGTGACTGTGGCAAATACACCGAGCTGGGTAATGATGTATTCATGCAGTATGAGAAGCATCATGACGGTCATCTGACTCCTTTAAAGCAGAAGAACGTAGATACCGGCTGGGGACTGGAGCGTATTCTGGCATTCTTAAACGGTACCAGAGATGTATACCAGACAGACCTGTTTTCTCCGGTGATCGCTTACATTGAAGAGGTTTCCGGTGTGAAATACAATGCGGATGAGAAGCTGACCAGATCCATGCGTATTCTGGCAGACCATCTGCGTACCGGAGTGATGCTGATCGGTGATGAGGCGAAGCTGCTTCCCTCCAATACCGGTGCCGGCTATATTCTCCGTCGTCTGATCCGTCGTGCAGTAAGACACGGACGTACTTTAAACATGACCACAGAGCAGCTGCTGCACATTGCCGCTATATATATTGATGAGATCTATGCAGAAAGCTATCCTCTGATGAAGAAGAACCGCGAATTCATCTTAAGCGAGCTGCAGAAAGAGATCGCCCGCTTCGAGAGCACTCTGGAGAACGGCATGAAGGAGCTGCACAAGATTCTGGAGCAGAAGAGAAGTGAAGGTAAAAAGCAGATCGACGGCAAGTCCGCATTCTACTTATACGATACCTTCGGATTCCCTCTGGAGCTGACTGTAGAGCTGGCACAGGAAGAGAATCTGACCGTAGATGAGGAAGGCTTTGCCGCTGCCATGGAAGAGCAGAAGCAGAAGGCAAGAGAAGGACAGAACTTCTCCCAGAAGCTTACCACTGCAGCAGGTGTATTCGATGGACTGGATGACAAGATCACCAGTGAATTTGTAGGTTATGATAAACTGACCGCAGAAGGAAAGGTAGTAGCACTGGCCACCGAGACTGAACTGGTAAACACCTTAAAGATAGGTGAGACCGGTACACTGATCACCGATGTGACTCCGTTCTATGCTACCATGGGCGGACAGAAGGGTGACTTTGGTGTGATCCGCACCGAAAACGGTACTTTTGAAGTGACTGAGACCGTGAAGATCGCAGGCGGACGCATCGGACATGTGGGTAAGGTCGTATCCGGAACAGTTACTGTGGGAGACAAGGCAGAGCTGGCAGTGAATACCGACAACAGAAAGAGCGTATGTAAGAACCATTCTGCAACCCATCTGTTACAGAAGGCACTGCAGATCGTACTGGGTGATCATGTAGAACAGCAGGGTTCTTACCAGGACGGCGCAAGAACCCGTTTTGACTTCAGCCACGGACAGGCTATGACTGCGGAAGAGCTCGCTAAGGTAGAGGCTCTGGTCAATGAGAAGATCGCAGAGGATATTGCAGTCGTTACCGATGTCATGAACATCGAAGATGCGAAGAAGAGCGGAGCTATGGCTCTGTTCGGAGAAAAATACGGCGATACTGTCCGCGTGGTATCCATGGGAGACTTCTCGAAGGAACTGTGTGGTGGTACTCATGTAAAGCATACCGGTGAGATCGGTTACTTCAAGATCCTGTCCGAGAGCGGTGTCGCTGCCGGCGTCAGAAGAATCGAAGCACTGACCGGTGCCAACGTGATGGCATACTATCAGGCTATGGAAGAGAACTTCAATAAGGCAGCCGCAGCCGCAAAGGCAGCTCCGGCAGCCCTGACCGAGAAGATCCAGCATATGCAGGCAGAACTGAAGGCTCTGAATGCTGAGAACGAGTCCCTGAAAGCCAAGATGGCACAGTCCGCACTGGGCAATGTCATGGATCAGGCAGTGGAAGTCAAGGGAACAAAGCTTCTGGCAACCAGCGTAGACGGTGTGGATATGAATGGCTTGCGAGACCTGGGTGACCAGCTCAAGGATAAGCTTGGTGAAGGCGTTGTCGTACTGCTCTCTGCACAGGATGGCAAGGTCAATATGATCGCCATGGCAACAGACGGTGCTGTAAAGGCCGGTGCCCATGCAGGCAACCTGATCAAGGGAATTGCCGCACTGGTTGGCGGTGGCGGCGGCGGGCGTCCGAACATGGCGCAGGCCGGCGGTAAGAATCCCGCAGGCATTCCCGCAGCG
The DNA here is from genome assembly GCF_003478095.1 of Clostridium sp. AF34-10BH. Lineage (NCBI taxonomy): Bacteria > Bacillati > Bacillota > Clostridia > Eubacteriales > Clostridiaceae > Clostridium > Clostridium sp. AF34-10BH. The sequence continues at coordinate 378,231 of NZ_QUEC01000001.1, forward strand.
ATCGCGGAAGCGTCCAAAGTACTGGAGGGTCAGCTCGCATAATGGAACGAGAGAATCTGAAATCCCGTTTAGGCTTTATACTGCTGTCTGCCGGCTGTGCCATTGGTATCGGCAATGTATGGAAGTTCCCGTACATGGCCGGCCAGGGCGGCGGTGGCGCATTTGTATTGTTTTATCTGATTTTCCTGGTGATCCTTGGTCTGCCGATTATGACCATGGAGTTCGCTGTAGGAAGAGCAAGTAAGAAAAGTCCCGTAAAGGCTTACCAGGCACTGGAGAAGCCGGGACAGAAGTGGCATATCCACGGGTATTTCACGCTGGCAGGCTGTTATCTGTTAATGATGTTCTATACTACCGTAGCAGGCTGGATGTTACACTATTTTTATATGACGGCTACCGGTAAACTTTCCGGTCTTTCCGCAGATGCGGTAGCGGATCAGTTTACCCGGATGCTGGCAGATCCAGGGGTCATGATGTTCTGGATGGTACTGGTGGTAGTCATCGGTGTCGTCATATGTGCCGGTGGCCTGCAGAACGGTCTGGAGCGTGTGACGAAAGTCATGATGATCGCACTGCTTGCCATCATGGTAGTACTTGCCATCAACAGCTTCTTCATGGAGGGAGCAAAGGAAGGTCTGAAGTTCTATCTGGTACCTGATTTTGGACGTATGCAGGAGGTTGGTGTGGTATCTACACTGGTAGGTGCCATGAATCAGGCATTCTTTACCTTAAGTCTTGGCATTGGTGCCATGGCGATCTTCGGAAGCTACATCGGCAAGGATCATTCCCTGATGGGTGAGTCCGTCAGAGTTGTGGTACTGGATACTTTCGTGGCAATTACCGCAGGACTGATCATTTTCCCCGCCTGCTTTACCTATGGGGTGGATCAGACTTCCGGGCCCAGCCTGATCTTTATTACTTTGCCGAATATTTTCGCAAATATGCCTTACGGCCGCCTGTGGGGAAGCTTGTTCTTCCTGTTCATGGCGTTCGCAGCTCTGTCTACAGTACTGGCAGTATTTGAAAATATCATCTGCTGTGGTATGGAACTGACCGGTGCCAGCCGTAAGAAATCTTCCCTGGTGAACCTGTTCCTGATCATCGTACTGTCCGTACCTTGCGTACTGGGCTACAATGTATGGAGCTGGGACGGCTTCTCCATCTTCGGCGGAGCAGTACTGGATTTCGAAGATTTCCTGGTAAGTAATCTGTTCCTGCCGTTAGGATCTCTGGTATATCTGTTGTTCTGTGTGACCAGATACGGCTGGGGATGGGAGAACTATAAGACAGAAGTAAATACCGGCAAAGGCTTAAAAGTCCACGACTGGATGCGCGGTTATCTGACCTATGGACTGCCCCTGATCGTGATCTTTATTTTCCTGTTTGGAATTTATGATAAGTTTTTTAAATAAGATTTTGTTAAAGCCAGTAGCTCGCATGAGAATAAGAACCGCAGACCCGCTTTCGCTTCGGACGCTTAACCGTAACGGTACGTAAGCGAGGAAAATACCCTCGCTAAGTACCGACGGTTGCTTAGAGTCTGCTTGTCCTTATTTTCATGCGGGCTACGGAGACTATAATATAATAAAAAATTAAAAAAGTAGTTGACGAATGTATTTTTTATGCTATAATATCAAATGTGTGTAGAACAACTGCGCATTAGAATAACCCAGTCAGTCATGTTACTTGAAGGGACTGAAGGGAGGTCGGGTGTAAGATGTCAAACGTAATCGTAAAAGAGAACGAGACTTTAGATAGCGCTTTACGTCGTTTCAAGAGAAGCTGCGCTAAGGCTGGTATCCAGCAGGAGATTCGTAAGAGAGAGCATTACGAGAAGCCTAGCGTAAAACGTAAGAAGAAGTCTGAAGCAGCAAGAAAACGTAAATATAACTAATGCAAAACAACAGTCCTCGGCGTAATCACCGGGGACTTTGTACTTATGAGGGAAACAAAATGTGGAATTATGAAATACTGGGAACAGATATCTATCATCTGTTAGCAGCGTTTGTATTGTACAGTATTCTTGGCTGGGCATTGGAATCTACCTATATGTCTTTCTGCAATCACAAGCTGACCAACCGTGGCTTCGGCAAGGGCCCTTTTTGCCCGATCTACGGTTTCGGCGGAGTGCTGGGATATCTGATTTTAAGTCCCCTGCGCGGGAAACTGGTAAAGCTGTATTTTCTTGGAGCCATTCTGGCCACCACTTTTGAATATCTGGTGGGAATCGGTATGATCCGTTTCCTCGGAGAACTCTGGTGGGATTATAACAACAAGCCCTTCAATTACCGTGGTATCATCTGCCTGGAAAGTACTGTTGCCTGGGGCTTTTATGCAATAGGAATCGTACAGTTCGTTCACGATGCCATGTATCACATTATTGACAGAGTACAGATCCAGGTGGGCATCCGTTTGATTCAGGTAATTCTGGCGATTGTAGCTGTGGATTATGTGGTCCAGCTGATCAAAGTATTTCACATCGATGTGCGCAGCAAGGGTGAAGCCCTGAAGGAACGCTGTCAGGCACTGATCACCAGACTGTAGTGTTTCGGACGGTTGGATTACAGGTATATACAAGGCCATACGACCATATCTTTTAGAAGAAAGGATAAGGGAGTGTGGCTTTTTTATGCAAAAAAACAGGAAAAGGATTTTCACATGGATCTTACTTTTTACGGTCAGCATACAGGTATTCTGGTGGGACGGGATCAGTGTATCTGCGGAGCCGGCGGCAATCGAAGCTCCCAGTGCCGTGCTTCTGGAGAGCTCTACCGGGAAAGTGATCTTTGAACAGAATGCCAGAGAGCGCAGAAGTCCCGCCAGTATTACCAAGATCATGACATTGCTATTGACATTCGAGGCATTGGATCAGGGGAAGATAAAACTGGAGGATCCGGTGACCGTCAGTGCTTACGCCAGTTCCATGGGAGGCTCCCAGGTATTCCTGGCGGAGAACGAGGTACAGACCATGGAGACCATGATCAAATGTATTGCTGTAGCTTCTGGCAACGATGCCAGTGTGGCGGTGGCAGAATACATAGCGGGGGGTGAAGAGGCTTTCGTGGATCAGATGAATCAAAAGGCGGCAGAACTGGGAATGGCGGATACACATTTCGAGGATTGTTGCGGACTGACGGATTCCGACGGACACTATACGACAGCCATGGATGTGGCCATTATGTCCAGAGAGCTTACGGTGAAATATCCCCAGGTCTTTGAATATACCGGTATCTGGATGGAAGACATCACCCATGAGACCAGACAGGGCAGCTCTACATTTACCCTGAACAGTACCAACAAGCTGTTGAAACAGTACCAGTGGGCTACGGGACTGAAGACCGGATCCACCTCCAAGGCTAAATTCTGCCTGTCTGCCACTGCCACGAAGGATGGTATTGACCTGATTGCCGTGGTCATGGGAGCCCCAGACTACAAGGCACGTTTTAAGGATGCTCAGACACTGTTAAGTTACGGTTTCAATGTCAGTGACCTGTATCTGGATGAGAATACGGATGTATTGGAGGACCTTCGGATAGAAGGTGGCGTGGAAGATACGGTACCTGTCAGATACCAGAGCGAATTCCGGTATCTGGATACGGAAGGCAATTCGCTGGACGGAGTGAAGAAAACCATAGAGTTACCGGAGGAGGCACAGGCGCCTGTCGCAAAGGGGGCAGAGGCAGGCAGAGCGGTCTATCTGTTGAACGGAGTGGAGATCGGAAGCGTTCCGATCCTGTATGAAAATGATGTGGCGAAAGCGGTATACAAGGACTACCTCTTTAAAATAATGGAATTTTATCTTTTGTAAGCCCGAAAAATATGTTATACTATAGAACATATTGGCAATTAACTGGAAATAGACCATGGGGGCAAAGAATTTGGATGTGGTGATTACCGTGATCGCAGTGATCCTGGTGGTTCTTGTATGGATAATGCTGTACGACAGCAATCGTTTTGTGGTACGGCATTATTTCCTGCGGGATCAGAGAATCAAAAAGCCTGTTAAGGCAGTGGTTCTGGCGGATCTGCACAATAAGAGATACGGAAAAGAAAATGAGCGCCTGCTGCAGGCCATTGATGAGATAAGGCCGGACATGATCCTGATCGCCGGAGATATTCTGACGGCAAAGCCGAAGGCAAGTCTGGAGACGGCGGTGGACCTGCTTACGAAGCTTGCCGGGAAATATCCGATCTACTACGGCAACGGCAATCATGAACACCGTTTGAAACTGTACCCGGAGAACTACGGAGATATGGCGGAGCGGTACGAGGAGGCCCTGCAGAAGATCGGAATCCGGAGGCTGGTGAATGAACATACCGTTCTGGAAGAATCCGGGATCTGCATTTACGGATCGGAGATCGACAAGCTGTATTACAAGCGCTTCGGGATCCAGCCCATGGATCCGGAGTATCTGAAAAGTCTGTTGGGACAACCTTCCGCAGAAAAGTATACGATCCTGATCGCCCACAATCCGGATTATTTTCCGAAATACGCGGACTGGGGAGCAGATCTGGTGCTGGCCGGCCATGTCCACGGCGGTATGGTGAGAGTCCCCATCTGGGGAAAAGGCGTGGTGTCTCCCAATGTGAGACTTTTTCCAAAATATGATGGCGGAGAGTTCACACTGGGGAAAACCAGAATGCTGCTCAGCAGAGGACTGGGAATGCATACGATTCCGATCCGGCTGTTCAATCCTGGAGAGGTCCTGGAAGTGGATCTGCTGCCGGGGGGAGAAGAGGCCGGTGGGAGCGATGAGGGGAAATAGGAGTTTTATTACATGGCAATATCTGTAAAACTGGAAGCATTTGAAGGTCCTCTGGATCTGTTGCTTCATTTGATCGAGAAAAACAAAATAGACATCTATGATATTCCTATTGTGGAGATCACGGCCCAGTATCTGGATTACATCAGGCAGATGCAACGGGAAGATATGAACGTCATGAGTGAATTCCTGGTAATGGCGGCAACACTGATCGATATCAAGTGCAAAATGCTGCTGCCCAAGGAAGTGAACGAGGACGGCGAGGAAGAGGATCCCAGAGCGGAGCTGGTACAGAAGCTGTTGGAATACAAGATGTACAAATATATGTCCTTCGAACTCAGAGACCGGCAGGTGGATGCTGCCAGAAATATGTACAGAGAACAGAGACTTCCGAAGGAAGTGGAAGCCTACAGACAGCCCATCGATTACGAAGAGCTGATCGGCGATATGAACTTGAACAAGCTTCATGAAATATTCAAATCTATTGTGAAGAAACAGGAGGACAAGATCGACCCTGTCCGCAGCCAGTATGGCAATATCGAAAAGGACGAGGTGGATATGGACATCAAGATGCTGTATGTGGAAGCTTATGCCAGAGAACATAAGACCTTCAGTTTCCGAAAGCTTCTGGAGAAGCAGAACAGCAAAATGGAGGTCATCGTTACTTTCCTGATCATTCTGGAGCTGATGAAGACCGGCAAGATCAACATCAGTCAGGAAAATATATTCGATGATATTATGATTACATCTAACGTTTAAGATACAGTGAGGTCGGAACATGGAACGCAGTAAAGCAGAAGCAGTAATAGAAGCCATCCTTTTTACCATGGGGGATTCCGTGGAGATCAGCAGACTTGCGGAAGTGATCGAAGAGGATGTGAAGACCACAAAATCCATTTTAAAAGATATGGCGGCGAGGTATGAGGAAGAGAACCGTGGCATCGGACTGACACAGTTCGACAATTCGGTACAGCTGTGTACCAAGTCGGATATGTATGAATACCTGATCAAGATCGCCAAGACTCCCCGAAAGATGACATTGACGGATACGGTTCTGGAGACCCTGTCCATCATTGCCTATAAGCAGCCGGTAACAAGACTGGAGATCGAGAGAGTCAGAGGGGTCAGCTGCGATCATGCCATCAATAAGCTGTTGGAATACGATCTGATCACGGAGTTAGGGCGGCTGGATGCTCCCGGAAGACCTCTGCTGTTCGGCACAACGGAACAGTTCCTTCGCTGCTTTGGTGTGAAGAGCCTGGAGGAACTGCCGGAACTGAACCCGGTGCAGGTGGAGGAATTCAAACAGCAGGCGGAGCAGGAAGTACAGCTCACATTAAACATATAATAGAATAGGACAAAGAATCAGCCTCATAATAATCATAGTAATAGGGGACTCTTTTGGGAGTGATGATTATGCGAGGCTTTTTTTGTGCCCTTTTCGCCGGAATTCTGTGTCTGGAAAGTATAGGCGGATTCTGTCGGCAGGGGTATGTCAGCGAGGGAATCCGGGAACAGGCTACGCACCTTTTTCATGAAACAGCGGAAAAGGAAGCCGGGCAGCTGCAGGAGGATTTGCACCTGTATGCACAGGCGGCGGTGCTTCTGGATGCCGACTCCGGGCGGGTACTATATGGAAAAAATGAAGAGACTCCCATGGCAATGGCCAGCACCACCAAGATCATGACCTGCATTCTGGTGCTGGAAAATGCAAAGGTGGAGGAAGAGGTCAGTATTTCCGCCTATGCAGCCACTATGCCCAAGGTAAAGCTCTATGTGAAAAAGGGGGAGCATTATACGGTAAGAGAACTGCTGTTTTCCCTGATGCTGGAAAGCCATAATGATGCTGCTGCGGCACTGGCGGAATATATCGGCGGAAAGCTTCTGGGTGAGACGAAAGAGGCTTCGGAGCATACTACAGAAGAGAGTAAGGCAGCATTACATAGATTTGCACAGGCGATGAATGAAAAGGCGGTGGAGATCGGCTGCGAGGATACCTGGTTTATCACTCCCAACGGGCTGGATGCCACAGAGACATTGACATTACCTGACGGGAGTATTCTGGAAAAGGAGCACCATACCACAGCAAAGGATCTGGCCTGTATTTTACGGTACTGTATCAGAGAGTCTTCCCAGAGAGATCTGTTCCGGGAGATCACCCGGACACAGGAGTATTGTTTCACGGAAAACGGACGCTCCTTTCAGTGCCACAACCACAATGCCTTTTTGCAGATGATGGACGGAGCTTTTACCGGCAAGACCGGATTTACGAACAAGGCGGGGTACTGCTATGTGGGAGCACTGGAACGGGATGGAAAATGTATGATTGTGGCACTTCTGGCCTGTGGGTGGCCGAATCATAAGACCTATAAATGGAGTGACAGCAGAGAGTTGTTTGGATATGGACTGGAAAATTTTGTTTACCGGAGGTTCGGAGAGGAAGAATTTTCCGGACGGGAACAGTACCTTATGCCGATCCCGGTGACGGAGGCACAGGATGAGGAATTGACAGGAGAAGTGCAGCTGGCGGTGGAACTGGATCCGGAGGCGGAAGGATCGGAAGGCCTGCTTATGCGCGCAGACGAGAAAGTGGAGATTCTCTACCGGAAAGAGAAAGAACTGAAGGCACCGGTAAAGGAAGGAACGACGGTGGGAGAAATCTGTTATCTGGTGGATGGCGAAATCTGGCGCAGGGAGCGGCTGTATGCTGCTTGGACAGTGGAGGCCGTGGATCTTTCCTGGTGCGGCAGACAGATCCTGAAACGTTTTCTGGTAGCATTCCCGTAGGGATTGCAGAAAAATGGAATGGAAAAAATGACGGGGAAATTGTTCAAAATGAGGTACAATATATAAAAAATGTAAAAATCTGCAATTCGTTCTTTGCGAGTTGCAGATTTTATGTTATACTACAGACTGTTAATCATGGGGGCATTTGTGCTTCTATATTAATAAACGTTTTCTATTATATTTTATTATATTATCAACGGAGGGCTGAAAACATATGAGTACTACTTCAAAAGCGAGTCAAAGAATAGCAGCTTTACTCGATGACAACAGTTTCGTTGAAATCGGCGGACTTGTAACCGCAAGAGCTACGGATTTCAATCTGAAACCCAATGAAACTCCTTCTGACGGTTGTATTACCGGCTACGGAGTGATCAATGGTAATCTTGTATATGTATATAGCCAGGACGCTTCCGTACTGAACGGAACCATCGGCGAGATGCATGCAAAGAAGATCACCAATCTCTACGATCTGGCTATGAAGACCGGAGCACCTGTAATCGGACTGATCGAATCTGCAGGTTTAAGACTGCAGGAAGCAACCGATGCACTGGCTGCATTTGGTGAGATCTATTTAAAGCAGACCATGGCTTCCGGCGTGATCCCTCAGATCACTGCTGTATTCGGAACCTGTGGCGGTGGCTTAGGACTGTTCCCTACCATGACCGATTTCACTTTCATGGAAGAGAAGAATGCCAAGCTGTTCGTAAATGCTCCTAACGCTCTGGACGGTAATGTGATCACCAAGTGTGATTCTTCTTCCGCTAAATTCCAGGCAGAAGAGAGCGGTATTGTTGACGTGGTAGCTGACGAAGCAACCATTCTGGAGAAGGTAAGAGAGCTGGTAAGCTTCCTGCCTGCCAACAACGAGGATGATGCAAGTTTCTTAGAGGATTGCACTGATGATCTGAACCGTGTAAATCCTGAGATCGCAGGCTGCGTCGGCGACACATCCGTTGCTCTGTCCATTCTGGCAGATGACAACAACTTCTTCGAGGTGAAGGCCGGATATGCCAAGAACATGGTAACCGGTTTCTTACGTCTGGATGGCGTTACCGTTGGTGCGGTAGCTAACCGTTCCGAAATCTGCGACGAAGAAGGCAAGGTAGCAGAGAAGCTGGATGCAGTTCTGACTGCAGAGGGCTGTGAGAAGGCTGCTGAGTTCGTAAACTTCTGTGATGCTTTCGGCATTCCTGTACTGACCCTGACCAATGTAAAGGGTTACGAAGCAACTCTGGCTTCCGAGAAGGCTATCGCAAAGGCTGCTGCAAAGCTGACCTACGCATTTGCCAACGCTACCGTTCCCAAGGTGAACGTTGTGATCGGCAAGGCTCTGGGAACCGCTTATGTGGTAATGAACTCCAAGGCAATCGGTGCGGATATCACCATGGCATGGCCGGATGCACAGATTGGTGCTATGGACGGCAAGCTGGCTGCCAAGATCATGTATGATGGCCAGGGCGCTGATGTGATTAATGAAAAGGCTGCTGAGTACGAAGCACTTACTCTGAATGTAACCAGCGCAGCCAAGAGAGGATATGTGGACCAGATCGTAAATGCTGCTGATACCAGAAAATATGTGATCGGCGCATTCGAGATGCTATTCACCAAGAGTGAAGACCGTCCTGCCAAGAAACACGGAACTGTATAAGAAAGGGTGATTGTAAAATGAAGAAATTTTTAAGCTTAGTATGTATGATTACCTGCATCTTTGGTTTGACCGCGTGCGGCAGTGAGGAGACCTATACGGATTATGAGCAGCGCAAGATGGACACTGCAATCCAGATAGCTACCCAGTATGTGATTCCTTCTCTGGAGAATTTTGAAGACGAAGCTGCACTGGAGAGCTTCTCTGAGTATACCGCTGATGAAGTGGCATATATGGTACAGGAAAATGTAGGTATCACCGTTGATGGTTATGCATACAAAACTGCTATCGAGTCCTTCAACTCCGCTAAAAAGTCCATTGGCGGCATTACCGCAGTCGGTGATGCAGAAGCTGCCATCGATGATGATCAGATCATTGTACATGTAGATGTGACCGGTGCCAAACAGAATGCACAGGCAGAAGTGATCTTCACCAACGATATGTTCCTGAGCATGGAGTCTGCAGCGCTGAACCCCGTGGAGTCCATGGGTGGCCTGATGACCAAAGCTGCACTGAACACTCTGATCGGTATGGGAACTGTATTCGTAATGCTGATCATGATCTCACTGATCATTTCCCTGTTCAACTTCATTCCGAAGATCCAGGCTGCATTCAGCAAGAAGGATAAGGAGGAAGAAGCAAAGAACGCAGGTATTGATAAGGCTGTAACTCAGATCGTTGCACAGGAAGAACCCGAGGCAGATGACACTGAGCTGGTCGCTGTTATTGCAGCTGCGATCGCAGCAAGCGAAGGTGCGGCAAGCACTGACGGATTTGTAGTTCGTTCTATCCGCAAAGTAAGATAATCGTAAAAACGTTAGGAGGATATTAAAATGAAAAATTATACCATTACCGTAAATGGCAACGTATATGATGTAGTAGTAGAAGAGGGCGCATCTACCGGAGCACCCGTAGCAGCAAAGGCTCCCGCAGCTCCCAAGGCAGCACCCAAGGCTCCCGCAGCAGCTTCCAAGGCAAGCGGCGCAGCAGGCAGCATCAAGGTTGAGGCCGGTGCAGCTGGTAAAATCTTCAAGGTAGAGGCAAGTGTTGGACAGGCTGTTAAGAAGGGTGATGCTGTCATCATTCTGGAAGCTATGAAGATGGAGATCCCTGTAGTAGCTCCCGAAGACGGCACTGTAGCAAGCATTGACGTTGCAGTTGGTGATACTGTTGAGGCTGGTGCAGTTCTGGCAACTCTGAACTAGGCTTTTTACATCAGCTCTATAAACAACAGGAGGTCATCAAATGGAATATATAGCTAGTACGCTTAACAACCTGATTCATCAGACAGCGTTTTTTAACCTGACCTGGGGAAACTATGTCATGATTCTGGTTGCATGCTTTTTCCTTTATTTAGCTATCCGTCATGAGTTCGAGCCTTTGCTCTTACTCCCGATAGCGTTCGGTATGCTGTTGGTAAACATTTATCCCGATATCATGCTGCACCCTGAAAATGCAGCAAACGGTGCCGGCGGCTTACTGTATTATTTCTACAAGCTGGATGAACTGGCAATCCTGCCTTCCCTGATCTTCATGGGTGTAGGTGCCATGACAGACTTTGGTCCTCTGATTGCGAACCCCAAGAGCTTCCTTCTGGGAGCTGCTGCGCAGTTTGGTATCTTCGCAGCATACTTCGGAGCAATCTGGCTGGGATTCAACGACAAGGCAGCTGCAGCAATCTCCATCATCGGTGGTGCTGACGGCCCTACCTCCATCTTCCTTGCTGGTAGGCTGGGACAGACGGCGATCCTGGGACCTATCGCAGTGGCAGCATATTCTTACATGTCACTGGTTCCCATTATCCAGCCCCCTATTATGAAGCTTCTCACTACTGAGAAAGAGAGAAAGATCAAGATGGGTCAGCTTCGTCCCGTATCCAAGCTGGAGAAGATCCTGTTCCCCATCGTTGTTACCATCGTTGTATGTCTGATCCTTCCCACCACAGCTCCTCTGGTAGGTATGCTGATGCTGGGTAACCTGTTCCGTGAGTCCGGTGTTGTTCGTCAGCTGACTGAGACAGCATCCAATGCTCTGATGTACATCGTAGTTATTCTGCTGGGTACTTCCGTAGGTGCTACCACCAGCGCAGAAGCATTCCTGAATGCAGATACCTTGAAGATCGTAGCTCTTGGTCTGATCGCATTCATGTTCGGTACCGCCGCAGGTGTTCTGTTTGGTAAACTGATGTGTGTATTTTCCGGTGGTAAGATCAATCCTTTGATCGGTTCCGCAGGTGTATCCGCAGTTCCTATGGCAGCACGTGTATCCCAGAAGGTTGGTGCAGAATCCGATCCTACCAACTTCCTGCTCATGCATGCTATGGGTCCTAACGTAGCAGGCGTTATCGGTACTGCCGTAGCAGCCGGTACATTCATGGCTATCTTCGGTGTATTTTAAAGCGAATGCCCAAGATGTATTTCGCGCAAAGCGCGATGAAATAAGTCCGAAGGACTTAGAATAACGCATCGCGTCATACTAACTATAGAAAATATTATTATGGAGGATATTCGTAATGTCAGAAATTGAAAAGAAACCGATTAAGATTACGGAAACTGTTTTACGTGATGCACATCAGTCTCTGATCGCTACCAGAATGCCGACCGAATTCATGCTTCCCATCGTTGACAAGATGGATAAAGTTGGTTATCATTCCGTAGAGTGCTGGGGAGGTGCTACCTTTGATGCATCCCTTCGTTTCCTGAAGGAAGATCCCTGGGACAGACTGAGAAAGCTGCGTGACGGCTTCAAAAACACCAAGTTACAGATGCTGTTCCGTGGACAGAATATTCTGGGTTACAGACCTTATGCAGATGACGTGGTAGATTACTTCGTACAGAAGTCCATCTCCAACGGTATTGATATCATTCGTATTTTCGACTGTCTGAACGACCTGCGCAACTTACAGGAAGCGGTAAATGCTACCAACAAGTTCAAGGCACAGGAAGGCAGAGGTGAAGCACAGGTTGCTCTGGCTTACACTCTGGGTGATGCTTACACTCTGGAGTACTGGACCAGCATGGCCAAGAAGATCGAAGAGATGGGTGCAGATTCCATCTGTATCAAGGATATGGCCGGTCTGTTAGTACCTTACAAGGCTGCTGAACTGATCAAGGCGATGAAGGAAGTTACCAAGCTTCCCATCCAGTTGCATACTCACTATACTTCCGGTGTTGCAAGCATGACCTACCTGAAGGCAGTAGAGGCCGGTGTTGATGTGATCGATACCGCTATGAGCCCCTTTGCTATGGGTACTTCACAGCCTGCTACCGAGGTTATGGTTGAGACCTTCAAGGGAACCCCTTACGATACCGGTCTGGATCAGAACCTGTTAGCTGAGATCGCTGACTACTTCAGACCTTACAGAGATGAGTGCCTGGCTAACGGCCTGCTGAATCCCAAGGTTATGGGTGTTGATATCAAGACTCTGCTGTATCAGGTACCCGGCGGTATGCTTTCCAACATGGTTAGCCAGCTGAAGGAGCAGAATGCAGAAGACAGATACTACGATGTGCTGAAGGAGATCCCCAAGGTTCGTAAGGATCTGGGTGAGCCCCCTCTGGTTACCCCTTCTTCACAGATCGTTGGTACTCAGGCAGTCTTCAACGTACTGCTTGGTGAGCGTTACAAGATGGCTACCAAGGAGACCAAGGCAGTTCTTCGTGGTGAGTACGGTCAGACCGTTAAGCCCATGAGCCAGGAAGTTATCGACAAGGTTATCCCCGGTGAGGAGAGAATTACCTGCCGTTACGCTGATCTGCTCGACAATGAGATGGATAAGCTGGAAGGCGAAATGAAGGAATGGAAACAGCAGGATGAGGACGTTCTGAGCTACGCTCTGTTCCCTCAGGTTGCTACCGACTTCTTCAAGTATCGTCAGGCACAGCAGGAAAAGGTTGATATGACCCAGGCTGACACCAAGAACGGTGCATACCCTGTCTAAATAATTCGTCAATAAAAAGGTCGCACGACTGCTCGCAGTCAGTGCGGCTTTTTTATTAGACGAACAAAACCACATGAGCAAGTAGGGCGATAGCCCGGATTGCGAATGTGGTTGCGACTTCGAGAGCGCGAAGCGCGGAGAAGCCGTTATTTAGACATGTCCCCGGTCGAACCGGGGCGATAGCCCGGATTGCGAATGAGTTTGCGGCTTCGAGAGCGCGAAGCGCGGAGAAGCCGTTATTTAGACATGTCCCCGGTCGAACCGGGGCGATAGCCCGGATTGCGAATGAGTTTGCGGCTTCGAGAGCGCGAAGCGCGGAGAAGCCGTTATTTAGACATGTCCCCGGTCGAACCGGGGTAATAGCCCGGATTGCTCATGTGGTTGCGGCTTCGAGAGTGCGAAGCGCGTAGAAGCCGTTATTTAGACATGCCCTTGGTCAGCCCCCAGTCAGCCCAATATGCGAATGAGTTTATTTACATATTGACAAACTACCTCTTCACCCACTAAAATAACAAGTGTTATAGAAGAATACGTCGTTTGCTGTATTCGAACAGCGGAATGAGAGGGATTATGGCTCGTAAAGAGATGATCACAATTGATAAAATCCTGGATACGGCATTTGCCATGACAAGGGAAGAGGGATTTGCCAATGTGACAGCCAGAAGGGTAGCGGCGAAAGCAGGGTGCTCTACACAGCCTATTTTCAGAGTATATAAGAATATGGAAGAACTGTGGGATGCGGTCTATGAGAGAGCTGCAGCTTATTTTCTGGATTATTACAGCTTGTATCCCCGTACCGGCAAGACACCTTTCGCCAATCTGGGCATGGCTTACATAGCTTTTGCTAGAGAAGAGAGACACCTGTTCGAGCTTCTGTTTGTATCGGATAACCAGGATGGCAAACATAAGAAAAAGAGTATGTATGAGATCTTGAATGGTGATGCCGGAAACGTGGTCTACGAGATCAACCTGGCCAGAGTGGCGGGCTGCCCGGATCCCGGTGATCTGTTCATGAAAATGTGGATTTTCATTCACGGAGCTGCCTGCATGTCTCTGACCGGAGATTATGATCTGACAGACTTACAGACAATGCAGCTATTAGAGCATTCCTATTACGCTTTTTACAATGAGACAACGCGAGGTTAAGAACCGTGGCAGAATATGATGTTTTTACCCGAATCAACGAACATTATGCAAAAATGAGCAAAGGCCACAAAGCCATTGCGGATTACATATCGGAACATTACGATCAGGCAGTATTTATGACCGCAGCAAAGCTGGGTGAGACATTGGGAATCAGTGAATCTACCGTAGTGCGTTTTGCAGCGGGAATCGGTTATGACGGTTATCCGAAATTCCAGAAGGCACTGGAAAGCTGCGTGCAGGGAAAGCTCAACGGCATTCAGAAAATGGATGCCAAATACGGCAGAAGCTCCCAGTCGGAGATCCTGACCTCCGTACTCAGCGCAGATATCGAAAAGATCCAGGATACCATAGACAATCTGGATCCGGCGGCCTTTGAATCCGCCGTTGCCACGATTCTGGAGGCGGAGACCATTTATATCATGGGACTTCGCAGCAATGAGCCACTGGCAGCGTTTCTGCATTTTTACCTGAATATGATCCGTGGCAAAGTCTTTTTACTGAATACCACCAGTGTCAGTGAGACTTTTGAACAGATGATCCATATTGGCCCGAAGGACTGCTTCATCGGTATCAGTTTTCCCAGATACTCCATGCGGACGTTAAAGGCCATGGAGTTTGCCAATGACCGGAATGCCAAGGTGATCGCCATTACCGACAGCATCCATTCCCCCATGAATCTGTATTCTTCCTGCAATCTGCTGGCCAGAAGCGACATGGTGTCGGTGGTGGATTCTCTGGTGGCACCTTTAAGCGTGATCAATGCGCTGGTAGTGGCATTGTGCCTGAAATGTCCGGAGCAGGTGCGTAAAAATCTGGAGACACTGGAAGAGACCTGGAATAATTATCAGGTATATCTGAATGATGAGATCGACTTTATAGATGATGAACCGATGCTGGACTATTCCCTGCGGCGCAAGGAAAAATGATGGACGGACAGATCGGCAAAAGAGGATAGAAATGAGTAAGGTGATTGTGATCGGTGGCGGTGCTGCCGGCATGATGGCTGCCATTGCGGCAGCGCAAAAAGGGCATAAGGTAATACTTCTGGAAAAGAACGAAAAGCTGGGGAAAAAACTGTTCATCACTGGAAAAGGCCGTTGCAATGTGACAAACGCGGCGGACATGGATGTCTTATTTCAGAATATTTGTACCAATGAAAAGTTTCTGTACAGTGCTTTTTACGGCTTTGACAATACACGGGTATGCGATCTGCTGGAGCAGGCAGGCTGCCCGTTGAAAACGGAGCGGGGAGACCGGGTATTTCCGGTATCCGATCATTCTTCGGACGTGATCGCCGCCCTCCAGAGAGAACTTCGCAAATATCAGGTGGATGTTCATCTGCATACCGAGGTGAAAAAGATCCTAACGAAGGAAACGGATGGCAATCCTGTTTTCTGTGGCGTGGAATGTGCAGACCATGAGAAAATCGCGGCGGATGACTGCATTGTCTGTACTGGAGGCTGTTCCTATGCCAGCACCGGATCCACGGGGGACGGGTATCGTTTCGCGGAAGAGACAGGGCATAAGGTGACGGAGAGGAAACCGGCATTGGTGCCTTTGGAGATCCGGGAAAACTGGTGCAGGGAACTGATGGGCCTTTCCTTAAAAAATGTGGAGATCCGGATGCAGTGCGGGAAAAAGACCTGGTATGAAGGGTTCGGCGAGATGCTGTTTACCCATTTTGGCGTCAGCGGCCCCCTGATCCTGTCAGCCAGCAGTTTTTATTCAAAAAATTTTTCGAAGCGTAAAGGCAGCGATGAGGTAAAGCTTTTCTTAGATCTGAAACCTGCGTTGACACCGGAACAGCTGGACAAGCGTTTACTTCGGGATTTTGAGGAAGCAAAGAACAAACAATTTAAAAATGCGCTGGACCACCTGTTCCCTGCAAAGCTGATTCCTGTTATGATAGAGTTGTCCGACATTTCCCCGGAGAAGAAAGTGAACGAGATCAGCCGGGAAGAGAGAAAAGCTTTCGGCTCATTGATCAAGGAACTACCCATGACGGTGACGGGGACGAGATCTTTTGCGGAAGCAATCATCACTCAGGGGGGAATCTCGGTAAAGGATATCAATCCTTCCACCATGGAATCCAAACGTGTACGGCATTTGTATTTTGCAGGGGAAGTATTGGATCTGGATGCCATGACCGGGGGCTTTAATTTGCAGATCGCCTGGTCTACGGGACATCTGGCGGGGGACAGCATACAATAAATTCGCGCACAAAAAAGTCCGGAGAGAGATTTTACGAATGAAAACCGGAAGATTTGTGAAAAAATAATAATTAATAGAAATCAATTATAATTAATAGAAATAAAGAAAAGAGGACTAGACTATGAGTTTTAATGTAGCAATCGACGGCCCGGCAGGTGCCGGAAAAAGTACCATTGCAAGAGCTGTGGCAAAGAAAAAAGGATTTATCTATGTGGACACCGGAGCAATGTATCGTGCCATGGCACTGTTTATGTTAAGAGAGGGCGTGGAACCCACGGATGCAGCGACCATCGCCGATAAATGCAAGGAGGCGGATATCACCATTCAGTATGTGGACGGTGAGCAGGTCGTTTTATTAAACGGAGAGAATGTTAATGCTTATCTGCGTACCGAAGAAGTCGGCAATATGGCATCCAATACCAGTGCACAACCCGCAGTACGCACCAAGCTGGTAGAACTTCAGCAGGCACTTGCAGCTAAAAGCGATGTGATCATGGACGGCCGTGACATCGGTACAGTGGTTCTTCCGAATGCTCAGGTGAAGATCTATCTGACCGCCAGCAGTATGGTGAGAGCCAGGAGAAGATATGATGAACTGACCGCCAAGGGAGAGACCTGTGATCTGGAGAAGATCCGTCAGGATATCGAAGACAGAGACTATAGAGATATGCACAGAGAGACTTCTCCGTTAAAACAGGCGGACGATGCGGTGCTGGTGGATACTTCCGATATGACGATCGAGCAGGTCATCGACCGGATCGTGGAACTGATCGGTTAAACAGGAGATCTGATATGGAAGTAAGACTGGCAGACTGCGCGGGCTTTTGCTTCGGCGTAAAGCGTGCTGTAGATACTGTGTATGAACAATTAAAAAACGGGAAGACTATCTATACCTATGGTCCCATCGTGCATAACGAGGAAGTGGTCCGGGAACTGGCGGAAAAAGGAGTAAGAGTTCTGGAAAGCAAAGAAGAACTAAAAAGCCTGAAAGCCGGGGAGAATATTCCCACTGTGATCATTCGTGCCCACGGAGTGGCAAAAGAAATCTATGATATCATGGAAGCGAATGGTCTGGAGTGCATTGATGCCACCTGCCCCTTTGTGAAAAAGATCCATCGTATCGTGGAACAAAAAAGCACAGAAGGGTATCATGTGATCGTCGTGGGGGACCCGAAACATCCGGAAGTAGAGGGTATCGTCGGCTGGTGTCAGGGCCCGGTAACCGTTCTGGAAACTCCCGAACAGGCAGAAAATTTTGTGAAAACAGAAGGCGAAAAGCTTTGTATTGTGTCTCAGACGACATATAACTACAATAAATTTCAATATATAGTTGAAATTTTTGAAAAAAAAGGTTACAATGATAGTGTTGTGAACACTATCTGTAATGCTACAGAAGAGCGACAGCGATCGGCAAAGGCCATTGCAGCGGAAGCTGACGTTATGATTGTAATAGGAGGGAAGCACAGTTCTAATAGCAGAAAACTTTACGAAATCTGCCAAAGGGAATGTGTGCACACCTATTTTATACAGACACTGGATGACTTGCATTTAGATCTACCTAAAGCTGTTCGACTAGTGGGTATTACCGCGGGGGCTTCCACCCCAAATAAATTAATTGAGGAGGTTCAAAATTATGTCAGAATTAACTTTTGAACAAATGCTGGAAGAATCATTAAAGACAATACATGCAGGAGAGGTAGTCGAAGGTACAGTCATCGATGTGAAACCGGAAGAGATCATTCTGAACATCGGATACAAATCTGACGGTATTCTTACCAAGAACGAATACACCAACGACTCCAGCGTGGATCTTACCACGGTTGCCAAGGTTGGTGACACCATGGAAGTCAAGGTTCTGAAAGTAAATGACGGTGAGGGTCAGGTTCTCCTTACCTACAAGCGTCTTGCTGCAGACAGAGGCAACAAGAGAATTGAAGAAGCATTTAACAATCACGAGGTACTTAAGGCAACCGTATCCCAGGTACTGGACGGTGGTTTAAGTGTGATCGTGGACGAAGTAAGAATCTTCATCCCCGCAAGCCTGGTATCCGATACTTATGAGAAGGATCTGACCAAGTATGCAGGACAGGAGATTGAATTCGTGATCAGCGAGTACAATCCCAAGAGAAGAAGATACATTGGTGACCGCAAACAGCTGATCGTAGCCAAGAAGGCTGAGCTGCAGAAGGAACTCTTTGAGAAGATCAAAGAAGGTGATATCGTAGAAGGTGTTGTTAAGAACGTAACTGATTTCGGCGCATTTATCGATCTTGGCGGCGCAGACGGACTGCTTCACATCTCCGAGATGTCTTGGGGCAGAGTCGAGCATCCCAAGAAGGTATTCAAGGTTGGCGATAAGCTGAAAGTCCTGATCAAAGAGATCAACGGCAATAAGATTGCACTGTCCCTGAAGTTCGACGACGCTAACCCCTGGAAGAATGCAGCAGAGAAGTATGCAGTTGGCAATGTAGTAACCGGTAAGGTTGCAAGAATGACCGACTTTGGCGCTTTCGTAGAATTAGAGCCCGGTGTAGATGCTCTGCTTCATGTATCCCAGATCGCAAAGGAGCACATTGAGAAACCTTCCGATGTACTGAGCGTTGGCGATGAAGTTACAGCTAAGGTTGTAGATTTCAATGAGGCTGATCACAAGATTTCCCTGAGCGTTAAAGCTCTGACAGCTCCAGAACCCGTTGAGGCAGAGGAAGAGTCCGATGCAGATGTTGTATCTGTAGATATTGACGCTGTTATCGCTGCAGAGGCTGAGAACTCTGAGAAATAATCAACCGTTAGGTGGTAGATATTCATGATATATGATTATGAGTATTTTAAAAAGGAGATTTATTCTCTGACTACGATCGATCTGAATGCTTACAAAGAGAAGCAGATGAAACGGCGTATCGATACTCTGATCGCCAAGCATAAGATCGTAGGTTATGACAAGTATGTACAGGCACTGAAGACGGATAAAGTACTTTTTGAGGAATTTGTAGGATACATTACTATCAATGTTTCAGAATTCTACCGTAATCCTGAACAGTGGAAATATCTGGAAGAGACCGTGATCCCGGAACTGATTCAACGCTTCGGCAAGAACCTGAAGGTTTGGAGTGCGGCATGTTCCACGGGAGATGAGCCTTACTCTCTTGTAATGGCTCTGTCACGGCACATTCCGTTACAGCAGATTCGTATCTATGCTACAGATCTGGACAAACAGGTTATCGCAAAGGCAAAGACCGGCCTGTATGGAGAAAAGAGCATAGAAGGCGTGCCGGAGGATCTGAAGAAGAAATACTTCACGAAGATTGGTCCTTCTTACAAGATTGCAGATGAGATCAAGGCAAGAGTGGATTTTCACCAGCACAATTTACTGAAGGATACTTATCCTACCGACTGTAATCTGATCGTGTGCAGAAATGTATTGATTTACTTTACAGAAGAAGCAAAGGATGAAGTATTCCGGAAGTATTACCAGTCACTGGCCAAGGGTGGTATGCTGTTTATCGGAAGTACCGAACAGATCATGAATTATCGCGAAATCGGATTTGACAGAAAGAGTTCTTTCTATTATGTGAAACCGATGTAGTGAGTACAGAAATGACAAAATAAGAAAGAGGAAAGCAGTTTTGCTTTCCTCTTTTTGTGCTTTCTGTGCTATAAGTGCTATAAGTACATCTAAGGGACGATGTCTCATTTCGTTCCGGTTAGTAAGTAGATGCGATCATGGACAAAACATGATTGGCATACTGTGTAAATCCTTCTCTGTTTTTCTTCATTTCATCCGTCAACTCGAAGAATAATTCCTTGCTCTTATAATCTCTCTTGAAGAATGGCGTGAACAGAATCTCCCATTGGGGAAGATAGCAGGAGAATTTCCGGGTGTAACAGTTCGCTGCGGAGGCCTGGAGCCTGTGCTCTTTGTCCACGAAACCGGCTACAGATTTGTGCAATGCCACATCTTCCGTAGGAAGATAGTAATAGTCCTTGTAGTTGGAATAGAAATATTTTAATTCTTCCTCGTAAATGGGAACCTTTAAAGTAGCCGATTCTCCTTCTCCACGGAAATAGCAGTTGGCCGCAGAAGCGGTTACCAGTCTGGGCAGGGAAGTGGGAATCTGCAGGGTGATCAACAGTTCCTTGCGTTGTGCGCCACTGACATCTTTGTAATAGTTGGCCTGTACTTTTCTGGCTTTCACACAATTCTCGTTGAACAGATCATAGTAGGCCAGAATCGGAAGAACTTCCAACATTCCCTTCAGGTCGTCCGCATTATGCAAAAACAATGCTTTTTCTGTGAATTCCGAAGGATTTTTTACATAATCATGGTATAGACCAATGAGTTCTCCGCCGGAGAAAACATCGGTCCGGGCAATTCCGAGATACTGCTCCAAAGTTTTCTGCTTACAGTTCGGCAGCTTTAGGAAGAATTTATAAGGGGAGATCCGGCGGTAAATGTCGATACCCTGAAATCCGTCAAAGGAGAACGGAAGCTTTAACTGCGCACATTTCTGGGTGATAAAGGGAAGGTCAAAATTATTGCCGTTGAAATGTACCAGATAGCGGTAGTCTCTTGCAAAATCAAAGAAAGCAGTGAGAATATCCCCTTCCTGGGAATAGTCATCCGCCATCCACTGGATGGTCCGCCATTTGCCGGCCTGATAGTAGGCACAGCCAATCATATATAAATAAGAAGTACGGGAAGTGAATCCCGTGGTCTCAATATCGAGAAAAAGGATTTGTTCCAGAGGCGCCAGCTTATCCAAGGGATAGGAGATCGCGAAATCCTCCAGAGTCTCTTCTGATTTTTTCATGTATGACCTCTTTCTGCCGTGTGGGCAAGTTAATAAACGCTTTCTTCGTTCTTCGAACTCTCGAAAGCGTAACAAACATGCGTAATCCGGGCTATCGCCCTACTTACTTATGTTTGCTTATTCACCTCATAGAAAACCTGTGCTGCCTGCAAGCAGTCACACAGACTTTCTATGGGTGAATTTATTTTACCATAATTTTAGAATTTGCAGTAGCATTTTGTTGATAAAAGTTGATAAAAATTGATAAAAATAGTACAATTATCATAATGTAATTTGCAATACAAGTAACTATTTAGAAAGGATGTTAGGAAATGGCAAAGTTGACATTTGTAGGCGGAATACATCCCTATGATGGAAAAGATCTGTCCAAGGACAAACCGATCCAGGATGTCCTGCCCAAAGGGGAAATGGTCTATCCGTTGTCCCAGCACATCGGCGCTCCGGCGAAGCCCATCGTGGCAAAAGGAGACCGGGTACTGGCGGGACAAAAGATAGCAGAAAGTGGTGGCTTCGTGTCGGCACCCATCTATGCATCTGTGTCGGGTACGGTGAAAACCATTGAGACGAGACGTGTGGTAACAGGAGATCTGATACAGAGTATCGTGATCGACAATGACGGTCTGTATGAGAGCGAAGAATTTCATCCTTATGCACCGGTGGACAAACTGCAGAAGGAAGAGATCATCGACATTGTGAAGGAAGCCG
Organism: Clostridium sp. AF34-10BH; assembly: GCF_003478095.1. NCBI lineage: Bacteria > Bacillati > Bacillota > Clostridia > Eubacteriales > Clostridiaceae > Clostridium > Clostridium sp. AF34-10BH. The sequence continues at coordinate 400,239 of NZ_QUEC01000001.1, forward strand.
GTATCGTAGGTATGGGTGGTGCCGGATTTCCTACGCATGTCAAGCTGTCTCCCAAGGATCCTGACAAAATTGAATATGTAATTGCTAACTGTGCGGAATGTGAGCCTTATCTGACTTCCGATTACCGCAGAATGATGGAAGAGCCGGACAAGCTGATCGGTGGTCTGAAGATCATGCTGAAGCTGTTTGACAATGCCCACGGTATTCTGGCCGTGGAGGACAATAAGCCGGATTGTATCTCTCTGTTAAAACAGATGACTAAGAACGATCCTCAGATCACGGTGAAGGCACTGAAGACCAAGTATCCTCAGGGCGCGGAGCGTCAGCTGATCTATGCCACAACGGGACGGAAGATCAATTCCTCCATGTTGCCTGCGGACGTAGGTTGTATTGTAGATAACGTAGATACTGTGGTTGCCATTTACAGAGCGGTGACGGAAGGACGCCCTCTGATGGAACGTATCATCACTGTTACCGGAGATGCTGTGGCCAATCCCCGGAATTTTCGTGTACCTATCGGTATGAGTTATCAGGAACTGTTGGATATAGCCGGTGGATTTAAGCAGGAGCCGGAGAAGATCATCTGCGGAGGTCCCATGATGGGATTCGGTATGTTCCAGCTGGATGTACCTACCACAAAGACCTCTACCGCATTACTGGCACTGACCCAGGACGATGTATCCGCTATGGAGCCCAGTCCCTGCATCAACTGCGGACGTTGCGTGGAAGCATGTCCCGGACGTATTGTTCCCAGCCTTTTGGCAACCTATGCGGAGCATTTTGATGAAGAGGCTTTCGTGGAACATAACGGTATGGAATGCTGTGAATGCGGCTGCTGTAGTTTTGTATGCCCGGCAAAGCGTCCTCTGACGCAGGAGATCAAATCCATGCGTAAGATCCAGCTTGCCAAGAAGAAAAAGAAGTAGGAGGGAAGAACAGTGAGCGGACTTTTAAAAGTATCTTCAAATCCTCATATCCGGTCAAAAGTAACGACCAGCAGCATTATGACAGCCGTGGTGATCGCACTGCTGCCGGCTGCCGGTTTCGGAATCTATAACTTTGGCCCCAGAGCACTGGCAGTCATGGCTGTGACCATTGCCAGTACAGTATTGACGGAGTTATTATTCGGCTGGCTCTGGAAGAAAAAAATCACGATTTCCGATATGTCAGCAGTGGTAACGGGACTGCTGCTGGCGCTGAATCTGCCGGTGAGCATTCCGCTGTGGATGGCGGCATTGGGCGGTGTGTTTGCCATCCTTGTGGTAAAAATGCTGTTCGGTGGTCTGGGTCAGAACTTTATGAACCCGGCACTGGCAGCCAGATGCTTTCTGCTGATCTCTTTCCCGTCCCAGATGACGAATTTTGCCTGTGATGCCTATACCGGGGCTACACCGCTGGCAGCACTGAAGGCAGGAGAGAGTGTCAATGTCATGAACATGATCGTAGGTAAGACCGCCGGTACCATCGGCGAGACTTCCGTGATCGCACTGCTGATCGGTGCCTGTTTCCTGATCCTGATCGGTGTGATCGACCTTCGGATCCCCGGTACATATATTGTGACCGTGATCCTGTTTGCGGGAATCTTCGGCGGACACGGCTTTGATCCTGCCTATCTGTCTGCACAGTTAGCAGGCGGCGGCCTGATCCTGGGTGCCTTTTTCATGGCAACGGATTATGTCACCAGACCGATTACCATCAAGGGACAGTATGTATACGGTGCGGTACTGGGACTTCTTACCGGAATCTTCCGTATCTTCGGACCGGGAGCAGAGGGAGTGTCCTATGCCATCATTTTAGGTAACCTTCTGGTACCTCTGATCGAAAAATTCACCATGCCGGTGGCTTTTGGCAGAAAGGCAGGTGCGAAACGTGAAAAATAAGAATGATATTCAGGCAATGTTAAAAGAAGCGGGCATTTTGTTCGCAATTACTCTGATTGCCGGACTTTTGCTTGGCTTTGTCTATGAACTGACCAAGGAGCCCATCCGTCAGCAGGAGGAAAAAGCGGTGCAGGAAGCCTGTCAGGCGGTCTTTGCGGATGCGGAGCATTTTGAAGAACTGGATGCTTATACACCTTCTGCGGATACGGCGCAGAAGCTGGCAGATACCGGAATCACCATCGGTACCGTCTATGAAGCGCAGGATGCCTCCGGAACGCAGTTGGGCTATGTGATCCAGACCACAACCTCCGAAGGCTATGGCGGAAATATTGTGCTGTATGTGGGAATCCGTCTGGATGGTACGGTCAATGATATTTCTATTTTAAGTATTTCCGAGACTCCCGGACTGGGCATGAAAGCGGGAGATGTGCTGGTGCCGCAGTTCCACAACAAGAACGTGAAGAGCTTTGCCTACACCAAGACCGGATCCACTTCTGACAGTGAGATCGATGCCATCAGCGGTGCGACCATCACCACGAAAGCAGTGACTAACGCTGTCAACGGAAGCCTTCTGGCATTTAATGATTATGTACAGGGAGGTGCTGGCAATGAATAAAGCAGGTGAAAGACTTTATAACGGTATCATCAAGGAAAATCCTACATTTGTACTGATGCTGGGAATGTGTCCGACTCTGGCGGTGACCACATCGGCCATGAACGGACTTGGCATGGGCCTGACCACGGCAGTGGTACTTACCATGAGTAACCTGATCATTTCGCTGCTTAGGAAAGTGATCCCCAGCCGGGTGAGAATCCCTGCATTTATCGTGATTATTGCATCCTTTGTAACTGCGGTACAGCTGCTGTTGCAGGCGTATCTGCCGTCACTGAACGATGCTCTGGGTGTGTATATTCCTCTGATCGTTGTAAACTGTATCATTCTGGGAAGAGCAGAGAGCTATGCGTATTCCCATCCGCCCATTCCTTCCCTGTTCGATGGACTTGGCATGGGACTTGGTTTCTCTCTGGCACTGACTTGTATCGGTGCAGTACGTGAGATCCTGGCGGCCGGATCCATCTTCGGATTTCGGATCATGCCGGATTCCTATGTGACGATCAATATTTTCGGACTGGCTCCCGGTGCGTTCTTCGTACTGGCTGCACTGACCGCTTTGCAGAACTATATCAAGAATAAGAGAAAGCTAGCTGGCAAGGATTACGAGAAGATCCAGTCCGGCTGCGGACATGACTGTCTGCACTGTGGCGAGAGTGGCTGCTCGGAGCGGTTTTATGACAATACCAATACCACGGAAGAGGCTGTGAAGGATGCGGCAAAAGCGGCAGCAAAACCTCAGACGGCAGAGGATGATCTGGAGACCATCGATTTAGATAAGGAGGACAAATAAATGGATAGTGTAAAAGATATGCTTCTGTTACTGATCAGTTCCTCCATCGTCAGCAATATCGTATTAAGCCAGTTCATGGGACTGTGCCCCTTCTTAGGCGTGTCCCGCAAGATCAAGACGGCGGGCGGCATGGGAACGGCGGTTATCTTCGTTATTACGCTGGCCAGTGCGGTAGCGGGTGTGATCTACAAATTTATCTTACAGCCGTTACACATTGAGTATCTGGAGACGATAGTGTTCATTCTCGTCATTGCTGCACTGGTACAGTTCGTGGAAATGTTCCTGAAAAAGGCAATGCCTTCCCTGTATCAGGCACTGGGCGTCTATCTGCCTCTGATTACCACCAACTGCGCGGTGCTGGGTGTAGCCATTACCAACGTGCAGAAGGAATACGGTATTCTGACCGGTATCGTAAATGGCTTTGCCACAGCGCTTGGCTTTACCATTGCCATCGTGATCCTGGCAGGACTGCGTGAGAAGATGGAATACAATGAAGTGCCGGAATCTTTCAAGGGAATGCCCATGGTACTGCTGACAGCAGGACTGATGGCCATTGCTTTCTGCGGATTCTCCGGTCTGATCTAGGAAGGAGTAACATAGATGAGTATAACAGGAATTCTGATTGCTGCGGCTTGTGTCGGAATCGTCGGCATCTTTGTGGGACTGTTCCTTGGCGTGGCCGGCATTAAATTCAAAGTAGAAGTAGATGAGAAGGAAGAGGCGGTGTTAGCTGCCCTTCCCGGAAATAACTGTGGTGGCTGCGGCTTCGCCGGATGTTCCGGTCTGGCAGCTGCCATTGCAAAGGGAGAGGCTGCGGTGAACACCTGTCCCGTAGGCGGAGAGGAAGTCGGCAAAAAAATCGCCGCCATCATGGGTGTAGAAGCAGAGGCTTCCGAGCGCAAGGTAGCTTATGTGCATTGTCAGGGTGACTGCGAGCGGACCACAACGGATTATGATTATTATGGCATCAAGGACTGTCGTATGATGAGCTTTGTGCCCGGAGGCGGGCCGAAATCCTGCAACAGTGGCTGCCTGGGATTCGGAACCTGTGCACAGGTCTGTCCCTTCGATGCCATTCATGTAGAGAACGGTGTGGCTGTAGTAGATAAGGAAAAATGTAAGGCCTGCGGAAAGTGCGTGGAGGTCTGCCCCAAGCATCTGATCAGCTTACGGCCTTATTCCAATACGGTACAGGTAGCCTGCAGTTCTACGGACAAGGGCCCTGTTACCATGAAGGCCTGCAAGACCGGCTGTGTGGGCTGCGGTATCTGCGTAAAGAATTGCCAGCACGATGCTGTGAAGGTCGAGAATTTCCATGCAATCATTGATCCGGAGAAATGTGTGGGCTGTGGTGCCTGCATGGAGAAATGCCCGAAGAAATGTATCGTAAAAGCATAAAGAAAGTACAAGAGGAGAAAAGATATGCGTCTTCCGGACGATTATGAAGATCACGGAGGAGGGCTGACACCTACGGTGATCAGTGCCATCGTTGCTGTTACAATTTTCGTGGCAGTGATCCTTACGGTGGTGCTGATCATGAACAGACAGCCCACTTCCCACCAACAGAACAATACGGCTGCACAGACGGAGAATGTACAACAGGCAGAAAATAATCAGACAGACAAATATCCGGACACGCAGGACCTGATCACCGGAAGCACATTGACTCCTTCGGATCTGGATTTCTGGGACATGTACCCGGAGACTACGGCAACACCATTGCCGTCTGCGGAGCCTTCCCAAAAGGATAACAAAAAGGAAACAGCGGAAGCGGATCCCTCCACCGATGGAAAACATACCCTGGTGACCAACCGGGACGGCAAGGAAGAATGGGTGCTGATCAGCCCGTACCTTCCCAAGCACGAATATGATTTCACCAAACTGGTGTGCCAGTCCGACCTGATGAAATATTATCAGGACGGCAAACTGACTTCCTATGTCGGGGTGGATATTTCCAAATATCAGGATTATGTGGATTTTTTGAAACTGAAAAAAGCCGGAGTGGATTTTGTGATGTTGCGGGTAGGTGCCAGAGGCTATGGCAGCGGACAGATCGTATTGGATGATTATTTCGTAGACAATATCAAGAGAGCCACAGATGCTGGATTACAGATCGGGGTGTATTTTACCTCACAGGCCATCACGGAAGAAGAGGCGGTGGAGGAATCCAATATCGTTCTGGAGAATATCAAAGACTACAAGATCACCTATCCGGTGGCTTTTGATATGAGTTTTGTGGACAATGATACGACGAGAATCGAGACTGTCAGTCGTGCTGACAAGACGAAGATCACCAAGGCTTTCCTGGATACCATAGAGGCAGCCGGATATAAGCCCCTGCTTTACGGAGACAAGGAGTGGCTGATCAAAGAAATTGACCTGTCAAAATTATCGGCATATGACGTATGGCTTTCCCAGATGGAAGACGTGCCGGATTATCCTTATCGTTTTACCATGTGGCAATATGCCAATGATGTCACCATCGACGGCATTGCAGGCTATGCCAATATGAATATCAGTTTTATTGATTATTCGGAGAAATAGGCTCATAATTCAGGATTCCCGGTGCAATGTCGAGCGTAGAATAGATCTCGGCATAACGGCGGGGAGTGATGGCTTCCACATAGTTGGGGGTAAAATTACTGGTGACTCCTTTGCTATGCAAAATATCGATGGCCTTGTTATAGGCAATGGCTGCTTCGATATCAGTAGCGTAGCGCCCCACAATATAATTACCACGGATATGAATGCGGACAGTATAAACGTACTGTCCGTTTTTTGCTGCCGTTTTCCGGACACCGTGATAGATGTTGTGGATCTGCAGATTTTCCCTGCGGAAGTCCGTAGGATCTCCGTTGACAAAACAATAATCCACGCCGGGAACTCCGTAGCTTTTGATGCCATAGCGTGAGGTCAGTGTCTGCTGCATTCCGTAGTCGGCCACAAAATAATGATTTCCCCGGCACATGATCTTATGGGAAGAATAATAGAACAGGTCTTCCATGTCGAATTTTAAGACATGGTGGGGGGACAAATAATAATAGAAGAGCTGCTGCCCCAGATAGATCGGATTGCCGATGTATAGTCCGTTGTCCCGCAGATTGATCAGACTGACCCATTTTTCGAAGGACAAAGGGGACACCTTCTCGTAGGACTGCAGTGTCAGGGAAGGATCGGACAGCAGGAGAAGCCCCTGTTCGTAGGCCCGATGGGCCTGTAAGGCATCGGAGAAACTGCCCAGACTGATATGCTTGCCGTTTTTGGTCAGAGAAGCACGGTAATAGACAGTTCCGTCTTTTTTCCCGGCCCGGAAGACCCCTTTATATAATTGTTCTTTTTCAATGTTTTGCTCACTCATATTTCTATAGTAACATTTTTCTCCGGAGAACAACAGATATATTTTTCGGACGAGCTGCATAAAATGAAGTTAGAGCCAAAATGAGAATTGGGGAAAGGAACAAAGCCTGTATGTATAAAAGAGCATTAAGCGGACTACTTGTAATAAATCTGATATTTCTGATCGGTGTTTTAAGTCTCTGCCGCATGGAAGAAATCTGTAGGAAATTGCAGCAGACGGTGTCGGAGATACATATGGAAGAAAGCCTGCTGGCGGACAAGGAAAGCATCATGATGGGGATTGCTTCCCGGACTTCTTCCGGACAGAGAGTAGTGGATTGCAGTGAATTACAGCGGGAGAGTAAGTACCAGCTGGAACAGGCGGATCTGGAAGTGCTGCTTCGGATCGTGGAAGCGGAAGCCGGGTGCGAAGACGAGGATGGGAAGCTGTTGGTGGCCAATGTGATCCTGAACCGTCTGAATTCCGAAAAATTTCCGGACAGCATTACGGAGATCGTATTCCAGCGGGAAAACGGGGTGTCACAGTTTTCTCCCATTGCCGACGGCAGTTATTACAAAGTAAGTGTCAGTGAAGAGACGGTAGAAGCTGTCGGACGGGCTCTGGCGGGCGAGGACATTTCCAGGGGAGCATTGTATTTTGCCGCCAGAAAATATGCCGACAGTGAAAGTATGCGCTGGTTCGATGAAAAATTGACGCTATTATTCCGACATGGCGGACATGAATTTTTTTCGGATAAAAAAGCGCTTCAATGATTCACCTTGCAACAGTGTTTAAAGTATGCTATACTTTTCGAAAATATAGATGGAGATGCTAGGGAGATATTCCAGCATACATTCATACATAGACACGGAGGAGAGGAAATGGAAGTAATTTATCGCAGCACACGCAGCAACAGCGAACCGGTAACCGCATCCCAGGCAATTCTGAAGGGATTATCCGATGACGGAGGACTGTTTGTACCGGATCATATTCCTGCATTGGACAAGAGTCTTTCAGAACTGGCCGGAATGAGTTATCAGCAGGTAGCTTATGAAGTTATGAAATTATTCCTGACAGACTTTACCGAGGAAGAACTGAAAAAATGTATCAACAACGCTTATGATTCCAAGTTTGATACGGAGAAGATCGCTCCTCTGGTACAGGCGGATGATGCTTATTATCTGGAATTGTTCCATGGTTCCACCATTGCGTTCAAGGATATGGCACTTTCCATTTTACCTCACCTGATGATCACTTCCGCCCGTAAGAATAATATCAAGAATGAGATCGTGATCCTGACTGCTACTTCCGGTGATACCGGTAAGGCAGCTCTGGCAGGCTTTGCCGATGTCAAGGGTACCCGGATCATCGTATTTTACCCGAAGAACGGTGTCAGCCCGATTCAGGAGAAGCAGATGGTGACCCAGAAGGGTGCCAATACTTTTGTGGTAGGCATTCACGGTAATTTCGATGATGCCCAGACCGGTGTGAAGAAGATTTTCTCCGACAAGGAACTGGCAAAAGAAATGGATGAGAAGGGCTTCCAGTTTTCCTCTGCGAACTCCATTAACATCGGACGTCTGGTACCTCAGATTTGTTATTATGTTTATGCGTATGCACAATTATTAAAAGATGGTAAGATCACAGAGGGTGAGAAGATCAATGTTGTGGTTCCCACCGGCAACTTCGGTAATATTCTGGCTGCATTTTATGCGAAGAATATGGGACTGCCCATCGATAAGCTGATCTGTGCTTCCAATGACAATAAGGTATTGTATGATTTCTTCCGCACTGGCACCTATGACCGCAACAGAGAATTCGTACTGACCACTTCACCGTCCATGGATATTCTGATCTCCAGCAATCTGGAGCGTCTGATCTACCGTATTGCAGGCAATGATGCAGACAAGAACCGTGAGCTGATGAGCGCTCTGTCCGGCAACGGCAAATACGAGATCACCGAAGAGATGAAGGCACAGCTGGCTGACTTCTACGGCAACTTTGCAAGCGAAGCGGAGACCGCCGCAGAGATCCGCCGTCTGTATGAAAAATGCGGTTATGTCATCGATACCCATACCGCAGTAGCTTCCGCAGTGTACGGCAAGTATGTGGTTGAGACCGGAGATCACAAGACCACCGTGATCGCTTCCACCGCAAGCCCCTTCAAGTTCACCAGAAGCGTTATGGATGCCATTGACATCAAGTATGATGCCATGGGTGACTTTGAACTGGTGGATGAACTGTCTAAGATTGCCAAGGTGAAAGTACCCAATGCCATCGAAGAAATCCGTACCGCACCGGTGCTGCACGATACCCAGTGTGACGTGGACAAGATGAAAGACACGGTGAAGAGTTTTCTTGGAATGTAGTTAAGAATTAAAAATTAGTGAGATACCGCCCAAGTCACGTCAACGGCTTTCTGGGCGGTATTGTTTTTGTGTAAAAACTTTATCCTTTATCTTGCGGGGGTTCTTTGCTATAATAGGTAAGGTTAGCAGACTGTAACAATAATATGAAAATAGATACCGGAAGGAGAACAACATGACTGCAAAAGAAATGCTTGGAAAAGTGGATCATACCCAGTTGAAAGCCTTTGCTACCTGGGAGGACATCCAGAAATTATGCGATGAGGCGATTCAGTATCATACCGCCAGCGTATGTGTGCCCCCTTGCTATATCAAGAGAATCCATGACACTTACGGAGACAAAATCAATATCTGTACCGTAGTAGGATTCCCCTTAGGATACAGTGTGACGGAAGCCAAGGTGGCCGAGGTGCGTAAGGCACTGGAGGATGGTTGCAACGAGATCGATATGGTAGTGAATATCAGCGATGTGAAGAACGGGTTGCTTGACAAGGTGGAGGAAGAGATCCGTACACTGAAGAAAGAGTGCGGACATCATATCCTCAAGGTGATCATTGAGACCTGCTATCTGACCGAGGAAGAGAAGATCGCCATGTGTAAGGCAGTGACCAATGCCGGAGCGGACTTTATCAAGACTTCCACCGGCTTCGGAACCGGCGGCGCCACGAAGGAGGATGTGGAACTGTTCAAGAAATACATTGGCCCTAACGTAAAGATCAAAGCGGCAGGCGGCGTATCCAGCATGGAAGATCTGGAAATGTTCTTAGGACTTGGCTGTGAAAGAATCGGTACTTCCAGAGCTGTAGGACTCTGCAAGGGTGAACTTACGGAAGGGTATTGATTAACTGATATATAGAATGGAGATAACATGGAAAACAAAGTGATTCAGGACAGACTTGCACTTCTTCGGAAGAAGATGCAGGAAGAGGGCATTGATTTCTATATGATGCCCACAGCGGATTTTCATAATTCCGAATATGTAAACGATTATTTTAAAGTAAGAGAATATTTCTGCAATTTTACCGGTTCCAACGGCACACTGGTAGTCTGGAAAGACGGCGCGGGACTGTGGACTGACGGCAGATATTTCATCCAGGCAGAAGCAGAATTGGAAGGAACGACCGTAGAACTGTTCCGTATGTTACAGGAGGGAGTTCCCACCATCGAGGAATTCCTGGAGCAGAACATGCAGCAGGGACAGACTTTAGGATTTGATGGCAGAGTTATCGCTGCCATGGACGGCAAAAAATACGAAAAGGTACTGGAAAAGAAGCAGATCCGCATCGCTTATGAGAAGGATCTGGCAGAGAGCATCTGGACAGACAGACCGGATTTTCCTGCCGGAAAAGTAACCGTACTGGATGAGAAAATCGCCGGTAAGAGCGTAGAGGAAAAACTGACAGAGACCAGAGAAAAGATGGCGAAGGACGGTGCCAATGCACTGCTTCTGACCAAACTGGATGATCTGATGTGGCTCTTCAATATCCGCGGTTGTGATGTGGAATGCAATCCGGTAGCAATGTCCTATGCCTATATTACAGAAGAGTCCGCAACTCTGTTTATCCAGCAGAAAGCACTGGATGCACAGGTGACGGAATACCTGGCAGCTCATCGTATCGAGGTAAAGGAATACGACACCGTCGTAGATTTCCTGAAGGCACTCCCTGCGGGCAATGCGATCCTCGTGGACAACAGATATTGCAGCTATACTTTATACAAGACATTGCAGAAGAATCAGAAGTTAGTAGAGGGCAAGAACCCCACCGAACTGTTAAAGGCCATTAAGAATCCGGTAGAGCTTGCGAGAATGCAGGAGATCTTTTTAAAGGACAGCGTGGCCGTAACGAAATTTATCTACTGGCTGAAGACCCATGTGGGCAAAGAGAAGATCACTGAGGTGACCGCAGCGGACTATCTGGAACAGAAGAGAAGAGAGATCCCGGAATTCTTAGATCTGTCCTTCCCGACCATCGCAGGTTACAAGTCCAATGCAGCCATGATGCATTACGAAGCAACCCCGGACAACTGTGCGACTCTGGAGCCGGAAGGAATGCTTCTGGTAGATTCCGGCGGACAGTATCTGGGAGGTACCACCGATGTGACCAGAACCATCGTTTTAGGTCCCATTTCCGAAGAGATCAAAAAGCATTACACCATGGTAGCAGCGGCAGTGATGCAGCTGACCCATGCCCACTGGCTCTACGGCTGTACCGGACGGAATCTGGACATTCTGGCAAGACAGCCTATCTGGGATATGGACATTGATTACCAGTGCGGTACCGGACACGGCGTAGGTTATATTCTGAATGTGCACGAAGGTCCCCAGAACATGCGCTGGAGATTCACCGGAGGTATGGTGGAGGCAGTGTTTGAGGATGGTATGGATATCACCAATGAGCCCGGCATCTATATTCAGGGCAGCCACGGTATCCGCATCGAGAATGTTATGGTGGCGAAAAATGATGTGAAGAACGAGTATGGTCAGTTCATGCATTTCGAGACCCTGACATGGGTACCCATCGACAGAGAAGCCATTGATGAAAAGTATCTGAACGATACCCAGAAAAAGTATCTGCACGAGTATCAGAAGACTGTATACGAGAAGATTTCTCCCTATCTGAATGAGGAAGAAAAAGAGTGGCTGGCCAAGGAAACCAGGGTAAAGTAAAGAGAATATAAAATCAGTATAAAATTTTTAGCGGTTTCTTGACTTTTTTACTGGGGTTTGAGATAATACAGACGATGTGGCAGAAGATAAAGACACACATAAATTTAAAGGAAAGAGGTTAATGTAAGATGGCAGAGATCAATTTAAGCAAGTACGGCATCACCGGAACCACAGAAATCGTTCACAATCCTTCTTATGAAGAATTATTCAAAGAAGAGATGAAGCCTGAACTGAAAGGCTACGAGAAAGGTCAGGAGACCGAACTCGGTGCGGTAAATGTTATGACCGGTATATATACAGGACGTTCTCCCAAAGATAAGTTCATCGTTGAAGATGAAAACTCCAAGAACACTGTATGGTGGACTTCTGATGAGTACAAGAACGACAACCATCGTATGTCTCAGGAAACATGGGCTGCTGTAAAGGATATCGCTAAGAAGGAACTGTCCAACAAGAGACTGTTCGTTGTAGATGCATTCTGCGGTGCTAATAAGGACACCCGCATGGCTATCCGTTTCATCGTTGAGGTAGCTTGGCAGGCTCATTTCGTAACCAACATGTTCATCAAACCCACCGAGGAAGAGCTGAAGAACTTCGAGCCCGATTTCGTAGTTTACAACGCATCCAAGGCTAAGGTTGAGAATTACAAGGAGCTGGGTCTGAACTCCGAGACTTGTGTAGCATTTAATATCACCAGCCGCGAGCAGGTTATTGTTAACACATGGTACGGCGGAGAGATGAAGAAGGGTATGTTCTCCATGATGAACTACTACCTGCCTCTGAAGGGCATTGCTTCCATGCACTGCTCCGCAAACACCGATATGAACGGTGAGAACACTGCAATCTTCTTCGGTCTGTCCGGAACCGGTAAGACAACCCTGTCTACCGATCCTAAGCGTCTGCTGATCGGTGATGACGAGCACGGCTGGGATGACAACGGCGTATTCAACTTCGAAGGTGGATGCTACGCTAAGGTTATCAACCTGGACAAGGATTCCGAGCCCGACATCTACAACGCAATCAAGAGAGATGCTCTGCTTGAGAACGTAACCGTTGATGCTGACGGCAAGATTGATTTCAACGATAAGAGCGTTACCGAGAATACTCGTGTATCTTATCCTATCAACCATATTAAGAATATCGTACGTCCTATTTCTTCCGCACCTGCAGCTAAGAACGTAATCTTCCTGTCTGCTGATGCATTCGGTGTACTGCCTCCTGTATCTATTCTGACTCCGGAGCAGACCCAGTACTACTTCCTGTCCGGTTTCACAGCTAAGTTAGCTGGTACCGAGCGTGGTATTACCGAGCCTACCCCTACCTTCTCTGCTTGCTTCGGTCAGGCATTCCTGGAGCTGCATCCTACCAAGTATGCAGAAGAGCTGGTTAAGAAGATGGAGAAGAACGGTGCTAAGGCATACCTGGTTAACACCGGATGGAACGGAACCGGCAAGCGTATCTCCATTAAGGATACCCGTGGTATCATCGATGCTATTCTGGATGGCGCTATCAAGACCGCTCCTACCAAGAAGATCCCTTACTTCGATTTCGAAGTTCCTACCGAGCTGACTGGTGTTGACACCGGTATTCTGGATCCCAGAGATACCTACGCTGATCCTTCCCAGTGGGAAGAGAAGGCAAAGGATCTGGCTCAGAGATTCATCAAGAACTTCGCTAAATACGAAGGAAATGATGCTGGTAAGGCTCTGGTTGCTGCTGGTCCTCAGCTGTAATCTTACTTTACAGACAAATGCAAATATGGAAGGCTGTCTCTTCGGAGACAGCCTTTTTTGCAGATAATAATATTGGTAAAAATTTCAGTTGTAAAATGGAGCTCAACTCGCTATAATATACTTAACCTGAGATGTACGATAACTCTTACCAGTTTTGAACCTACATTTACTTTAAACGGGATTCCTATATTGCCAAGTGGCTGTCAAGCCCTCACTCCGCAAGGAGGATTGGAAGGGAAGGCAAAAGGTTGGTTGCGGTTACCCACCTAGCATTGCTAGGAGTCAAAAGGTAAGAGGCGGCATTTTGGGGATAACAATACAAAAGAGAGAGCAGTCCTTTGGGACTGCTCTTTTAAAGTCATAAAACAGATTCTGAATAGGCGGGAAATGATTTGAAGAAAAACAGACTGCTTGAGAATTATTATAAACTTTCCAGAGAACAGAGAATACAGTGGAAGAAATACCTGTGTGTGTTAGGTACGGCATTTCTTCTTTTTTTACTTCTGATAAATTTGTTACATAGCTGCGGTCGGGAGGAGCCGGGGGCACCGGAGACAGAAGAGGCCCTGCCTCAGCATATTCCAGTAGTACGGGAATTGAAAAACGTCTGGATCACGGAGGCGGAAGCTGGGCAGATCACTTTATTCTGTGACGGAGTAAGAGAGACCTATGATCTGGATACAGAGGCGAATGAGGCAGGCAGGCTGCCGACACCGGACCAGATGCGGGAACAGCTGGCAGATGTGGAACTTACGGATGACCTCGTGAGTGCCGTTATCCTGAAAACAGAGAAGTTCACAGGCCGGGTACTGTCGGCAGATGAAAGCGGTATCGAGATCGAGGGCAGGGGCCGGATCCCGTTGGCTGAGGATTACAAAGGGTATCGCCTGTACCGGGAGCTTACCATGTGTACCATTGAAGATCTGCGATTCGGCTATATGGATGCGGACTTTATTCGTGAAAATGACGAGATCTGCGGTATCCTGCTGGCCAGAGAAGATAACATGGACAAAATCCGGGTATTGATCAAAACTTCGGATTTTTCGGATGTTTTGCACCAGACGGTGACACTGACGGCGGAAAGTGATTTTCTACTACAGTACGGAACCGGTGAGGAAATGCAGGAAGAATTGTTTTCCAGGGGAGACGAGGTGACCATTGACACGGACAGCGATTATTTCGTGGGAGAACGGATCCGTATAGTACCGACAGTGCTGACCGGCCGGGTACGGCTGATCAATGTGAATCGAAGTCAGGGAACACCTTCTTACAGAGGGCATATAGAGCTGCTGCGGACCGCAGACGGAATTGCAGTGGTAAATGAGCTTCCGCTGGAAGAATATCTCTACAGTGTAGTGCCAAGTGAAATGCCGGCATCCTACCCACTGGAAGCCCTGAAAGCACAGGCTATCTGTGCCAGGACCTATGCCTACGGACATATGCTGCGGGCGGGCTATCCCCGGTACGGCGCCCATGTGGACGACAGCACTTCCTATCAGGTCTACAATAATATCACAGAAGCTGACAGTGCTACCACGGCGGTGAAGGAGACCTACGGACAGATGATCCTGACAGATGAAGGAACGGTGGCGAACACTTATTATTACTCTACCTCCTGTGGCGTGGGAACTACGGCAAATGTATGGAAGACAGCGGAGGCGGAGGCACTTGATTATCTGAAGAGTAGCCGGCTGAATCCGGAGAGCCTGATGCAGACGGACGGTGGGGTAATCGCGGCAGACAGCAATGAGGTAAACGGAGATGCAGGTCCAGAGGACCTGAGGGAAGAAGAGGCTTTCCGGGATTTTATCACGGAGACACATGCGGAAGATTATGAAGCGCAGGAAGGCTGGTACCGCTGGACATATACGGTAAAAGAGATTGATGTGGATCGGATAGTGGAGACGCTGAAGAAACGTTATGAAGCCAACGGAAAGTTAATATTGACTCTGAAGGACGATGACTATGTCAGTCAAAATATAAAAGCTTTTTCAAAAGTAAACGATATCTCCGTTGTAAAACGTGGCCCCGGTGGTGTGGCAGACGAAATGGTCATTGTCACGGACAAAGGAACCTTTAAGGTGATCTCGGAATATAATATCAGAGCAGTACTTTGTGACGGGGTTACGAAGGTGGTAAGGCAGGATGGTAGTGAGGTGGCCATGCCGAATCTCCTTCCCAGTGCATTTTTTGTGATTGAACCTAGCCATGATAAGAAAAATGTGGTAGGATATAACATTATCGGCGGTGGATTCGGCCATGGCGTTGGAATGAGCCAGAACGGTGCCAAAAATATGGCACTACAGGGGCTTGGCGCGGAACAGATCCTTAACTTTTTCTATGAAGGATGCGAGATATGCTCAGGACAATAATCAGCATCTGGCGTGATTTTTCCAGCCAGATGAAAAAACAGAATATCAGCGCTTATGCATCGAGTACAGCCTTTTTCCTGTTTTTGTCGGTGATTCCGATGCTGATGGTAGTCTGTGCGGTGATTCCTTATACCCCGGTGACGGAGCAGAATCTGGTCACGGCGCTGACGGATGTGACGCCGGATATTGCAGATGCCATGGTGGAGAGTCTGGTCGTTGATGTGTATGAGAGTTCTGTGGGAATTCTGCCGGTGGCTCTGATCGCTATGGTCTGGTCGGCGGCGAAGGGTGTCATGGCACTGATGCGGGGATTAAATGCGGTCAATGGTGTGGACGAGAAGCGTAATTACTTCGTGATCCGTTTTATTGCAAGCTTTTATACGTTGATCATGCTTGTAGTGTTGATTTTGTCACTGTTTTTCATGGTATTTGGTAATCAGCTGGTGGATATTGCATTACATAGGATTCCGCAGCTGCAGATGTTTGTGAGTCTCCTGATGAATTTCCGCTTTCTGTTCGTATGGGCGGTGCTGATTCTTTTGTTTGGCCTGATTTATACATATATCCCGGACACAAAGCTGAAATTCACGGAACAGGTTCCGGGAGCCTGCTTTGCTGCGGTAGTATGGAGTATATTTTCCTGGGGATTTTCCATGTATGTGTCTTATGGAAATGGGTATAGTATTTACGGAAGTCTGACCATTATTGTGATCATTATGTTGTGGATGTATTTCTGCATGTATATCATCCTGATCGGTGCTTATCTGAACCGTTATTTCCGTCCGGTGAACCGGGTACTGGTGAATCATGCCAGCAGTAAGAGCGAACTGGCAAGAGAGAACCGTAGACGCATCCGGGAGATCAAGAAGATCCAGCGCAGAAAAAAACATTATACGGAGATTGACAGGGATCCTAAGGGGCAGGATGAAAATCTGACAGACAGGAATTGAACTGCGGACACAAATGTAGTACACTGATACGGAGAGGGCGAGGAACCTCTCCTGTTATGATTATAGTAAAAGAGTATCCGGAAGACGGATGCGGAAATGAGGATAAATATGGAAAAGAAAAACACCTGGGAGACCTATTCTTCCAAACAGTTAAAAGAGCTGGAGAAAATAAACGCACAGTATCGTGATTTCTTAGACAACGGTAAGACCGAGAGAGAGTGCATTGACACCATTGTCAATACTATTGAGAAGTCCGGTTACCGTGAACTGGAGAGTCTGATCAAAGAGGGCGCTGCTCTTAAAACCGGAGATAAGGTATACAGCGTATGGATGAACAAATCCATCGCCATGTTCCAGATCGGACGTAAGCCCATGACAGATGGCATGAACATCCTCGGAGCCCATATCGACAGCCCCAGACTGGATGTAAAGCAGAATCCCCTGTATGAGGATGGTGGATTCGCTTATCTGGACACCCATTATTACGGTGGCGTGAAGAAGTACCAGTGGGTGACCATTCCACTGGCAATCCACGGAGTCATCGTGAAAAAGGACGGCACCTGTGTAGAAATCAATATTGGTGAGAACGAGGATGATCCTGTATTCTTCGTGTCCGATCTGTTGATCCATCTGGCACAGGAGCAGCTGGAGAAAAAGGCAGCAAAGGTTATCGAGGGTGAAGCTCTGGATATCATCGTAGGCAATAAGCCTCTGCTGATCGATAAGAAAGATAAGAAGAAGGACGAGAAAGAAGCCGGAAAAGAAGCAGTAAAGGCAGGTGTTCTGGATATTCTGAAAGAGACCTACGATATTCATGAAGAGGATTTCGTTTCCGCAGAGCTGGAGATCGTTCCTGCAGGAAAAGCAAGAGAAGCAGGCTTTGACCGCAGCATGACACTGGCTTACGGTCAGGATGACAGGGTCTGTGCTTACACTTCCATGCAGGCGATGCTGGACAGCAATGTGACCGACCGTACCATGTGCTGTATTCTGGTAGATAAGGAAGAAATCGGCTCCGTAGGTGCTACCGGCATGCAGTCTCATTTTTTTGAAAATGCCGTGGCAGAGGTGATGAATCTGGCAGGCGAATACAGCGAACTGAACGTGAGAAGATGCCTGGCACATAGCTGTATGCTGTCTTCCGATGTCAGCAGTGCTTTTGATCCTGCCTATGCGTCCAGCTTCGATAAAAAGAACGTGGCATACTTAGGTGGCGGTATGGTCATCAACAAATTCACCGGAGCCAGAGGCAAGTCCGGTTCTAACGATGCCAATGCGGAGTATCTGGCACATTTGCGCCATATCTTCGACAAAGCAGAGGTGAACTTCCAGACTGCAGAGCTTGGTAAGGTCGATTTGGGCGGCGGTGGAACCATCGCATATATTCTGGCACTGTATGGCATGAATGTCATCGACAGTGGTGTGGCAGTGCTGAACATGCATGCACCGTGGGAAGCTACCAGCAAGGCCGATGTATATGAGGCATATCGCGGATATAAAGCATTTGTGGAAGGAGCGAGCCTGTAATGGCAGAGACGACCGAACTGAAAAAATCCGATTTTTACTTTGATCTTCCCCAGGAGCTGATCGCACAGGACCCGCTTGAGGATCGTTCTTCCTCCAGACTGCTGGTACTGGATAAAAATACGGGAGAGATCTCTCATCACATTTTTCGGGATATTATCGACTATCTGCATCCCGGAGACTGTCTGGTGTTAAACAACACCAAGGTGATTCCAGCGAGACTTTTGGGAGAACGGGAAGGTACCGGCGGACATGTGGAAGTCCTTCTATTAAAACGAAAAGAAGCGGATGTCTGGGAGACTCTGGTAAAGCCCGGCAGGAAATGCAAGCCCGGTCAGCGCCTGACCTTCGGGGATGGACTATTAAAGGCAGAAGTCCTGGAGACTGTGGAAGAAGGTAATCGTCTGATACGTTTTGAATATGAGGGTATTTTTGAAGAAGTGCTGGACAAGCTGGGAGAGATGCCCCTGCCTCCTTACATAACCCATAAGCTGAAGGATAAGAATCGTTATCAGACCGTTTATGCCAAATATGAAGGCTCCGCAGCAGCACCTACGGCGGGATTGCATTTTACGCAGGAATTGTTGCAGCAGATTGCGGACAAAGGCATTAAGATCGCTTATGTGACATTGCATGTGGGACTGGGAACTTTCCGGCCGGTAAAGGAAGAGAACGTACTGGAGCATCATATGCATTCTGAGTATTATCAGGTGACGGAAGAAGCGGCGAACACCATCAATGAGACGAAGAAAAATGGGGGGCGTGTGATCTGCGTGGGTACCACCAGTTGCCGTACCGTGGAGAGCGCAGCGGACGAGCAGGGCATGGTACAGCCCGGCTGTGACAATACCGAGATATTCATTTATCCCGGATATCGTTTCAAGGTGCTGGATGCACTGATCACGAATTTCCATCTGCCGGAGTCCACACTGGTAATGTTGGTATCGGCACTTGCGGGAAGAGAACATATCCTGCACGCCTACGAAGAAGCAATCCGTGAAAAATACAGATTTTTCAGCTTTGGAGACGCTATGTTTATCGCTGACTTAAAAGGAGAAAAATAATGGAAGAAAGAAGACGAAGCAGGCGTACAGAAATGAGTTCCACCCTGATGGTAAAGCGCCTGGACCAGGGAGACATGCAGGAAGTCAGCATAGACATCGTAGATGTATCTCCCAACGGAGTGGGCTTTTTGTGCAAGGAAGTGTTAAGTATCGGTGCAGTGTATGAATCGAAACTGAGGATTTGGACGCATGAAGTGCTGCATGCGTTCTTACAGATCGTCAGGATCGAAATGAAGGGAGATTCTTATACGTACGGGGCTGTCTTCATCGGAATGTCGGAGAGTGATGCAGCAAGAATCCGCGTATACCAGACGATTAATGACGATGAAAAACAATAAGAAAAAAATAGCAGTCAGTGTTGTGGCTGCTATTTTACTTGTACTGTTATATCTGTTGATTTTCGCTTTTTCTGGTCAGGACGGTGAGAAATCAGGCTCACTGAGTTCTATGATCTCAGAAAAATGTGCGGAGCTTCTGAATGCTATTTCCGGGAAACACTGGACACAGAATGTGATCGACAGTATGGCAGCTTATTTTGAACATCCAATCCGTAAACTGGCTCATTTCTCCGAGTATGCATGTATGGGAGTGCTGCTGTACGGTGTGTGGAGACCCTGGAAGGAGAGGAACCGGAAACTGTATCTGCTGATCGTACTCTGGGTGTTTGTCTCCGCCGGAGCGGACGAGTTCCATCAGTTATTTGTCCCAGGACGCTATGGGTGTTTTGCGGATGTGGTGCTGGATACCTGTGGCGGTGCGTTTGGACTGCTCGTATGTGTCTGTGTGGAGAAAATAGTGCGGCGAAGGAAACAGAAGCGGAAAGATAAGGAAAAAGAGATCACTTTGTAGGTGATCTCTTTTTGTGTAGTGCGATGAGCCAGGTACAGGGTTTCTACTTCCTGTTGTGCAGACTGTAGCCCTTTTCGCAAAGAATCTTTGTGGATCTCTCGATGGCTTCTTCCTGATAGAATTCAATGCGCAGAACGCCGCCTTCGTACTCTCGGTTATGGACGATGCCGATGTTTTTGATACTGATATTTTTCAGGGCAAGAATCGTAGCCACGGCGGCAATCTCACCGGGTTCGTCGGCAATGTCAATGGTGATTGCATAAGAAGATTTTAACGGACCGCTGGCAGTGTTGATGAAGGAATCCCGGTAGATTCTGGCACTGTCGAACAGTTCATACAGGTCATCACCGCTTTTGGCATTTAATTCCTGCTGGATCCCCTGCAGGGAAGCAATGTAGGAGGACAACAGTGTCGAGATATTTTCTGTATTGGTCAGGCAGATCTGCTGCCATACCGCAGCGGAAGAAGAGGCAATTCTGGTAATGTCCTTGAAACCTCCGGCAGCGATCATCTTCATCAGTCCGTCCGCAGAATCCTTGTCCCGCACCAGATTTACCAGAGATGCGGCAATGATATGGGGGAGATGACTGACAGCTGCAGTAACGTAATCATGCTGTGCCGGCTCCAGAATCATAGGGATGGCACCCAGCTGCTGTACAAGATTTTTATAATCCGTGACTTTGTTTTCCGGAACGGAATCCGTGGGCGTGAGAATGTAATAGGCATTCTCCAAAAGAACGGCCTTGGAATTGATAAAGCCTATACGGTCACTTCCGGCCATGGGATGACCGCCGATAAACTGTCCTTCCAGACCGGCTTTTTTGATCTCTGTATGAATCTCACTCTTGACACTTCCCACATCAGTGAGCAGGGTCTTTGGTGAGAGAATTTCTTTTACAGCTGAGAGGTTCTCGTCATTTTTCTGTACCGGAGCACAGAGGAAAAGATAGTCGCAGTCGGAGAAGGAAGCATCGATCCTTGTGGTGATCACGTTGGCAACACCACACTGGGCAGCCTCCCGCAGGGTATCTGCATTGATATCGTATGCAATGATCTGAGACTGAGGGAGATTCTGACGGATCGCCCGGGCGATGGAACCGCCGATCAGACCCAGACCGATAAAACCAAATGTAAGAGTACTCATGTAGATTTCCTCGATTCTGCTATTTGCTGCTAATAAATAGTATGACAAAGTCGGAAGATGGCCGTTTGTCCTTTAAACACTATAGCAAATTAACGTGCGAAAATCAAGAGAGGGAAATATTCTTTTCGGATTTGCTTGCAAGAGTTTTGGAAATATGGCAAGATGGAACTGTTCAAAAAGGATAAGGAGGAATTTGGTTATGCATTCACCTTTGGAAATTGCAAGAAATTATATAGAAGTCGGGATCCATAAGGTAAATCTGTCGATCTTTAAGACGATTCTGTTGGGATTTTTTGCCGGTATGTTCATCGGTTTTGCAGGAATTGCTTCGACTACGGCATCCAGCACCATCGGCATCGCATCGGTGGCGAAGCTGGTAGGCGCTGCGGTATTCCCAGCGGGTATGGCTATGGTACTGGTAGCGGGCAGCGAGCTATTCACCGGCAACAATCTGATCATACTGGCAGTGCTGGAGAAGAAAGTCACGGTATGGAAGATGCTGAAAAACTGGCTGTTTGTTTACATCGGCAACTTCCTCGGTGCTGCTTTTGTGGCAGTACTGGTAGTGGTGGGACGGACACCGGATCTTTTCGGAGAGCAGCTGGCACAGGCCATTGTTAATGCCGCGGCATCCCGGACGAATTTAAGTGTGGGTGAGGCTTTCGTAAGAGGTATCCTGTGTAATATTCTGGTGTGCATCGCGGTATGGATGTCCTTTGCTGCGAAGCGGGTCTCCGGCAAGCTTCTGACCAGTTACTGGCCCGTGATGCTATTTGTATTATGCGGCTTCGAGCACAGTATCGCAGATATGTATTTCGGTGTATGCGGTCTTCTGACAGCGCAGGTCTACGGCATTGCAGCAGAGAGCCTGACCTGGTTCAATTTCCTCGTAAAAGCCCTGCTGCCTATTACTCTTGGCAACATCGTTGGTGGTGCTGGGATCGTAGGATGTGGTTACTGGCTGGCATACCTCCACAGAACACCCTACTCTGCAGACACGACAGCTGCCGAGCAGGAAGAGATTGATATTGCGGAAGAGTACTAAATTGAGAGTTAGTGAAGAAATGCTATCAAATCCCCGTAGCCCTTGGCAGGGTATAAGAAACGCGGCA